>NZ_JBSFVZ010000027.1:0-125620 GCF_053592575.1 Streptomyces sp. NPDC002640 | reverse complement strand
CCCCTCCGGCGAAACCCTTTCTTAACTTTTTTTTTTTTCCTTCAAACCCGCGCCCCCCCCCGGCCGGCCCCCCCCGGGCCCCCCCCGGGGGCGGGGGGGCCCCCCCCCCCCCCACGACGACGGAATCCGCCGCCGACGCGGCGGCGGGACGAAGCAGAGCCCCGAGAGAGAACGCAGGAGACAGCGGTGGACAACTCAGGATCGGTCGGGGTGGTGAGCCCGGGCCGGACCGGCCACGACGGCCCGGACCTCGAACTGCTGCGCGCCCAGGTGCGGACCCAGTGGGCCGACGCGCTGGAACACGACGACTTCGGCGACGACGAGGACTTCTTCGAGGCCGGCGGGAACTCCCTGCTGGTGGCCGGCATCATGGCCGCGCTCGGGGCCCTGCTCGGCGTGCGCCTGCCGCTCCGCATGTTCTTCGCCCACCCCACGGTGGACGAACTGGCCGGCGCCCTGGCGGCCCACGAGCTCTCCCCGGCAGGGGCCACGTGAGCGCCCCGCCGCAGTCCGCCCCGCCGCGGTCCGCCCCGCCGCTCTCCGCTCCGTACGCCCCCTGGAGCGTCTGGAACGAGACCGAGCGGCCGTTCCGCGACGACGCCACGATCCCCGGCCTGATCGCCGAGGCCGCCCGGCGGTACCCCGACCGCCCGGCGATCGTGACCTCCGACCGGCAGGTCCTCACCCACGGCGAACTGGACCGCCGGTCCAACCGGCTCGCCCGGCTCCTGCGCGAGCTCGGGCTTGGCCGCGGCTCCACCGTCGGCATCCACGGCGAGCGCGACGCCTCGGCCCTCGTCGGCATGCTCGCGGTCCTCAAGGCCGGCGCCTCCTACGTCCCGCTCGACCCGGCCTGGCCCGCCACCCGGGTGGTCGGACTGCTCGACCAGCTCGACGTGGCGGCCGTGCTGACCGACCGCGCCTCCCTGCCCGCCGTGCAGGAGTTCCGGTGGGAGGTGCCGTCGCTCCGCCACGTGCTGTGCCCCGACATCCCCGAGGAGTTCTCCTGGTCGGCCACCTTCCGGCCCGAGCGGGTCGTCGAACTCTTCGACTACGTGTCCGGCTCCCCGGACCCCCTCGAAGCGGCCGGCTTCAACCTGCGTCCCTCGGAACGGCACTACACCGAGGACGACGTCCGGGCCTACCAGGACCACGTCGCACGGTTCGTACGGGACGCGACGTCCGCCGAACGGCCCGCCGTCCTGGAGATCGGCTGCGGATCCGGCCTCGTCGTCGAGGCCCTGGCACCGTGGGCGTCCCGCTACGTCGCCGTCGACCCCTCACCGGTGGCCGTGGCCCGCAGCGAGGAGACCGGGCTCCGCGCCGGGGGCCGGGTCGAGGGCGTGGTGTGCTTCGCCGACGAGGCCGCCGAGCGGGTCGACGGGCCGTTCGACGTCGTCGTCCTGGCCAGCACGGTGCAGTTCCTGCCCGACCTCGACCACCTGACCGGCGTCCTCGACTCGCTTCTCGGGCTGCTCTCCGACGACGGCGTCGTCGTCCTCGCCGACCTCGCCGACCCCGCGCTGAGCACCCACTCCGGCCTGCGGGTGCCACCCCGCTACGTCGAGCGCCTCCCCGAACTCCTGCCCGGCGTGGCCCGGACGAGCGTCCACCGCCGCCCGGCCGACCGGTTCACCGGCGAACTGGCCGAGCGGTACGACGCCGTCGTCCGCGTCGCGCCGTCCCGCGACCGCGCGGCACCGGGCCGCGAGCCGCTGTGGACCGGCCACCACGTCGGCCTCCGGCCCGCCACCCCCCTCGCCACCGGTCCCACCGCCGACGACGTCTGCTACACCATCTTCACCTCCGGCTCGACCGGCGCGCCCAAGGGAGTCGTCGTCGGCCACCGGTCGGTGGTCAACCTCATCGACTGGGTGAACCGCACCCACGGGGTCGGGCCCGACGACACGATCCTCTTCGTCACGTCCTTCTGCTTCGACCTCTCGGTCTACGACATCTTCGGCGTGCTGGCCGCCGGCGCGACCGTACGCCTGGCGTCCGCCGCGGAGCTCGCCGAACCGGACACGCTGGTGGACCTCCTCGAGCAGGAGGACATCACCGTCTGGGACTCGGCGCCCGCCGCCCTGGCCATGGTCATGCCCTACGTCCAGGCCCGCGAGCCCGCCGGACGCGACACGCTCCGCCTGGTCCTCCTCAGCGGCGACTGGATCCCGGTGCCGCTCCCGGACCGGATCCGGGCCGCGTTCCCGAACGCCGAGGTGGTGGCGCTGGGCGGCGCCACCGAGTGCACCGTCTGGTCGAACCGGTACCGGGTCGGCGAGGTCGACCCCGCGTGGCCGAGCATCCCCTACGGGCAACCGATGCAGAACGCCCGCTACTACGTGCTCGACGGCGCCCTGCGGCCCTGCCCCCTCGGCGAGGAGGGCGACCTGTACATCGCCGGCGCCTGCGTGGCCCAGGGCTATGCCGCGGCCCCCGCGCTCACCGCCGCCAAGTTCCTGCCCGACCCGCTGGCCGGACGCCCCGGCGAGCGCATGTACCGCACCGGCGACCGCGCCCGCTGGCTGCCCAGCGGCGACCTGGAGTTCCTGGGCCGCCTCGACGACCAGGTCAAGGTCCGCGGCTACCGGATCGAACTCGGCGAGGTGCAGAGCGCCCTCCTCCAGTGCCCCGGCGTCCGGGCCGCCTCCGTGGTGGCGCCGACGGGACCGGGCGGGCGGTCCCTGGCCGCCTTCTACGTGCCGGCGGCCGAGCCGCTCCGGAAGGCCGAGGTCGTCCGCGCCCTGAGGACCCTGCTGCCCTCGTACATGATCCCCACGCGCCTCGTCGCGCTCGACGAACTGCCCCTGACCAGCACGGGCAAGGTCGACCGGGCGGCCCTCCTGCGCCGCCTGTAGAACCTCCCCACGGCCCGTGGGGAGGGCAACCCCGCCCAGGACGACCGAAAGGTGACAGCAGCATGGCGCCCCTCACGCACACGCGACGGAGCGTGTCGTCCGTCGACCGGTTCGAGGAGACCGAGGCCGCGCTCCGGCAGCGGGACGGCGTGGCGCAGGCCGCCGTCGTCCCCCACGAGGACGGGACCGGGCGGCGGAGCCTGGTCGCGTACGTCGTCCCCGAGGCGCCGGACGCGGACGTGACCCGGCACGTCGAGATGTGGCGCGCGATCTACGACGACATGTACGGCGGCGACACCGAGCCGGACACCACCACCGGTCTCGGCGACGACTTCACCGGATGGAACAGCTCCTACACCCGTGAACCCATCCCCCTGCCGCAGATGCGCCGGTGGCGCGCGGCCATGGTCGAGCGGGTACGCGGACTGGGAGCGCGCCGGGTGCTGGAGATCGGCGTCGGCTCCGGCCTCCTGCTGGGGCCGCTGGCCCCGGAGGCCGAGGCCTACTGGGGCACCGATTTCTCGGAGCCGGTCGTCGAACGCCTCCGCGCGCAGGCCGCCGCCGACCCGCGGCTGAAGGACAAGGTGACCCTGCGCTGTCAGCCCGCCGACGTCACCGACGGGCTGCCCACGGAGTACTTCGACACGGTCCTCCTCAACTCGGTCGCGCAGTACTTCCCCGATGCCGCCTACCTCTCGGGCGTCCTGGACTCCGCGCTGCGCCGGCTCGCCCCGGGCGGCCGGATCGTCGTCGGCGACATCCGCAACCACGGCACCCTGCGGGAGTTCCTGACGGCCGTCCACCACGCCCAGCGCCCCGACGCCGAGCCGTCCGCGGTCCGGGCGGCGGTCGCCCGCGCCGCGCGCCGCGAGACCGAACTCCACCTCGACCCGGGCTTCTTCACCGAGTGGGCCGGCACGCATCCCGACGTCGTGGCCGTGGACGTCCGGCTCAAGCCCGGACCGGACGCCAACGAACTCACCCGGCACCGCTACGAGGCCGTCCTGCACAAGGGACCGGGCAGCGGCCCGGGCAGCGGACCGGGCAGCCCGACGCGGCTCGCGGACGTCCCCACCGTGGTCTGGGGATCGGACGTGCACCGCCTGTCCGGCCTGGAGGCCGAACAGGCCCGGCACGACGGCCCTTTCCGGCTCACCCGGATACCGAACGCCCGGCTGGTGAGCGAGGCGGCGGAGTGCGGGGTGCCCACCACCGAGCGCGGCACGCCGCTCGACCCGGACTCGCTGCGGACCTGGGGGGAGGACCACGGCCGTGCCGTCCTGTGCACCTGGTCGGCCGAGGCGCCCGGCTGGTTCGAGGCGGTGATCACGCCCCCCGTGCGCACGCCCGCGGACGGCGCGCACTGCTACGACGGCGTGTACCGGCCCCTGGACACCCGGGCCAGGCCGCTCGCCAACGCGCCCGCGGCCTCCCGCCGGGCGTCGAGGCTGCCGGCGGTCCTGCGCCGCGAACTGGCGGCCGAACTCCCCGGCCACCTGGTGCCGGACGACATCGTGGTCCTCGACCGCATGCCGCTGACCTCCCGCGGCGAGATCGACCGCGCCGCGCTCCCCGCACCGGCGCGGGCCGGCGACGACGAGGGCGACCGGACGTGAAGGGCGACGGAGGAGACATGGCGGACAGGGCGGACAGGGCGGTGAACCCGTTCGACGACGAGGACGGCGCGTTCTTCGTGGTGGTGAACGACGAGCAACAGCACGCGCTGTGGCCCACGTTCGCCGACCTGCCCGGCGGCTGGCGGATCGTGGCCGGTCCGGCGGGGCGGGCCGAGAGCATCGCCCACGTCGAGCGGCACTGGACCGACCCGCGGCCCCGGAGCCTGCGCGAGGCGACGCGGACGACCTGAGGCGGAGGACCCGCCCGCCGCCACGGCGGGCCCTGTACCGGCGCGTTCGACCGGGGCTCGTCCGTGCCGAGAGGCCCATCGGCTTCCGTGGGACGCACCGGGATGTACGCGGGATGTACAGGGAGGACCTCCATGGGTGGTCGAGATTCCGATGTCGTCTTCGTCCGATGGCCGGCACAGGCGGATCTGCGGACCCGCTGCCGGAAGGAAGGAATGCCGCGCCTGCTCGTCGTCGAGGCGGGCGCGCAGCCGCCGATCAGCAACGATCCGGTCGAGGACTGGGTACGCCCCCCGGTGTCCCGGGACGACCTCCAGGCCCGGGTCACCGTCCTGCAGAACCGCTTCGACAGCAACCGGGTACCGACGATCGACTCGACCGGAACCCTGAGCTTCGGCCGTCACTCCCTCACCGTCTCCACCACGCAGGCCGAGTTGATGCGGCTGCTCGTGGACCGCTTCGGCGAGGTCGTGCACCGCGCCGAGTTCGTGCAGGGCTTCGCCCGGCGGGCGCTGACGCTGAACAGGAACTCGCTCGACCTGCACATCATGCGGCTCCGCCGCCGGCTCCTGCCCGTCGAACTGTCCATCCGGACCGTGTGGGGGCAGGGCTACATGCTGGAGAACGCCGTCTCCGCCGAGGCCGCCCCGTTGACGAGCGCCTCGGGCATCTGACCGGCGCGACGACCAGCGCTCTTCGCACCGCGATTCCGCTCCGCACCCGCATTCCACAGGAAAAGGGCTCGAAAAGCGCTGGAGAACCGCTGGTGCCGTGATATCGACAAGGCCGTACCCGGCATGAGCATTCGGAACGGGATGCGGGTCGTCTGGCAGCATCGGGTCATGCCCGTCCGCGGGACTTTCCCGAATGGAGTCGACGTGACCCGGACCGAACTGCAAGCGGTGGAATTCCCCACCGAGCGCGCCTGCCCCTTCAGTCCTCCGCCGAAGCTGACCGAACTGCGGGACGACCACCCGGTGAGCAGGCTGGCCTACCCGGACGGCAGCACGGGTTGGCTGGTCACCGGGCACGCCGCGGCGCGCGCCGTGCTCACCGACCCGCGGTTCAGCTCACGCGGCGAACACCGCAGGATGGCGGTCGGCGAGGGAGTCCCCCAGCCGACACGGCCGGGGGTCTTCATCTTCATGGACCCGCCGGAGCACACCCGTTTCCGGAAATTGTTCACCGGTGAATTCACCGTACGGCGGATGAAGAACCTGGAACCGAAGGTGGAGCGGATCACCGCGGACCGCATCGCGGCCATGCGGAAATCCGGATCTCCGGTGGACCTGGTGCAGGAATTCGCCCTGCCCATTCCCTCCCTGGTGATCTGCGAACTGCTGGGCGTCCCTTACGAGGACCACGAGTTCTTCCAGCGGCACTCGGAGACCATGCTCGACTACGAGCGCCCGATGCACGAGGCCATGGAAGCCTTCACCCTGATGGCGGAGTTCCTCACCGCGCTGATCAGCCGCAAGCGCGCGAAGCCCGAGGACGACCTGCTGAGCAGGGTGGCCGCGTCCGACCTCACGGACGCCGAGGCCGCCGGTTCGGCGATGCTCCTCCTCACGGCGGGACACGAGACCACCGCGAAGATGCTCGGGCTCGGCACCTACCTGCTGCTGTCCCGCCCCGAGCAGTGGACGCTGCTCCGGGAGAGGCCGGACCTGATCAACGGCGCCGTCGAGGAGATGATGCGCTACCTGAGCATCGTCCAGTTCGGGATCATCCGCGGAGCCACCGAGGACGTCGAGCTGGACGGCCGGCTGATCCGCGCCGGCGAGGTCGTCACCGTGGCCCTGTCCACCGCCAACCGGGACCCGGAGTCCTTCGCGGACCCGGACGTGTTCGACGTCGGCCGCAATGCCGGACGGCACCTCGCCTTCGGCTACGGCGTGCACCAGTGCGTGGGGCAGCAGCTCGCCAGGATCGAGATGCGCGTGGCGTTCAGCCGGCTGATCTCGGAGTTCCCCGACCTGCACCTGACCGTGGCGCCCGAGGAGATCGAGACGGCCCACCTGGCATCGATGTACGGCGTGAAGCGTCTTCCCGTCGGCTGGTGACGGCGATGCGAGTCGCGGTCGACCCGGCCCGGTGCTGCGGCGCGGGCATGTGCGCCCTGACCCTCCCCGAGGTGTTCGACCAGGACGAGGAGGACGGGACCGTCCTCCTGCTCTCGCCCCGTCCGCCCGAGGAACTGTGGGAGGGCGTCGCGGAATGCGTGCGGCTGTGCCCTTCCCAGGCGATCAGCCTCGACGACGACGCGGCCTGACCCTCGCGCTCCGCCGCCGAGGGCCGGCGCGGTCCGCCCGGACCCGCTGCCCTGTGGGCCTCGCCGGCGGACCGTCGTGCCTTCCACCTGCCCGAAGTGAGGATGCGTGATGAACGCCGACGACATCGCCGTCGTAGGACTCGGCTGCCGCCTCCCCGGCGGCATCGACACCCCCGAAGCGCTCTGGCAGGGCCTGCTGCGGGGCATCGACGCCATCGGCGAGGTGCCCCTGCAGCGGTGGCGCGCCGACGACTGGCACGACGACGATCCGTCGGCGGCCGGGAAGATGACCTCCCGGCGGGGTGGATTCCTCGACGACGTCGCGGGGTTCGACGCCGAGTTCTTCGGCATCTCGCCCACCGAGGCCCGGCAGATGGACCCGCAGCAGCGGCTGGCCCTCGAGGTCGCCTGGGCCGCCGTGGAGGACGCCCGGATCCGGGCCGACCGGCTCGCCGGGTCGGCCACCTCCGTGTACTTCGGCAGCATGTGGCAGGAGTACCACCTCGCCACCGGGGCGTCCCCCGGAGAGATCCGCACACACACGGCCATCGGCACGGACACCTCGATCATCCCGGCCCGCATCGCCTACGCCCTCGGCCTGCGCGGCCCCGTGATGTCCGTCGGCACCGGCTGCAGCTCCTCCCTGGTCGCCGTCCACCAGGCCGTCCGCAGCCTGCGGTCCGGAGAGTCGGACCTCGCCCTGGCGGGCGGGGTCAGTCTCATCCTCCACCCCCACACGACCGTGGCGATGTCCAAGTTCGGCGCGCTCAACCCCGACGGGCAGTGCCGCGCCTTCGACGCCGACGCCGCCGGATACGTCCGCAGCGAGGGCTGCGGCGTCGTCGTGCTGCGCCGGCTCGCGGACGCCCGGCGCAACCGCGACCGGATCTACGCGGTGATCCGGGGCAGCGCCGTCAACAACGACGGCACCACCGACGGCCTGGCCACCCCCGGCGCGGAGACACAGGCCGAGGTGCTGCGCTCGGCCTGGCGGGAGGCCGGCGTCCCCCCGCACCTGGTGTCGTACGTGGAGGCCCACGGCACCGGGACCCGCCGCGGCGACCCGATCGAGGCGGCGGCACTGGCCGACGTGTTCGGCCGGGACCGGAAGGAGCCCCTGCGCATCGGCTCCGCCAAGACCAACTTCGGCCACCTCGAACCCGCCGCCGGAGTGCTCGGCCTGCTCAAGACCTCCCTGGCGCTGTACCACGGTGAACTGCCGGCCAGCCTGCACTTCCGCCGCCCGAACCCCGACATCGACTTCGACGCCGCGAACCTCGCCGTGGTCACCCACCGGCAGCCGTGGCCGGAGGGCCGCCGCCTGGCCGGCGTCAGCAGCTTCGGCTACGGCGGCACCAACGCCCACGTCGCGCTGACCGGCCCGCCGACGGAGACCCCCGAGGCCGCGGAGGCTCCGGAGCCCGCCACGCCGGCACGCGTGCCCTGGGTGCTGTCCGCACGCTCCGAACCGGCCCTGCGGGAACAGGCCCGCCGGCTGCGCGCCCACCTCGCCGACCACCCCGGCCTCTCCCTCGCCGACGTCGGCCACTCCCTGGCCACCACCCGCGCCGACCACGAGCACCGGGCCGTCGTGCTGGGACGGGACCACGCGGAACTGATCCGCGGGCTCGAGGCCCTCGCGTCGGGAGCCCAGGCGCCGAACCTGTTGACCGGAACCGGCGCGGGCGTCGACCCGGTGCTGATGTTCGCCGGGCAGGGCGCCCAGTGGGCCGGCATGGCCGCCGCACTGCTCCGCTCCTCCCCAATCTTCGCCGAACGGTTCGCCGAGTGCGGGACGGCACTCGAACCGTACGTGGACTGGAAGCTCGGCGAGGTCATCGACGACGCCGACGCCCTGGAACGGGTGGACGTCGTGCAACCCGCCCTGTGGGCGGTGATGGTCTCGCTGGCACGGCTCTGGGACCACTTCGGCGTCCGGCCGGCGGTCCTCCTCGGGCACTCGCAGGGCGAGATCGCCGCGGCCTGCGCCTCCGGAGCGCTGTCGATCGAGGACGCCGCCGCCGTGGTGGCGCTGCGCGCCCAGGCCATCCACCGCGGCCTGGCCGGCCAGGGCGGCATGGTCTCCCTGGTGTGCTCCCGGACCGAGGCGCGGCAGCTGACCGCACGGTGGCCGGGCCGCCTGTCCGTGGCCGCCGCCAACGGGCCCCGGAACACCGTCGTCTCCGGCGATCCCGAGGCCCTCGACGCACTGATCGCGCACTGCGGATCCACCGGCGTCCGGGCCAGGCGCATCCCGGTGGACTACGCCTCGCACTCGGCACAGGTCGAGGCGATCCGCGACGACATCCTCACCGCACTGGCGGGGATCCGGCCGCGCCCCGGCGTGGCGGGCTTCTACTCCACCGTCGACGTCGGCCGGATCGACACCGGCACCCTGGACGCGGCCTACTGGTACCGCAACCTGCGCTCCCCGGTCGAACTCCACGCGTGCGTCGGCGAACTGGCCGCCGAGGGCCACCGCGTCTTCGTCGAATGCACCCCGCACCCCGTGCTCACCATGGGCGTGGAGGAGAGCGCCGACGTGCACACCGTCGGCACCCTGCGCCGCCAGGAGGGCGACCGCTTCCTGACGGCCCTGGCCGAGGCGTACACCCGCGGGGTCGACGTCGACTGGAGCCGCGCCTTCGGCCGCGCGAACGTCGTGGACCTCCCCACCTACCCCTTCCAGCACCGGCGGTACTGGATCGACGCGGAGGCGACGGGCGGCACCGGCACGGCCGACGCACCGTTCTGGGACGCGGTCGGCCGGGAGGACCTCGACGAGGTGGCCCGGACCCTGGGCCTCGACGCGGACGCCCTCGCTCCCGTCCTGCCCGCCCTGGCCCAGTGGCGCCGCCGGCGCACCGCGGACTCCGTCGTCGACGACCGGCAGTACCGCGTCGGCTGGAAGCAGCTCCCCGGCGCCGCGGTCCGCCAGGGAGAATGGCTGGCCCTCGTGGCCACCGGTGACGCGTGGGCGAACACCGTCGTCGAGACCCTGACCGGACAAGGACTGCGCGTCACCACCGTGGAGGCCGGACCAGGCCTCGACCGGGACGCCCTCGCCGCCCGCCTGCGCGGCGCCACCTGCGACGGCGTGCTCTGCCTGCCGCCCGCGCACGACGCCCCGCACCCCGCGTACCCCGCCGTCCCCGCGGGGTACGCCATGACGCTCACCGCCGTCCAGGCACTGGGCGACGCGGGGGTGACCGCCCCGCTGTGGTGCGTCACCCGCGACGCCGTCGCCGTCCACGACGAAGCGGTCGCGCCGGACCGGAGCCTGGTGTGGGGACTCGGCAGGGTCGTCGCCCTGGAGCACGGCGCGCGCTGGGGCGGTCTGATCGACGTGTCCGCCGCGTACGACCCCGCCGCCCTGGCCGGGATGCTCACCGGCGTGCACGGCGAGGACCAGATCGCCGTCCGGGAGTCCGTCGCGTACGGTCGCCGCCTGATGCGCGCCGCCACCGGCCCGGCCCGCGACTGGAGCCCCCGGGGCACGGTCCTGATCACCGGCGGCACCGGCGCGCTCGGCGCCGCGGTCGCGCGCCGGCTGGCCGGGCGGGGCGCCGAACACCTGGTGCTGGTCGGCCGCGGCGGGCCGGACACCCCGCGGGCCGAGGCCCTCGCCGCGGAGATCCGCCGGCTCGGGGCCGGGGTCGAGATCGTCGCCTGCGACGTCGCCGACCGGGAGGCCCTCCGGGAACTCGTCGAGAGGACCCGGCCCCGCTCCGTCGTGCACGCCGCCGGGGCGCTGCACGACGGACTCGTCGACGACCTCACCCTCGACCAGGTCGACGCGGCGCTGCGGGTGAAGGCCCGCGGAGCGTGGAACCTGCACGAACTCGCCACCGGGCTCGACGCGTTCGTGCTGTTCTCCTCGTGGGGCGCGACCGTCGGCGTCCCCGGTCAGGGCAACTACGCGCCCGGCAACGCCTACCTGGACGGTCTGGCCGCACTGCGGCACGCCCAGGGGCTGCCCGCGACCTCCGTGGCGTGGGGACCCTGGGACGGCGACGGCATGGCGCAAGGCCCGGTGCGGGAGGTCCTCGACCGCCACGGCGTGCCCCCGATGGCACCGGACCTGGCCCTGACCGCCCTGGACCGGGCCGTCGCGGCCCCGGAACCCTGCACCACCGTGGCCGACGTGCGGTGGGAGCGATTCCGCACCGTGTTCACGGCGACCCGTCCCAGCGCCCTCGTCGGCGATCTGCCCGACGGCGCCGAGGCACCGGACGTACGGGCGCCCGCCTTCCGGCGGCGGCTCGCCGAACTCCCCGCGGAGAGCCGGCCGCACGCCGTGCGGGAGGAGGTCAGGGGGCAGGTCGCCCACCTGCTGGGGCTCCCCGCGGCGGACGCCGTGGACGCCGAACGCACCTTCCGGGAACTCGCCCTCGACTCGGTCCACGGCGTCGAACTGCGCAACCGGCTCGGAGCCGCCACCGGACTGCGGCTGCCCGCCACGCTCATCTTCGACCACCCCACGCCCGCCCAGGTGGCCGACCACATCCTCGACGCGCTGGACCTGGACGCCTCCCCACCCGCCGCCGCGCCGGCCGCCCCCACCGCAACCGCCGCCCCCACCGCAACCGCCGCAACCGCCGCCCCCACCGCAACCGCCGCAACCGCCGCGACCGCCGCCCCCACCGCGCCTGCCGCCCTCACTGCGGCTGGCGCCGCGCCCACCGCAACCACGGCCGTCCCGACCACCCCCACTGCGGCTGCCGACGCGCCCGCCGCCCCCGCTGAGGCCGCCACCGTGCCCGCCGCCTTCGCCGCGGCTGCCGACGCGTCTGCCGCTCCCGCCGCAAGCGCCTCCGTGCCGGCCGCCCTCGCCGCGGCCGCGGTTCCCACCGCAGCCGCCGCCGTGCCGACCGTTCCAACCGCGGCTGCCGCCGTGCCCGCAGCTCCCGGCGCAAGCGCCGCCGTGCCCGCGGCTGCCGCCGCTCCCACCGCGGCTGGCGCCGCGTCGGTTGCCTCCGCCCCGGTCGCCGACCGCTCGGCCGCCCTCACCCGGGCCGCCGACGAACCGGCCGCCGCCGCGCGGGTCGCCCTCGCGCCGGCCGCCGCCGCCCCGGCGCCCGCCGCCGCCGAGGACCGAGAGGGCCCCGCGGAGCCCATCGCGATCGTCTCCATGAGCTGCCGGTTCCCCGGTGGCGTGCACGATCCGGAGAGCTTCTGGCGGCTGCTCGCCGACGGCGGGGACGCCATCACCCCGTTTCCCGAGGACCGCGGCTGGGACCTGTCCTCGCTGTACCACCCCGACCCGGACCACCCCGGGACCAGCTACGTCCGCCACGGCGGATTCGTGGACGCCGCCGCCTTCGACCCCGAGTTCTTCGGCATCAGCCCCCGGGAGGCGCTGACCATGGATCCGCAGCAGCGGATCCTCCTGGAGGGCGCCTGGGACCTGCTGGAGAGGGCCGGCATCGCACCGGACACCCTGCGCGGCAGTGACACCGGCGTCTACCTCGGCACCAACGGCCAGGACTACGCGTCACTGGGCACCCCCCACGGCTCCGAGGGCTTCGGCCTCACCGGCAGCGCCGCCGCCGTGGTCTCCGGCCGCGTCTCGTACGCGCTCGGCCTGGAAGGCCCGTCGGTCACGGTGGACACCGCCTGCTCGGCCTCGCTGGTCGCCGTCCACCTCGCCGCGCAGGCCCTGTCGAGGGGCGAGTGCGCGATGGCCGTCGCCGGCGGCGCCACCGTCATGGCCACCCCACGGCTGTTCGTCGGGTTCAGCCGGCAGCGCGGCCTCGACCCGGGCGGACGCTGCCGCGCCTTCTCGGACGACGCCTCCGGCACCGCGCTCGCCGAGGGCAGCGGACTGCTGCTCCTGGAGAGGCTGTCCGACGCGCGGCGCCACGGGCATCCGGTCCTGGCCGTGATCCGCGGCTCGGCCGTCAACCAGGACGGCACCTCCAACGGGCTCACCGCCCCCAGCGGCCGGGCCCAGCAGCGGGTGATCCGCAAGGCCCTGGCCGCGGCCGGGCTCGAAGCCTCCGACGTGGACGTCGTGGAGGCCCACGGCACCGGCACGACGCTGGGCGACCCCATCGAGGCACACGCCCTGCAGGCCACGTACGGCGCCTCCGGCAGGCCGGTGTGGCTGGGCTCGGTGAAGTCCAACATCGGCCACACCCAGGCGGCCGCGGGCGTGGCCGGGGTGATCAAGACGGTCCTGGCGATGCGCCACGGCCTCGTCCCGCGCACCCTGCACGCCGACACGCCCTCCCGGCACGTGGACTGGGCGGCGAGCTCCCTCCGGCCCGCCACCCACCCCGTCGCCTGGGACGGCGACGGCCCCCGGCGGGCGGGCGTCTCCGCCTTCGGCATCAGCGGCACCAACGCCCACCTGATCCTCGAACAGGCCGCCGAGGCCGAGGAACCGGCGGCCCCCGCCGCCCCTCCCGGGCCGCTGCCCTGGGTCCTCTCCGCGCGGAGCCGCGACGCCCTCCGCGAGCAGGCGTCCCGGCTGGCCGTCCACGTCGGCACGCACCCCGGCACGGACCCGGCCGACCTGGCGTTCTCCCTGGCCACCTCGCGCACGTCCTTCCCGGAGCGCGCCGTCGTCGTCGGCCGGGACACCGCCGACCTGCTCGCCGGACTGCGTGCCGTCACCGGGGGAGAGTCCTCGACGTCGGTGGTGGAAGGGTCGGCGCGGGACGGCCGGACGGCGTTCGTCTTCGCCGGACAGGGAACCCAGCGCGCCGGCATGGGAGCGGACCTGCGCCGGACCTACCCGGTGTTCGACGCCGCCTGGCAGGAGATCCGCGCCGCACTCGACCGGCACCTCCGCCTTCCGCTCGACCGGGTCGTCGACGACCCGGAGGCACTGCGCCGTACCGAGTTCGCGCAGCCCGCGCTGTTCGCCTTCGAGGTGGCGCTGTTCCGGCTCCTGGAGAGCCTCGGGATCACGCCCGACCTGGTCCTCGGACACTCCGTCGGCGAACTCGCCGCCGCCCACGTGGCGGGCGTGCTCTCCCTGGAGGACGCCTGCGCGCTGGTCGCCGCCCGGGCCCGGCTGATGCAGGACCGGCCCGACACCGGCGTCATGCTCGCCCTCCAGGCCGGCGAGCACGAGATCGCCCCGCTGACGTCCCCACGGGTCGCCCTCGCCGCGGTCAACGGACCCGACTCCGTGGTGATCTCCGGTGACGCGGACGCCGTGGACGAGGTGGCCGGACGATTCACCGGACGCCGCGCCAAACGGCTCGACGTGTCCCACGCCTTCCACTCCCCGCACATGGACGGCATGCTCGACGCGTTCCGCCGCGTGGCCGAAGGCCTCACCTTCCACCCGCCGCGCATCCCGCTGGTCACCAACCTGACCGGACGGCTCGTCACCGCCTGCGGCCCCGACCACTGGGTGCGCCAGGTGAGGCAGCCGGTCCGCTTCGCCGACGGCGTCCGCACCGCGCTCGGCGAGGGCGTCACCTCGTTCCTCGGCATCGGCCCCGACGGGACGACCGCCGCCATGACCGAGGACTGCGTGGACCGCGACGCCGTCGTCATCCCCACCCAGCGGCCGGACCGGTCCGGCCCCGAGGCCCTGACCCTGGCGATCGCCACGGCACACACCGCGGGAGCCGCGCCGGACTGGCCCGCGCTCCTCGGCGGGCGGCGTCGCCGCGTCGACCTCCCCACCTACGCCTTCCAGCGGCGGCGCCACTGGCTGGACCCCTCCGGCGCCGGGCACCCCTGGCTGACCGAAACCACCGGACTCGCCGACGGCGGCTGGGTCGTGTCGGGCCGCGTCTCGGCCGCGTCCCAGCCCTGGCTGGCCGACCACGTGGTCCACGGCACCGTGGTCGTCCCCGGCACCGCCCTGCTCGACCTGGTCCTCGCCGCGGCCGGCCGGGCCGGAGCCGCCGGAGTCGGCGAGCTCACGCTGTCCCGGCCGATGGTGCTGCGCGACGCGGCCCGGGTCCAGGTCAGGATCGAGCCCGGCGAACAGGGGCGACGCACGGTGACCCTGCACAGCAGGGTGGACGGCACCCCTGCCTGGACCACCCACGCCGAGGGCGTGCTGCTGGACGAGCCCGGTCCGGAGCCCGCCGACTGGACGATGCCCGACCTGCCCGCCGTCGACCTGACCGGCTTCTACGAGGGCTTCGCCGCCCAGGGCGTCGACTACGGCGCCGCCTTCCACGGCGTCGTCGAACTGCGCGGAGAGGGCCGGACCGCCTGCGGCGTGGTGCGGCTGCCCGTCGCGGAGGCGGGCGGATTCGGTGTCCACCCCGCCCTCCTGGACGCGGCCCTGCAGGTGATGCGCGCGGTGGTCCCGGCCTCCGCCGAGGCCCGCGTCCCGTTCGAGTTCACCGACGTCCGCCTGTACGCCACGGGTGCCACCGAACTCCACGTCCGCGTGGACCTCGTGGACGACGGGATCCGGGCCGCCGTCACCGACCCCGCCGGGGCCCCCGTGATGCACATCGGCGGCCTGCGGCTGCGTCCGGTCGACGCCGGTCAGCTGCGAGCCGCCCTCTCCGTCCCCGACCTCTACCGGGTGGCCTTCCGCCCCGTGCCGAAGACGCACCCGGTGCCGGTCACGGCGCCGATGCCGGTCCTGGGCCGCGGCCCGGTGTCCGAGGCCCTCGGACTGACACCCTCCGAGGCCCTCGGACCGACACCGGTCGAGGCGGGCACGGACGACGGCCCGCGCCGCGTCCTGATCGACGCCACCGGGCTCCCCGAGGGCGTCGAGGCCGCCCACGAGTCGACCGCGCACGCGCTGGACCTGCTGCGCCGGCTGCTGCCGCTCCGGGACACCGAGCTGGTGTGGATCACCCGGGACAGCGTCGCCGCCCGCCCCGACGACCGCGTGCACGGCCTCGCCGGGGCGCCGCTGTGGGGCCTGCTGCGGGCGGCACGGCGCGAACACCCGGAGGCGGCCCTGCGGATCGTCGACTGCGACCGGATCGACGCCGCGACCCTGCTGGCGGCGCTCTCCGTGACCGGCGAACCCGAACTCGCCGTCCGGGACGGAGAAATCCTGGCCCCCCGGCTGACCGCCGCGGGCGCCCCCGGCACACCCACCGCCACGGTGTCCGGCGGAACCGTACTGATCACCGGCGGGACCGGCGAACTCGGCAGGGCCGTCGCCCGGCACCTGGTGACCGAACACGGGGTGCGCGACCTGGTCCTGACCTCACGCGGCGGCCCGTCCGCCCCGCAGGCCGGGGACCTGGTCGCCGAACTGACCGGGGCGGGCGCACGCTCGGTGCGGGTACTGGCCTGCGACGTCACCGACCGCACCCAGGTGGCCGACGTCCTGTCCACGGCCGACGACTGGTCGGCCGTGCTGCACCTCGCGGGCGTGCTCGACGACGGCCTGCTGCTCGACTACGACCGGCGGCGCCTGCGCCAGGTGCTGGCCCCCAAGCTGGACGGCGCCGCGCACCTGGCGGAACTCACCGCCGGGATGGGCCTGTCGGCGTTCGTCCTGTTCTCCTCGGTGGCCGCCACCTTCGGTTCCGCCGGACAGGGCGCGTACGCCGCCGCCAACGCCTGCCTGGACGCCCTCGCCGCCCGCAGCGGCGGCACCAGCCTCGCCTGGGGCCTGTGGGAGCCGACCGGCCCCGGCATGACCGCCCACCTCACCGAGGCGGAGCTACGGCGTCTGCGACGGCAGGGCATCGCCCCGCTGCCCGTCGCCGACGCCCTGCGACTGCTCGACCGGGCGCTGCGCTCACCGGACGGCAACCTCGTCCCCGTCAGGCTCGACCTCGCCGCGTTGGAGGGCGAACCCCCGGCGCTGCTGCGCGGACTCGTCCGGCCCTCCCTCCGCCGCGCCGGCGACGGCCGCGCGGGAGACGGGCTGCGACGGCGCCTGCGCGGCGGTACGCCCGAGGAGCAGGCCGCCACGGTCACCCGGCTCGTGCTGGAGGAGGCCGCCGTCGTCCTGGGACTGCCCGGTCCGGGAGCGCTCAGGAGCAAGGCCGTGCTGAAGGACCTCGGCCTCGACTCCCTGATGGCCGTGGAACTGCGACGCCGGCTCGCGGACGCCGCCGACGTCCCGCTGCCGGCGAGCCTCGCCTTCGACCACCCCACCCCGGCCGCCATCGCGGACCTGCTGACGCGGCGCCTGGGCATCACCCGCCCGGAGACCGCGACCGCACCGGAACCGGGGTCCCCGACGGCCCCGGAAGCCCCGAGAACCCCGAAAACACCGGAAACCCCGCAAACCCCGCAGGCCCTCGCGCCGGCCCGGTCCGCCGCCGAGATCGGCGCCGAACTCGAGGCCCTCCTCGCACTCGATCTGTAGATGCTTCCGTCCCCCCATCGCCCTGCCGGAAGGAACTGCTCCATGTCTGAACAGAGTCGGTTGGAACTCGCCCTGCCCGCCATCCGGGAGCTCAAGAGGCGGGCGACCGATCTGGAGGCGCAACTCACCGAACCGGTCGCGATCGTGTCGATGGCGTGCCGGCTGCCGGGCGGGGTGGGCACGCCGGAGGAGTTCTGGGAGCTGCTGTCCTCGGGCGGGGACGCGATCGAGGGGTTCCCGTCGCGGTGGGACGGCTGGGACGTGTACGACCCGGACCCGGAGGCCGTCGGCAAGAGTTACGTGCGGGAGGGCGGATTCCTGCGGGACGTCGAGGAGTTCGACGCCGCGTTCTTCGGGATCCCCGCGCGCGAGGCGCAGGCGATGGACCCGCAGCAGCGGGTGGTCCTCGAAACTTCCTGGGAGGCCCTCGAGCGCGCCGGCATCCCCGCCGAGGCCCTCGAGGGCAGCAACACCGGTGTGTACCTGGGCACGATGAACGGCGACTACGGCAGCCTGGGGCACGGTCTCGGCGATCAGGACGGCTACGTCAACACCGGCAGGGCGAGCAGTGTGCTGTCGGGTCGGGTGTCGTATGCGTTGGGGTTGCAGGGGCCTGCGGTGACGGTGGACACGGCGTGTTCGTCGTCGTTGGTGGCGTTGCATCTGGCGGTGGCGGCGTTGCGGCAGCGTGAGTGTGACGTGGCGTTGGCGGGTGGTGTGACGGTGATGTCGACGCCGTCGGTGTTCGTGGAGTTCTCCCGGTTGCGGGGGACGGCTGCGGATGGGCGGTGCAAGAGTTTTTCGGCGGATGCGGACGGGGCGGGTTGGTCCGAGGGTTGTGGTGTGCTGGTGTTGAAGCGGTTGTCGGTGGCGCGTGCTGCCGGGGATCGTGTGCTGGCGGTGATCCGTGGTTCGGCGGTGAATCAGGATGGTCGGTCGCAGGGGTTGACTGCTCCGAACGGGCCGTCGCAGCAGCGGGTGATCCGCGAGGCGTTGTCGCGTGCGGGGTTGTCCCCGTCGGACGTGGACGCGATCGAGGCGCACGGTACCGGGACTCCGTTGGGTGATCCGGTGGAGGCGGGGGCTCTGGCGGCGGTGTTCGGGCCGGGGCGGGAGGCCGGGCGGCCGGTGTGGTTGGGGTCGTCGAAGTCGAACATCGGTCATGCGCAGGCCGCGGCGGGTGTGGCTGGTGTGATCAAGATGGTGCTGGCGTTGCAGCACGAGGAGTTGCCGCCGAGTCTGTATGCGGGGCGGCCCAGTGAGCATGTCGAGTGGGAGGGCAGCGGGCTCGAGTTGGTGGGTGAGGCGCGGTCGTGGCCGCGGGAGGAGTCCCGGCCGCGACGCGCGGGTGTGTCGTCCTTCGGCCTGTCCGGGACCAACGCCCACCTGATCCTGGAGGAGCCGCCGACGGCTGCGGAGACCGCGCCGGAACCCGAGGAGACGGTCCCCGGGCCGGAGGCCGACGGGGTTCTCCCGATCGTGGTGTCCGGCCGGGACGCGGGGGTGGTGCGGGAGCAGGCCCGGCGCTGGGCCGCCTGGTGGCGCGAGCACCCGGAGGTGTCCCTGGACCGGGTCTCCTCCACGGCCCTGTGGCACCGCAGCCGGTTCGACTCCCGTGGCGCCGTCCTCGCCACCACCCGCGACGAGGCCATCGACCGCCTGGAAGCCCTCGCCGCGGGCACCGACGCCCTGGGAGTGATCGCTCCCGTCGAGACGCCGGCCGAGGACATCCTCGCGACCGGCCCCGGAGGCGTCTGGGTGTTCCCCGGTCAGGGATCGCAGTGGGAGGGCATGGGCCGTGCCCTGCTCGATCACTCTCCCGCGTTCGCCGACGCGGTGGCGGCCTGCGACGCGGCCCTGCTGCCCTGGACCGGATGGTCCGTCACCGAGGTCCTCACCGGACAGCGCCCGCTGTCCGGCGTCGAGGAGGTGCAGCCCGCGCTGTTCGCGATGAGCCTCGGTCTGGCCGCCTGGTGGGAGTCCATGGGTGTCACGCCGCGGGCGGTGATCGGCCACTCGCAGGGCGAGGTGGCCGCCGCCGTCGTCGCGGGCATCCTCACCGTCGAGCAGGGCGCGAAGATCGTCGCCGCCCGCTCCCGTGCCGTGGCCACCTGCCGCGGCCGGGGTGGCATGGCCGTCGTCGAACGCGGCGTGGACTGGATCACCGAACGTCTCACCGGCACCGGACTGTCCGTGGCCGCGGTCAACACCCCGGGATCCACCGTGATCTCCGGTGACAGTGACGCGCTCGACGCCCTCCTCGCCGGCCTGCGGACCGAGGACGTGTTCGCCCGCCGGGTGCAGGTCGACTACGCCTCGCACAGCGCCCACATGGACCCGCTCCTGCCCGCCCTGGCCGAGGAGTTGGCCGGCCTGCGGCCTGCGGCGGGACGGATCCCGATGTACTCCACCGTCCACGGCCGCCTCATCCACGGCACCGAGCTGGACGCCGACTACTGGTGCGCCAACCTGCGCCGGCCGGTCCGCTTCGACCGGGCCAGCGAGGCGGCCGCCGCCGACGGCCACCAGACCTGGATCGAGATCAGCCCTCACCCCGTCATGGCCATGGCGCTCGACGAGATCACCCGGCAGCACGGCGGAACGACCGTCGCCACCGCCCACCGGGACCGGGCCGACGCCACCGACGTCCTCACCTCGTGGGTCCGCGCCGGACTCGCCCGGGAGACCGGGTGGCCGTGGGAACGCGCGGTGCCCCGGACACCGGTCGAGGCCACCCTCCCCACCTACGCCTTCGACCGCCGGCGGTACTGGCTCGCCCAACCCACCGGCATCCAGGCCGACCCCTCGGCCTGGGGCGCGGACGGGCTCGACCACCCCTGGCTCGCGCTCTCCACCCCCCTCGCCGACGACGACGGCCTCGTCCTCACCGGCAGGATCGACGCCACCGAACCCGGACAGCGCTGGCTGAGCGACCACAAGGTCTTCGACACCGTGCTCCTGCCCGGCACCGGAATCCTCGACCTGGTGCTCACCGCCGCCGAACGCGTGGGCGCCACCCGGATCGACACCCTCACCCTCACCACCCCCCTCGTCCTGCCCGACGACGGCGCGCTGCGCGTCCAGGTCGCCGTCACCGGCGCCGACGCCGACGGGTGCCGCCAGGTCACCGTCCACACCCACCCCGGCCCCGACACCCACCCCGACGCCCCCTGGACCACCCACGCCACCGCCCGGCTCACCCACCGGACCGCCGGTGACACCGACGACCAGGGCTTCCGGGACCTCCGGAGCCGGCCGGCGGCGGGTGCCACGCCGATGGAACCGGTGGAACCGGTGGACCTCGACGGCTTCTACGAGCGGCTGCGCGCCCGCGGCATCGACTACGGCCCCGCGTTCCAGGGGCTGACGGAGCTCTCCCGCAGCGGTGACACCGCCTACGCCGTGGTCCGCCTGCCCGAGGCCGAGAGCGCGGCGGCAGGCGACTTCGCGGTCCACCCGGCGCTGCTGGACGCGGCGCTGCACGCCGTCGCCGCGCTGGACGCCGACACCGCGGACGTGTCCCTCCCCTTCGAGTGGACGGGGGCGGAACTGTACGCCACCGGGGCGACCGAACTCCGTGTCCGGGCCGAGCGGGACCCGCGGTCGTCCCAGGTCCGGCTCTGGATGGCGGACGCCCACGGCGATCCGGTGGCCTACGTCGAAGCGCTCGCCCTGCGTCCGGCGACCGGAGAGCGGCTGCGGCCGCGCACAGGCGGCCACCTCTACCGGCTCGACTTCCAGCGCCCCCGCACGACCCGCGAGACGCCGGCCGAGACCTGGGTCCTCGCCGGCCCCGGTGACCTCGCGCACGTGATCGGCGCACGCGCCGTCACCGGCCTGGACGCCCTGCGCGCCCGGCTCGACGCCGGCGACGAGCCCCCCGCCCGCCTCGTCGTCGACAGCACCACGCAGGGGCCTGGCGACCTGGCGGACGCGGTGCGCACGGCCACCGCCACCGGACTGCGCCTGCTGCAGGGCCTGCTGGCCGAGCCCCGCCTGGACGGGACCGAACTGGTCTGGGTGACCAGGGAAGCCGTGCCGGTCGAGCCGGGGGAGGGCGTCGACGGTCTGCTGCACACCCCGCTGTGGGGCCTTGTCCGTGCCGCGCGCGCCGAGTACCCGCAGCGGTCGCTGCGCCTGGTCGACGTCGGGACCGGAGCCGAGGACGCCGCCGCGCTCGCCAGGGCGGTGTCCGTCACCGAGGAACCCGAGATCGCGGTACGCGGAGGGGAGATCCGCGTCGCACGGCTGGTCGCGGTCGCAGCGGAGCCGCAGGACGTCACCGCGGCCACGCCGCCGCCGGAAGGAACGGCGCCGGGAACGGGGCTGGGAACGGCGCCGGGAACGGCGCTGATCACCGGCGGCACCGGTGAGCTGGGCAGGGAACTCGCCGGGCACCTGGTGCGCACCCGCGGGGTCCGGCGTCTCGTGCTGACCTCGCGTCAGGGCGACCGGGCCCCCGGAGCCGCCGGCATCGCCGCCGAACTCACCGCGGCCGGCGCCGAGAGCGTACGGATCGTGGCCTGTGACGTCGCCGACCGGGAAGCCCTCGCCGGTCTGATCGGTTCCCTCGACGACCTCGACTCGGTATGGCACCTGGCCGGCGTGCTGGACGACGGACTGCTGCCGGACCAGAACACGGAACGGCTCGCACGGGTGCTCGCCCCCAAGCTGGACGCCGTGCTGCACCTGCACGAACTCACCCGGGACCGCCCGCTGTCCGAGTTCGTGATGTTCTCCTCGCTCGCCGGAGTGCTCGGCAGCGCCGGCCAGAGCACGTACGCCGCGGGCAACGCGTTCCTCGACGCCTTCGCCGTACGGCGTGTCCAGGCGGGGCTGCCCGCCAGGAGTCTGTCCTGGGGGCTGTGGGAGCAGGGCGGCACGGGGCTGACCGCGCACCTCGGCCAGGCCGAGCTGAACCGGATCCGGCGCCTCGGCGTCGAGCCGCTGTCCGTGGAGGAAGGGCTGCGGGCACTCGACGCGGCGCTGGCGACGCACGCGCGGGGCCACCTGGTTCCCGTACGGCTCAGGACGGCCTCGGCGCACCGCGGCCAGGACGAGGTGCCGGCGCTGCTGCGCGGCCTGGTCAGGACACGCCTCCGGCGGGCGAACGCGGGCCAGGCCCCGTCGGGCCTGCGGGACAGACTCACGGCGCTCTCCCCCGACCGGCGGCGGGAGTCCGTGACCCTGCTGGTGCGGTCGGCGGCGGCGACCGTGCTCGGTCTCCGGGACGAGGGCGAGGTGCCGGCCGACCAGGTGCTCAGGGACCTCGGCCTCGATTCGCTGATGGCCGTGGAACTGCGGCGCCGGATCTCGCAGGACACCGAGGTGTCCCTGCCGGCCACGCTGGCGTTCGACCACCCGACCCCGGTCGCCATGGCCGATTTCCTCCTGGAGCGGATGGACCTGTCACCGGCCGCGCCGCCCGCCGAGACCGCCGACCGGGCCGCGGACGACCGGGCCGCGGACGTCCGGGCTGCCGACGAGGACGACGATCCCGTCGCGATCGTGTCGATGGCGTGCCGGCTGCCGGGCGGGGTGGGCACGCCGGAGGAGTTCTGGGAGCTGCTGTCCTCGGGCGGGGACGCGATCGAGGGGTTCCCGTCGCGGTGGGACGGCTGGGACGTGTACGACCCGGACCCGGAAGCCGTCGGCAAGACGTACGCCCGTGAGGGCGGATTCCTGCGCGACGTCGAGGAGTTCGACGCCGCGTTCTTCGGGATCCCCCCGCGCGAGGCGCAGGCGATGGACCCCCAGCAACGGCTCGTGCTGGAAGCCTCCTGGGAAGCCCTCGAGCGCGCCGGAATCCGCCCCGGAACCCTCGAGGGCAGCAACACCGGCGTGTACCTCGGCGCCATGGGATCGGACTTCGGCCGCCTCCACGGGCACGACCTGAGCGCGCTCGACGCGTACGGCTCGCTGGGCAGCGCCGGCAGTGTGCTGTCGGGTCGGGTGTCGTACGCGTTGGGGTTGCAGGGGCCTGCGGTGACGGTGGACACGGCGTGTTCGTCGTCGTTGGTGGCGTTGCATCTGGCGGTGGCGGCGTTGCGGCAGCGTGAGTGTGATGTGGCGTTGGCGGGTGGTGTGACGGTGATGTCGACGCCGTCGGTGTTCGTGGAGTTCTCCCGGTTGCGGGGGACGGCTGCGGACGGGCGGTGCAAGAGTTTTTCGGCGGATGCGGATGGGGCGGGTTGGTCCGAGGGTTGTGGTGTGCTGGTGTTGAAGCGGTTGTCGGTGGCGCGTGCTGCCGGGGATCGTGTGCTGGCGGTGATCCGTGGTTCGGCGGTGAATCAGGACGGTCGGTCGCAGGGGTTGACTGCTCCGAACGGGCCGTCGCAGCAGCGGGTGATCCAGGAGGCGTTGTCGCGTGCGGGGTTGTCCCCGTCGGACGTGGACGCGATCGAGGCGCACGGTACCGGGACTCCGTTGGGTGATCCGGTGGAGGCGGGGGCTCTGGCGGCGGTGTTCGGGCCGGGGCGGCCGGTGGAACGGCCGGTGTGGCTGGGGTCGTCGAAGTCGAACATCGGTCATGCGCAGGCGGCCGCTGGTGTGGCTGGTGTGATCAAGATGGTGCTGGCGTTGCAGCACGAGGAGTTGCCGCCGAGTCTGTATGCGGGGCGGCCCAGTGAGCACGTCGAGTGGGAGGGCAGCGGGCTCGAGCTGGTGGGTGAGGCGCGGTCCTGGCCGCGGCAGGAGTCCCGGCCGCGACGCGCGGGCGTGTCGTCCTTCGGCCTGTCCGGGACCAACGCCCACCTGGTGATCGAGGAGGCCCCCGCCGAGGAGACGGTCCCCGGACGGGAGACCGACGGGGTCCTCCCGGTGGTGGTGTCCGGCCGGGACGCGGGCGTGGTGCGGGAGCAGGCCCGGCGCTGGGCCGCCTGGTGGCGCAAGCACCCGGAGGTGACGCCGGAACAGGTGGCGTCCACCGCGCTCCGGCACCGGAGCTGGTTCGGCCACCGGGGCGCCGTCCTGGCCACCACCCGCGACGAGGCCATCAGCCGCCTCGAAGCGCTCGCCGAGGGAACCGACGCGGACGGCGTGATCGCACCCGTCGAGGGACCGGGAGCCGAGGCCCCCCAAGGCGACGGTGCCGGCGGTGTGTGGGTGTTCCCCGGTCAGGGGTCGCAGTGGGAGGGCATGGGCCGTGCCCTGCTGGAGCACTCTCCCGCGTTCGCCGACGCGGTGGCGGCCTGCGACGCGGCCCTGCTGCCCTGGACCGGATGGTCCGTCACCGAGGTCCTCACCGGACAGCGCCCGCTGTCCGGCGTCGAGGAGGTGCAGCCCGCGCTGTTCGCGATGAGCCTCGGTCTGGCCGCCTGGTGGGAGTCCATGGGTGTCACGCCGCGGGCGGTGATCGGCCACTCGCAGGGCGAGGTGGCCGCCGCCGTGGTCGCGGGCATCCTCACCGTGGAGCAGGGCGCGAAGATCGTCGCCGCCCGCTCCCGTGCCGTGGCCACCTGCCGCGGCCGGGGTGGCATGGCCGTCGTCGAACGCGGCCACGAGTGGGTCACCGAACGCCTGGCGGGTACCGGCCTGTCGATCGCCGCGGTCAACACACCCACCTCCACCGTGGTCTCCGGTGACGACCAGGCACTGGACGCACTCGTGGCCCAATTGCAGGCCGAGGACGTGTTCGCCCGTCGGGTGCAGGTGGACTACGCCTCGCACAGCGCCCACATGGACCCGCTCCTGCCCGCCCTGGCCGAGGAGTTGGCCGGCCTGCGGCCTGCGGCGGGACGGATCCCGATGTACTCCACCGTCCACGGCCGCCTCATCCACGGCACCGAGCTGGACGCCGACTACTGGTGCGCCAACCTGCGCCGACCGGTCCGCTTCGACCAGGCCGCCCGGGCGGCGGCGGCCACCGACGGCCACCAGACCTGGACCGAGATCAGCCCCCACCCCGTCATGGCCCTGGTCCTCGACGAGATCACCCGGCAGCACGGCGGCACCGCCGTCGCCACCGCCCACCGGGACCGGGCCGACACCACCGACGTCCTCACCTCATGGGTCCGCGCCGGACTCACCCAGGGGGACGCCTGGCCGTGGCCCCGGCTGGTCCCGCGGGCACCGGTGGTGGGCGGCCTGCCCACCTACGCCTTCGACCGCCGCCGCCACTGGCCCGCCGCCCCCGACACCACCGCGGCGGTCCCGCCGGGCCGGAGTGCGGACGGCGCGGACCACCCGTGGCTCACGCTGTCGACGCCGCTGGCCTCCGGCGACGGACTGATCCTCACCGGAACCATCGACGCCACCGCCGCCGGACAGAGCTGGCTGGGCGACCACCGCGTGTTCGGCACGACGCTGCTGCCCGGCACCGGGATCCTCGACATGGCCCTCACCGCCGCCGAGCGGGTCGGCGCCCGCGCGGTGGACACCCTGACCCTCACCACCCCGCTCGTCCTGCCCGAGACCGGGCCGCTGCGCGTCCAGGTCGCCGTCACCGGCGCCGACGCCCACGGGCGCCGCCAGGCCACCGTGTACAGCCACCCCGACCCGGACACCCACCCCGGCACACCTTGGACCACCCACGCCACCGCCCAACTCGCGCACGGCGCACCCGCCCACGGCACCTCACAGGACCCCGCGTCCGTGGACTGGGCGTCGGCGGTCGCCTCCGCGGAACGCGTGCCCCTGGACGGGTTCTACGACCGCTTCCACGAGCGCGGACTCGCCTACGGCCCCGCGTTCCAGGGCCTCGCCGACCTGTGGCGGCAGGGCGACGAGCTCTACGCCGTCCTCCGCCTGCCGGAGAGCCTGCGGCCCGAAGGGTTCACGATCCACCCCGCCCTCCTCGACGCCGCGCTCCACACCATCCTCACCGCCGAGGAGGCCGACGACGGCGCCGTGCCCCACCGTGACGCGGGTCCGGGCCGAGGGAAGCGCGTCCTGCTGCCGTTCGAATGGAACGACGCCCGGCTGTACGCCACCGGGGCGTCGGTCGTACGGGTGCGCGTGCGCCTCGACAGCACGCGCGAGCAGGCCGAGCTGTGGGTGACGGACGAGAACGGGGAGCTGGTCGTCACCGCGGGCCTCCGTCTCCGGGAGGCCCGTGCGGACAACCTGCGGACGGGGCGGGCCGAACGGCACCTGCACCGGCTGGAGTTCCAGGAGTGCCCGTCGTCCGCCGCCGAGCCGGCGGTCACCGTGATCACCGACGGTCCCCTCGCGGCCGTGCTCGGACTGCCCACGCCGGACACGGAGGGGACCGGACCGGTGCCCTCCCGGTTCGTGGTCGACGCCACCTGCCCCTCCGGCACGCCGGAGGAGTTCACCGCGGCGGCCCTGATCCGGGCGCGTGACCTGCTGACCGGCCCGCGGCCGGCCGGTGCCGAACTGGTCTGGGTGACCCGCCAGGCACTGGCCGTCGACGAGGACGAGACCGTCGACCTGGCCTCGGCGCCCCTGTGGGGTCTGCTGCGTGCGGCGCGCGCCGAGGGACACCCGGTGCGGCTGGTCGACGTCGACAAGGACGCCGACCCGGACACCCTGCGGACGGCGCTGCACCTCACCGAGCCGGAACTGGCCGTCCGCGGCCGAACGGTGCTGGTTCCCCGGCTGGTTCCGGTCTCCCCGCACGACACGGCACCCGCAGCCGACCGGGCCGGTGGTGACACGGAACGCGCACCGGGCACCGTGCTGATCACCGGCGGCACCGGTGAACTCGGGCGGCAGGTCGCCCTGCACCTGGTGAACACCTGGGGGGTGCGCGAGCTGGTGCTGGCCTCCCGCCGGGGCGACGCGGCCGACGGCTCCGACGCACTGGTCGCCGAGCTGACCGCCGCCGGGGCCGACAGCGTGCGCGTGGTGGCCTGCGACGTCACCAGCCGCGACCAGGTCGCCGCACTCCTGGAGTCCCTCCCGGACCTCGACGGCGTCTGGCACCTGGCCGGCGTCCTCGACGACGGGCTGCTCACCGACCAGACCCCCGAACGCCTGGCACGGGTCTGGGCGCCGAAGGCACGCGCGGCCCGGTGGCTGCACGAGCTCACCGCGGACCGGCCGCTGACCTGGTTCGTGGTGTTCTCCTCCGCCGCGGGTGTCCTCGGCGGCGCCGGGCAGAGCGTCTACGCCGCGGCCAACGCGTTCGCGGACGCGGTCGTCCTCGAACGGCGCCGTCAGGGACTTCCCGGACTGAGCCTGTCCTGGGGGCTGTGGGAGCAGGCCGGAACGGGACTGACCGCACACCTCGGCCGGGCGGAACTCGCGCGGATGCGCCGGCAGGGCGTGGCCGCGCTGACCGGCGCGCAGGCGCTGGCGGCCCTCGACACGGCGCTGACCTCCCGGCGCGCCCACCTCGTCCCCCTGCGGCTCGACCTGTCCGGCGCGGAGGACGCCCGTTCGCCGCTGCTGCGCGGCAGGACCCGCGTACGGAGGCTGGCGGACACCCGGGCCGAGGCCGTCGACACCGGCTGGACCGGAATGACGGAACCGCGACGCCTTCAGGCCCTCTCCGAACTCGTGCGGCGTGAAGCGGCCGAGGCGTTGGGCAGTGCCGACGGGATCAGCCCCGAGGCACGGTTCACCGACCTCGGACTCGACTCCCTGATGGCCGTGGAACTGCGCCGCAGGCTCTCCGCCGAGACCGGACTGTCCCTGCCCGCGACGGCCGTCTTCGACCACCCGACGCCCGCCCGCCTGGCCGAGTACCTCAACGGCTGCCTGCGGACGACGGACAACGGCACGGCCGACGGCACGGGCGACGACACGGACCACGGCACCGGCCGCGCACGCGTGGAGCGCGTGGAGCGACGCGACGTCCATCCGGCGACCGAGGGCCAGCGACGGCTGTGGTTCCTGGAACAGATGCGTCCCGGCACGGCCGACTACAACGTCACGATGCCGGTCCGCGTCGCCGAACCCCTGGACCGCGCGGCGTTCGCCTCCGCCGTCGCCTTCGTGGTGCGGCGGCACGAGGCACTGCGCACCGGCCTGGAGAGCCGCGACGGCGAGCTGGTCCAGGTGGTGCACGACGAGTACGGCACCCCGCTGCGCTTCGAGGAGGCGGCCGACCCCCGGGACCTGGCCGACCGGATCCAGACCGAGGCCGAGTCGCCCTTCGACCTGTCCGGCCCCGTGCTGTTCCGCTGCCTGGTGCTCACCGCCGCGGACGAACAGGTGGTCTGCCTCACCCTGCACCACGCGGTCATCGACGCCTGGTCGATGGTCATGGTGCTGAACGAGCTGTTCGCCGCGTACGGCCGGTTCCGCGCGGGCCTCGCGCCCGACGACGGGAGCGAGCCGCCCGTCCACCTCGGCGACTACGCCGCCTGGGAACGGAACTCCCTCACGCGGGGAGCCTTCGGCCCGGGCCTGGACTTCTTCCGCGACGAACTGACCGGGACCCCGCGCCTCGAACTTCCCCCGAGCACCCCGGACTCCGGCCCGGACAAGATCGGCTTCACCCTGCCCGGCGACCTCCGGAGCGAGCTGGAAACCCTGGCCTCCGACGCGGGAGTCACCCTGTACACGGTGCTGGCCGGCGCCTTCGCGGTGCTGCTCTCCCGGTACAGCGACCAGCGCGACTTCGGCATCGGCACGGTGTGGTCCGGGCGCGGCCTGCCCGGTTCGGCGGAGATCGTCGGATTCCTCGCCAACACCCTGCCGCTGCGCTGCGACCTCTCCGCCGACCCGACCGTGCCCGAGCTGCTCTCGGCGACGAGGACCCGCGTGCTCGGCGTGATGGAACACCAGAACGTGCCGCTGTCCGAGGTGGTCAAGGCCGTCGACGCCGAGCGCAACGGCGAGGAGAACCCGCTGTTCCGGGCGGTGTTCAACTACGGCCTGGGCGCGGAGCCGGCCGACGACGCCTGGCAGCCGCTCGCCGGCAGCCACACCGGCAACGTCGCGGGAACCGCCAAGTTCGAGCTGACCCTGAGCCTGGCTCCCGCCGGCGAGGGGCTGCGCGGGGAGCTGGAGTTCCGGTCACACGTGCTGGACCGCGCGTCCGCACACCGCATGGTCGCCAACCTCGAGACGCTGCTGCACTCCTTCGCCCAGGACCGCGGTCTGCCGGTCAGCCGCCTGTCCTTGCGTCACGTCGAGGACGAAGGCCGGTTCCGGCGGCACGGTGACGGCGCGACGCCGGAGCCGGCCGCAGTGCCCGCCCCCCGGCCGGAGCCCGCGCGGACGGCCACCGGCGACGACCGGGTGAGGGAGACGGTCGTCTCCGCCTGGGCCGAGGTCCTGGAGCTGGAGCCGGCCGAGGTGGACCCGGACAGCGGGTTCTTCGACCTCGGCGGGACGTCGCTGACGGCGGTACGGGTCCACGAACTGATCCGGGACGCCCTGGAGATCGAGTTCCCGCTCTCCACGCTGTTCCGCCACTCCACCGTGCGGCAGCTCACCGCGTTCCTGCGGGCCGAGGCCAAGACGTCGCCGACCCTGGCGACGGCGGCGACGGCGGCGGCCGGACAGCGGCCGGAAGCGGAGGAGCACGAGAACGAGCACCGGCACGCGAACCTCGACGCGCGCGCCGATGCCGATGCCGACGCCGACGCCGACATCGACGAGAACGCCGTGGCGATCGTCGGCGTGGCCCTGCGCCTGCCGGGCGCCGGCAGCGTGCGGGAGTTCTGGGCGAACCTGCGCGGCGGTGTGGAGTCGATCCGCCGCTTCACCGACCAGGAACTGCTGGACGCCGGGGTGCCCAGGAGCGTCCTGGACGCCCCCGGTTTCGTCCCCGCCAAGGGGTACGTGGGGGACGCCGACCTCTTCGACGCCGAGTTCTTCGGATACTCGCGGTCCGAGGCGGAGAACATGGACCCCCAGCACCGCCTCTTCCTGGAGACGGCCTGGCAGGGCCTGGAGAACGCGGGCATCGTGCCCGACGCCCACCCCGGCCGCATCGGAGTCTTCGCCGGCGCCGGCTTCGGCGGCTACAACGCCGGAAGCGTCCGCGGCGACGAGATCACCGAGCTCCACGAGTTCTACCGCAACCTCCTCGGCAACAAGTCCGACTTCGTGTCCACCAGGGTGGCCCACAAGCTGAACCTGCGCGGTCCCGCGCTGACCGTGCAGACGGCGTGCTCCACGGGACTGGTGCTCGCGCACCTGGCCAGGCAGAGCCTGCTGCGCGGGGAGACCGACGTGGCGCTCGTCGGCGCCTCGGCCCTCACGTATCCGCTGGAGTACGGCTACTACCACCAGGAAGGCTTCGTCTTCTCCCCCGACGGCTCCTGCCGCGCGTTCGACGCCGACCGGCAGGGCACCGTCGTCGGCAACGGCGTGGTGGCGGTGGTGATGCGGCGGCTGTCGGACGCGGTCGAGGCCGGGGACCGGATCTACGCGGTGGTGCGGGGCAGTGCCGTCAACAACGACGGGTCGGACAAGGTCGGGTTCACCGCGCCCAGCGTGAGCGGCCAGGCCGCCGTCATCGGTGAGGCCCTCGCGGACGCCGGGCTGTGCTCCGCCGACATCGGCTACGTCGAGGCGCACGGCACCGCCACCGCGATGGGCGACCTGATCGAGATCCAGGCCCTCCGCGAGGTGTTCACCGCGGACCGGGACGAGCCGTGCGCGGTCGGGTCGGTGAAGTCGAACATCGGCCACGTCGACGTGGCCGCGGGCCTGGCCGGCCTGGTCAAGGCCGCGCTGTGCGTCTACCACGGCGAACTCGTCCCCACCGTCAACTTCCGGCGTCCCGACCCGGAGCTGGGCCTGGACGGCTCGGCGGTCCTGCGGGTCAGCGACGACAACCGGGCCTGGGCGGGCGTCCGTCGGGCCGGGGTGTCGTCGTTCGGCATCGGCGGCACCAACGCACACCTGGTCCTGGAGCAGCCCCCGCGGCCTGCCCCGCAGCCGGCCCCCGCACCGGACGCGGCGCCCGGCTCGGTGCCGGTGGTCGTGTCCGGGCGGACCCCGCAGGCCCTGAGGGACCAGGCCCGGCGGTGGGCCGACTGGCTCACCGAGCACCCCGGCACCGACCTCACCGACCTCGCCCTGACCACCACCCGGCACCGCCGGCACTTCGAGCACCGGGCCGCCGTCGTCGCCCACGACCTGGACGAGGCGGTGCGCGCACTGACCGCGCTCGGGGACGGACAGGCCGACGACGCGGTGTGCACCGGGGTGGCCCAGGAACGCGGCAGGGTCGCGTTCGTCTTCGCCGGCCACGGTTCCCAGTGGCCGGACATGGCCCGGCGCCTGATCGCCGAGAGCCCCGCCTTCGCCGACACCGTCGACCGCTGCGACGAGGCACTGCGCCCGTGGACCGGCTGGTCGGTCCGCGACCTGCTGCGGAACCCCGGGGCGAACGGGCTGAGCCTGGACGACGTGGAGGTGGCGCAGCCCGCGCTCTTCACGGTCGCCCTCGGCCTTGCGGAGGTGTGGCGGTCCGTCGGACTGGAACCGGAGGCCGTCGTCGGGCACAGCCAGGGAGAGGTGCCCGCCGCCGTGGTCGCCGGCGCGCTGACCCTGGAGGAGGGCGCCAAGGTCGTCGCCGTCCGCAGCCGGGCGTTCTCCCGCATCGAGAGCGGCTCGGGCGGCATGGCCCTGCTGGGACTGCCGCTGACCGAGGTGGAGGAACTCCTCGCCGCGTACGACGGAGCCCTGTCGGTGGCCGCCGTGAACACCCCCGGATCGGTGGTGGTGGCCGGCGCACCGGACGCGGTCGACGCCCTCCTCGCCACGCTCGCGGACCGTGACGTCTTCTCCCGCCGGATCAAGGCGGACCGGGCCGGACACTGCAGCCTGGTCGACCCCATGCTGCCCGAGGTCGAAACGGCCCTCGGCGACCTGCGCCCCCGCGCGACGACGGTGCCGATGTACTCCACGGTGACCGGCGCGCCGATCGGCGGCGAGACCCTGGACGCCCGGTACTGGTGCCGCAACCTGCGGGAACCGGTGCGCATGGACCTGGCGCTCGACGCGCTGCGCGCCGCCGGCCACGGCGTGTTCACCGAGATCAGCGCGCACCCCATGTTGGCCATCCCGCTGACCGCGTTCACCGCCGACAGCGGGGGAGTGGTCCTCTCCAGCCTGCGCCGGGAGCACGGCGGCCTCGCGGAGATCGTGCGCGGTCTCGGGCACCTGCACGTCCACGGCCACCCGGTGGACTGGACCCGGGTCGTCGACGGTCCCGGCCGCCTGGCCGACCTGCCCGGCTACGCCTTCCAGCGGCAGAGCTACTGGATCGACGGCGGACCCCGCACCCGGCGGGAACCGACGGCACCCCCCGAGAACCTGGCGGCCCGGTTGGCGGCACTGCACGGGCCGGCCCGCGCCCGCGCCGTGCTGGAGGCCGTGCAGGACGTGGTCCGCGGCGTCCTCGGCCTCGCCGACCCCATGCCCGTGGACGAGCGGTTCCAGGACCGCGGGCTGGACTCGATGATGGCGCTGCAACTGCGCAACCGGCTCAGCGAGGTGACCGGCACACCCCTGCTGTCCACGCTCGCCTTCGAGCACCCCACGCCCCAGGCGGTCGCGGACCACCTGCTGGCCGAGGCCTTCTCCGAACTGCCGCCCCCCGGCCTGCCCATGGAACGTGCCGAGCGGCGCGACGTCCATCCGGCGACCGAGGGCCAGCGCCGGCTGTGGTTCCTGGAGCGGATGCGCCCGGACTCCGCGCAGTACAACGCCGTCCTCCGGCTCGAGACGGACGCCCCCCTGTGCCCGGAGACGTTCGACCGGGCCCTGCGCGCGGTGATGGAACGCCACGAGGCGCTGCGCACCGGACTCGAACTCCGCGACGGTGAACTGGTCCAGGTGGTGCACCAGGAGTTCACCGTCCCGCTCCGCCACGAACGCGCGGCCGACGCCGCCGCACTCGACCGGATGCTGCGCGCCGAGGAACGGACCCCGTTCGCGCTGGACGGTGAGACCCTGTTCCGCTGCCTGCTGGTGGACACCGGCGACGGGTCGACCCTGTGCCTCACCCTGCACCACGCCGTCACCGACGGCTGGTCGCTGTCCCTGCTGCTCGACGAGCTGCACCGGACGTACCGGACCCTCGCCGAGCGGGACACCCCCCGGCTGCCGGACGTCCGGTACCATCTCGGCGACTACGCGCGGTGGGAGAAGCGGTCCCTCGAACAGGGCGCCTTCGAGCGCTCGCTCGCGTACTTCGCGTCCGAACTCGACGGCTCCCCGCGTCTGGAACTCCCCTCCCGCCCCGCCGCCGACGACGAGCAGGGCGACGCCGTGCACTTCACCGTGCCCGCGGAGCTGCGGGCCGGCCTCGACGAGCTGGCCGCACGCAACGCCGTCACCGGCTACACCGTGTACGTCAGCGCCTTCGCGGTCCTCCTCGCCCGCTACACCGACCAGTACGACTTCAGCATCGGCACCATCTGGTCGGCGAGGGAACTGCCGCAGGTCGCCGAGACCTTCGGATTCCTGGCCAACACCCTGCCGCTGCGCTGCGACCTCACCGGGACGGTGTCCTTCGAGGACGTCCTCGCCCGCACCCACACCCGGGTGCGGGGGACGTTCGAGCACCAGAGCGTTCCCCTGACCGAGGTCGTGCGCATCGCCGGCGGCGACCGGACCGGCGAGGAGAACCCGCTGTTCCGGGCCGTCTTCAACTACGGCGGCACGGCCTTCCCCGCGATCGGCACGGGCACGACGGCCTGGCGGCTCCCCGCCACGGGCAGCGTGTCCGGCAACGTCCAGGGCGCGCCGAAGTTCGAGCTGGGCCTCACCCTGACCGCCGACGGTGACGTCCTGCGCGGGGAGCTGGAGTTCCAGCCCCACGTGCTGGACCGTGCCGCGGCCCACCGGATGGCCGCCAACTTCGCGACCCTGCTGGCGTCGCTGACCGCCGAACCCTCCGGCCCCGTCCGGGAGGCCGGACTGCTCTGCGACGCGGAGCACCGGTGGCTCGCCGAACACGGCGGGGATGTCGCGGCCCGGCCGACCGCCGGGACCGCGTGCCGGCGCATCCTCGAACAGGCGGCCCGGACGCCCGACGCGGTGGCCGTGGAGTCGGACGGACGCGAACTGACCTACCGGGAGATGTCCGCGCGGGCCCGCGCGGTCGCCCGGCACCTCGCCGGCCTGGGCGTCACCCGCGGCGACCTGGTCGGTCTCTGCCTCCCCCGCACGGTCGACCTGCCGGTGGCCATGCTCGGCACCTGGATGGCCGGTGCCGCCTACGTACCGCTGGACCCGGAGTACCCGAAGGCACGCCTGGACCACGTGGTGTCCGACAGCGGTCTCCGGGTCGTGATCGCGAGCGGCACCCTCGCCGATGTCCTCCCGGACGGCCTGCGGGTGCTGCCCGTCGAAGCCGTCACGGAGACCGGGCGGGACCAGGAACCGGACCACGCTCCGATCGCCCTGCCGGAACCGGCCGACCCCGCCTACGTCCTCTACACCTCCGGCTCCACGGGAACCCCCAAGGGCGTCGTCGTCGAGCACGCGCAGTTCGCCGCGTTCTGCCGGGCCATGGACGAACGCGTCGGGGGCGGCGGCGACGGCACCTGGCTCGCCGTGACCAGCGTGTCCTTCGACATCTCCGGCCTGGAACTGCTGTGGACCCTGACCCGGGGCTACCGCGTGATCGTCGCCGGCGGCGAACTCGGCGGCCTGGCCGGACACCGGAAGCACGGGCCGACGCACCTGCAGTGCACGCCCTCGCTGGCCAGGATGCTGCTGGCCGACGCGGAAGGCCGCACCCTGCTCGGCGGGCTGCGCCTCCTCCTGGTCGGCGGCGAGGCCCTCGACCGCGGACTCGCCGACCGGCTGCTGCGGACCTGCGGCGGCGACGTGCTCAACATGTACGGGCCCACCGAGACCACGATCTGGTCGACGACCTGGCGGGTCGAGCCCGGACCGGTCTCGCTCGGCACGCCCGTGCCCGGCACCCGGCTGGCCGTCCTCGACCGGCATCGGCGGCCGGTACCGCGCGGCTGCCGCGGTGAGCTGTGGATCGGAGGGCACGGTGTCGCCCGGGGCTACCTGCACCGGGCCGCCCTCACCGACGAGCGGTTCGTGACGGACCCGTATCCCGGCGCGGGACGCATGTACCGCACGGGGGACGTCGTCCGCCATCGTGAGGACGGCTCACTGGAGTACTGCGGCCGCGTGGACGACCAGGTGAAGCTGGCCGGACACCGCATCGAGCTCGGCGAGATCGAGTCCGTTGTCTCCGGGTGCACCGGCGTGCGCGAGGCCGCCGCGGTCGTCCGGGAGGACGCCGGCTCGCCGGCCCTGTGGGTCTACTACTCCGGCGACGCCGACCAGCGGGTCCTCGCCGCGCACGCCGCGGAGCGGCTGCCGGTGCCGATGCTGCCCGCACGCTGGGTCCGGCAGGAGAGCCTGCCGCTGACACCCAACCGCAAGATCGACCGGCTGGCCCTCGCCGCACTGCCCGCGCCCCGGCCGGAGCCCGCACGACCGGGCGCCGCACGACCTGAGGCGGCGCAGGCCGCCGCGGGCGACGACCAGGTGTGGGAGACGGTCGTGTCGGCCTGGTCCCAGGTCCTGGGGCTGCGGCCGGCCGAGGTGGAACCGGACCGGGGCTTCTTCGAACTCGGCGGAACGTCGATGGCGGCGCTCCGCGTCCACGAACTGATCTGTGCCGACCTGGACCGCGAGTTCCCGCTCTCGGCGCTGTTCCGCCACCCCACCGTGCGGCAGCTCACGGCGTTCCTGCGCGGTGACACCCCCCACGCGGTGACCGAGGCGCCGCCGCGGCAGCGCCCGGCCGAGGACAGGGACGACGGCGCGGTGGCGATCGTGGGCGTGGCCCTGCGCCTGCCCGGCGCCGACGACGTGGACCGGTTCTGGGCGAACCTGCGCGGCGGTGTGGAGTCGATCCGCCGCTTCACCGACCAGGAACTGCTGGACGCCGGGGTGCCCAGGAACGTGCTGGAGACGCCCGGATTCGTCCCCGCCAAGGGATACGTGGAGGACGCCGACCTCTTCGACGCCGAGTTCTTCCGGTGCTCTCCGTCCGACGCGGAGAACATGGATCCGCAGCACCGGCTCTTCCTGGAGACGGCATGGCAGGGCCTGGAGAACGCGGGCATCGTGCCCGACGGGTACCACGGCCGCATCGGCGTGTTCGGCGGCGTCGGCTTCGGCGGCTACGACCAGGGCGATCCCGAGGACGCCTCCGAGGTGTTCCGTTCGGCGATCGGCAACAAGAACGACTTCCTCGCCACCCGCCTGGCCCACATGCTCAACCTGCGGGGCCCGGCACTGACCGTGCAGACGGCGTGCTCCACGGGACTGGTGGCCACCCATCTGGCCAGGCAGAGCCTGCTCCGCGGGGAGTCCGACGTGGCCCTCGTCGGCGCCTCAGCCTTCACCTTCCCCCTCGAGCAGGGCTACCAGTACCAGGAAGGCTTCGTGGCCTCGCCGGACGGCCACTGCAGGCCCTTCGACGCCGACCGGCAGGGCACCGTCCTCGCCAACGGCGTGGTGGCGGTGGTCATGCGGCGGCTGTCGGACGCCGTCGAGGCCGGGGACCGGATCTACGCGGTGGTGCGGGGCAGCGCCGTCAACAACGACGGGTCGGACAAGGTCGGGTTCACCGCGCCCAGCGTGAGCGGCCAGGCCACCGTCATCACCGACGCCCTCGCCGACGCCGGTCTCTCCTCCGCCGACATCGGCTACGTCGAGGCGCACGGCACCGCCACCGCGATGGGCGACCTGATCGAGATCCAGGCCCTCCGCGAGGTGTTCACCGCGGACCGGGACGAGCCGTGCGCGGTCGGGTCGGTGAAGTCGAACATCGGCCACGTCGACGTGGCCGCGGGCCTGGCCGGCCTGGTCAAGGCCGCGCTGTGCGTCTACCACGGCGAACTCGTCCCCACCGTCAACTTCCGGCGCCCCGACCCGGAGCTGGGCCTGGACGGCTCGGCGGTCCTGCGGGTCAGCGACGACAACCGGGCCTGGGCGGGCGTCCGCCGGGCCGGGGTGTCGTCGTTCGGCATCGGCGGCACCAACGCACACCTGGTCCTGGAGCAGCCCCCGCAGCCGGCCCCGCAGTCGGCCCCCGCACCGGACGCGGCGCCCGGCTCGGTGCCGGTGGTCGTGTCCGGGCGCACCCCGCAGGCCCTGAGGGACCAGGCCCGGCGGTGGGCCGACTGGCTCACCGAGCACCCCGGCACCGACCTCACCGACCTCGCCCGGACCACCACCCGGCACCGCCGGCACTTCGCCGAACGCGCGGCGGTGACCGGAACCGACCTGCCCGCGATCGTCGAGCAACTCACCGCCGTCGCCCGCGACGAACCGCACGCGTCGGTCACGGTCGCCACCGCGCGCCCGGGGAAGGTCGTGTTCGTCTTCGCCGGCCAGGGTTCGCAGTGGCCCGGCATGGCCCGGCGCCTCTTCGCCGAGAGCCCCGCCTTCGCCGACACCGTCGACCGCTGCGACGAGGCACTGCGCCCCTGGACCGGCTGGTCGGTCCGCGACCTGCTCCAGGACGACGACCGCATCGCCTGGGACCGCCTGGACGTCGCCCAGCCGGTGCTGTTCACCATGTATCTCGGCCTCGCGGCCGCCATGCGGGAACTCGGTCTGGAGGCACAGGCCGTCGTCGGCCACAGCCAGGGCGAGATCGCCGCGGCCGTGGTCGCCGGCGCCCTCACCCTGGACGAGGGCGCCAGGATCGTGGCCGCGCGCAGCACCGCCCTCGCCGCGCTGACCTCGGACGGTGAGATGGCGACCGTGGAACTCCCGGTCGCCGAGGTCGAGGCCGCCCTGGCCCCCTACGGGGACGCCGTCTCGGTCGCCGTGGTGAACACCCCCCGCTCCACGGTCGTCTCCGGCGACCGGGACATCGTGGAGGAACTGCTCTGCGCGTGGGACGACCAGGACGTGCCCTGCGGCACGCTGAACGCCGCCTGCGCCTCCCACAGCGCGCACATGGACCCGCTGCTGCCCGGCCTCCGGGAGACACTCGCCCCGCTGCGCCCCCGCCCGTCCACCGTCCCGCTGTACTCCACGGTGCTGGGCCGGCGGGCCACGGGTGAGGAACTGGACGCCGGCCACTGGTGCCGGAACCTGCGGGAACCCGTACGGCTCGACCTCGCCCAGCGGGAACTCCTCGCCGACGGCTACACGGTGTTCGTCGAGATCAGCCCGCACCCGGTGCTGGCCATGCCGCTCGCCGACGGCGGCGCGGACCGGGACGCGGTCGTCCTGGCGGCCATGGAACGCGGACAGGGCGGCCTGGACCGCCTCCGCCGCACCCTGGGCGAACTGCACGCCCACGGTGTCGACGTCGACTGGTCGGCGGCCGCCCCCGGCGGCCGTTCGGTCGGCCTGCCCGGGTACGCCTTCCAGCGGCAGCGCTTCTGGCGGGAGCCGACGCGCCGCGCGACGACCGACCAGCCGTTCTGGGACGCCGTCGACGCGGTTGACGCCGTTGACGCGGTCGATGGCGTCGATGCCGTCGGCGCGGAGGGCACGGAGGGCGCGGAGGGCCTGGAGGCGTTCTTCGAACTGCTGGGCGCCTCGTCGGAGCGGGACAGGGACAGCCTGCGGAACGTGTTGCCGCTGCTCCGGCGTTGGCGGGCGGGCCGTGACGGCGCCCCGGGCATCGCCGACTGGCTGTACGAGGAGTTCTGGCAGCCCGGCGAGCCCGCCCCGGCACGGGCAGGCGGAGCCTGGGCGGTCCTGGGGGACCGGCCGTCCCCGGTCGCGGAGCTGGTGACCGCTCTGCGCGAGGCGGGAGCGGACACGCACACGGCGGGCACGGACCCGACAGGCCTGCGGGCACTGCCCGAGGCGCTGGCGGGCGTGGTCGTCCTGACGCCGTGGGAGGAGGACGACGCTCAGGCGGGCTTCCTCCGCGTGGTGGAGTTGCTGCAGGAACTGGGGAGCCGTCACCCGGCGACCCCGGTGTGGCTGGTGACCCGCGGCGCGGTCGGTGTGGACGCGACCGATCCGGTGACGCGGCCCCAACAGGCACTGTTCCACGGACTGGGCCGGGTCGCCGCACTGGAACGCCCCGAGGGCTGGGGCGGCACCGTCGATCTGCCCGGGCAGCTCTGCCCGGACTGGGCCGGGCAGTTGGTGCGTGCCGTCCTCGCCGGTGACGACGAGGACCAGGCCGCGGTCCGGGCCGGTGGCCGGTTCGTGCGGCGACTGCGGCGCGTCGCGCCGACGCAGGCGCCGGCGTGGAGGACGAGCGGTACCGCCCTGATCACCGGCGGCACGGGAGTTCTCGGCCGGCGACTGGCCGGCTGGCTGGCGGAGCGCGGGGCGGACCGTGTGGTGCTCGCCTCCCGCTCCGGCGAGATCCCCGCGGAGTGCCGGGACGACCTCGAGGCGACCGGTGCCCAGGTCGTGACCGTGGCCTGCGACGTCGGCGACCGGGACCAGGTCGCCGGGCTGATCGCCCGGATCGACGCGGACGGCCCGCCGCTCACGGTGGTGGCACACCTCGCGGGCGCCCCCGGGATGGCCCTGCTGGCCGACCTCGACGGCGCCCGGGCCGCGGAGGAACTCGCCGCGAAGGTGTCCGGTGCCTGGCATCTGCACGAACTGCTCGGCGACCGGCCGCTGGACGCGTTCCTGCTCTACGGCAGCGGTGCGAGTCTCTGGGGGGCGGGCGCCGGAACGGTGTACGCGGCCGCCAACGCCGCGCTGGACGCCCTCGCCCGTCACCGGGTGGCCGGTGGCCGCACGGCCGCCGTGGTGCACTGGGGCGGCTGGGCCGGCGGCGGCATGGTGACCGAGGAGGCCGCGGAGCAGCTCCGGCTGCGGGGCCTGCGGCTGATGCCCCCGGACCGCGCCCTGGGCGCGCTGGACACGGTGCTCGGCTCGGACCGGGTGGCGCTGGGGGTCGCCGACATCGACTGGTCCCGTTTCACCCCCACGTTCTGCGTCGCCAGGCGGCGCCCGCTGCTGCTGGGCATTCCCCAGGCGCGGGCGGAGATGACCGGCAGGCGCACGGAGAGCGGGCTGGGGGAGCGGCTGGCGGGCCTGAGCCCGGACGCCCAGCGGGGCACGCTGCTCGACCTGGTCCGCGAGGAGGCCGCCGCCGCTCTCGGCGTCGCGGAGATACCGGCCGAACAGCCCCTCCAGCAGCTCGGAATGGACTCGCTGACGGCGGTCGGACTGCGCGCCCGGCTCGCCAGGCGCAGCGGACTGCCCCTCGGCACCGACGTCCTGTTCCGCAACGGCAGCTGCGCGGCCGTCGCGGAACACCTGCTCGGAGAGCTCACCGGGCGCCGGCCCGACACCGGGGCGGCACAGGAGCCGTTGGTGCGGGTCCTCAAGCCGGTGCGGCGGCCCCGGGCGCGGATCGTGTGCATGGCGGGCATGGGCGGCACCACCACCTCCCACGTTCCGCTCGCCCCGTACCTGCCCGAGGACGTCGAACTGCTCGGCGTCCGGGTCCCCGGCCGTGAAGGACAGGCCGGGGAGGCCCCGCCGGTCGACGTGGACGTCCTCGTCGACCGCGTCGTGGCGGAGCTGTCCGGCCGGCTCGACGTGCCGACGGTCCTGTACGGGCACAGCCAGGGCGCGACGGGCATGTGGGAGGTCGCCCACCGGCTGGCCAGCAGGCTGGTGCGGCCGCGACTGTCCCTCGTCGTCGCCTGCGCGCTGCCGCCGTTCGGCGAGGCGCCGGAAGCGCTCCGGCGGTTCCAGGACGTGGCCACGCTGTGGGACACCGCAGCGCCCGAGACCCTCACCGAGGCGTTCCGGGGCATGCTGCCCGACGCGATCCTCGCCAGCGACGAGGTCTTCGCCGCCTACCTGGAGAACCTGCGGAACGACTCCGCGATGTGGAACCGGCACCAGCTCCTGCTGGACGCCGACCGCAGGGGTCCGCTGGACATCCCCGTCACCGCGGTCTCGGCCACGGCCGACCCGGTGCTGCCCGAGGGCACCATGGCGGGCTGGTCCACGCTGACCAGCGGCACGTTCACGGTCCGGACCATCGAGGGCGCGCACGCGGCGCCCCTGGAGAACCCGCAGGCCATGGCCCTGCACCTGGCCGCCGCGATCCCCGGCGCGATTCCCGGTGCGAACACCGGCGCGGTGCCCGGCGCGGTGCCCGCGTTCGCCGTGTGAGGCCCGTGGCGTCCGCCGTCACCCGACGGCGGACGCCACGACGGGGCCGTGACCGCGGCGGCCGTCGCTCCGGCAGAGCACTCCCACCGCGTGGTAACGACTGTTACCATGTCGGTATGGCGAAAACACAACTCGGCGCACGCGTGGACGAGGACGTCGCGGAACTCGCGAGGAGGCGCGCCGCGGACCTGGGTCTGAGCGTCGGCGACTACCTCGCCCGTCTGGTGCAGGACGACACCAGCGGGCTGCGCGCCCGCGCGGTGGACGCCGCCGCCCGCTTCCTCGCCGACTACCAGGACGTCTTCGACGAGGCGGAGGGCGCCCGGCCGCCGCAGGCGCCCGAGGGAGCGCGTGCCGCCTGATGCACCTGCACATCGACGTTCCCTGGATCCTTCAGGTCGCCGAGGCCGCCGGCGCCGACGATCCGGCCCCCGACGACTACGGCGTCCCGGTCTCGGCGGTCGCCCGCCACCAGGCCGAGGTGTTCGAGCAGCCCGTCTACGACGGCCCCTACGCCAAGGCCGCCGCCCTGGTGCACACGCTGGGCCGCTGCCGCTGGCTGGAGCGCTCCAACCTGGCCGTCGCCGCCGCCACCGGCGTGATGTACCTCGAGGCCGCGGGTGTCACGGTCAAACCCACCCGCGAGGACGCCGTCGCACTGAAGGACCTGCTCCTGGCCCAGACGTGCACGGCACGCGACATCGCCACCCTGCTGCGCTCCTGGCCCACCACCACCTGAGACGCCCCGGGGGCGGCGCGGGGCACCGGCGCCCTCACCCCGCCCCCGTGGACGAGCCCGTGGACGAGCGCCACTCGGCCGCGTACGCGTCGAAGATCTCCCGCACGTGGTGACCGATCTTCAGGTAGTCCAGATCGTCGAGATTGGCGAGGGAGACGCGCACCGACCACTCGGGGCCGTCGAAACCGCCGCCGTTCAGCAGCACGACGCCGGTCTGTTCCGCGAGGCGGATGAGCGGGTCGATGGGCTCGTACCGCTGTCGCAGGAAGTCCGCGAACTCCCGGCCGTGGGTGCGCTCCGCCTCGGCCAGCAGGTCCAGTTCGACGTAGTAGGCGGCCCGCTGCCGGTCCTCGCCGATCTTCATCCGCGCGCCCTCGAGGAGCAGGTCCAGCCGCTGCCGCACGATGGAGCGGACCTTGTGCTTGTACGCCTGGCCCTCCTCCAGCATGTCGAAGAGGGAGAACAGCGTCATCATCACCTGCTGCGGCAGGGACAGGCCGGCGGTGTGGTTGAGGGCGACCTGCCGTGAATCGGCGACCAGCCGGTCGAGGAACCGCATCTTCCCCGGCTCCAGGCTCAGGCTGCCGTACCGCTCGTCCAGCCGGGCCTTCTCGGACGCGGGGAGCGCCGCGATCATCTCGTCGATGACGTTGTCGTCGTGCAGCGCGATGACCCCGAGCCGCCACCCGGTGGCCCCGTAGTGCTTGGAGTACGAGTACACCAGCAGCGTGTTGCGGGGCAGGTCGGCCGCGACGGAGCGGAAACCCTCGACGAAGGTGCCGTACACGTCGTCGGTGACCACGATCAGGTTCGGGTTGCTGGTCGCGACGATGTCGCGCAGCTGCCGGGCGACGCGGTCGCTGAGCGCGAGCGAGGGCGGGTTGGAGGGGTTCACCAGACACACCAGTTTGATGCTCGGGTCCTCCAGCTTGGCGACCTCCTCCGGCGGATACCGCCACTCCCGCACCCCGACCTCCGCCATCCGGCTCGCGTTGACCAGCACGACGTCGAAGCCGTAGGTGTCCAGCGCGGGGATCTCGATGTACGGCGTGAACACCGGCACCATCAACGCGATCCGGTCACCTCGCCGGAGTAGCCCGTTCTTGGTCAGCGAGTCGAAGATGTAGCACATGGCGGCCGTCCCGCCCTCGGTGGCGAACAGGCCGAGGCCGTCGCCGTCGTGCGGGCGCCCGCCCAGCAGTTCGTCACCGAGGTAGGCGCGGACGACCTGCTCGGTGTGCGGCAGGATCCGCCCGGGCACCGGATAGTTGTCCCCCGTGATCGAGTCCGTCAGCTCGTGCACGAAGGCGTCCTTGTCGAACCCGAAGCGGTCCAGGGCGTGGGCGACGACCCTGTTCAGCAGGTCGATGCCGGGCAGCTCCGGGTGCTGCCGCACGAAGGCGTCGAAACGGCCCCCGGCGCCCTGCCGTTCGGGCATGCCGCCGAGGTCGTCGGCGGTCCACACCCGGCGGGACTCCGCCAGGGCGAAGTAGCCGAGCGCGTGGAACGCCTCGCGCGGGCCCGTCGCCACCCAGTTGGGGTTGCCCCGGCCGGCGTTGAGCATCTGCACACCCGACTTGTCCTTCTGCCCCGGCCGGTGCCGCTGGTACTCCTCGGCGAGCCGGATGAAGGTGTCCTTGAGTTCGAACGGGGAGAGCCGGGCGAGGGCCTCGATCTCCTGGCGGGAGAAGCTCGTGGGGGACATGCGGGACTCCCTTACGGAAAGCCGGTGCCGTTCAACCGCCGAGGACACCGACCAGGACCGGGCCCGTCAGCGGCAACAGGAAATTCGACAGGGTGTAGGTGATGGTGTAACCGAGCAGGGGAACCGTCGACTGGGCGACCTGGCTGACCGCCGTGATGGCCGGGGTGGAGCACTGCTGTCCCGCGATGGCGCCGATCAGCAACGGCTTCTCGATCTTCAGCAGCCGCAGGCCGACGACCAGCGAGATCGTCGCCGGAATCAGCACCATGGCGATCCCCGCGAACGGCAGCAGCACGCCGTACTGCTTCAGCAGCGGCCAGGCGTGCGGCCCGGACACCAGGCCCGTGCAGGCGATGAACACGGCCAGACCCATGTCCTTGAGCGTCGACGCCGCCTGGGCGGGAAAGGCCCCGAAGGTCTGCCGCAGGGAACGGAACCAGCCGAAGACCAGCCCCGAGATCAGGCATCCGCCACCCGTGCCCAGGGACAGCGGCACGTCGCCCGCGCGCACCTCGATCTGGCCGAGCAGCGAGCCGACGACGATGCCCAGACCGATGTACACGAAGTCCGCCGCGTCGTTGCGCACCACCGCGCCGATCCGCCGCACCAGCCGGTCGAGCCCGGCCCTCGCCCCGACCAGGGTGAGGACGTCGCCGCGCTCCAGTACCGTCTCGCCGGAGGCCGGCATGTGCTGGTCGTTGCGGACCACCTCGGTGACGTACACCCCGGCCGCGGTGAACTCGGGGTGTCGCGCCCTCATCTCGTCGATGGTCAGTCCCGCCGTGGCCTTCTCCGTGACGGCGACCTGCCGGGTGGCGAGCGGCGTCTCCACCCCCGGAATGCCCGCCGTCTCCTCACCGACGCGCCCGCCGACGTCGATCACCGCCGCCCGGCGGCCGACCACGAGCACCAGGTCCGACCGCGCCAGGCGGAGCTCGGGCTCCACGGGCAGCGTCCTGGGCCCCCTCCGCACCGCCTCCACGGTGACCAGTCCGCCGTCCAGCTCCTGCACGTCCCGCACCCGCATGCCGTCGCCCGACGTCACCCGGAAGGTACGGCCGACCAGGCCGGGCAGCCCGGCCACCTCGTCGCTCTGCAGCGCCGCCTTCCCGCCCTGCATCGACTGCCACAGGCGCCTGGACGCGTCGCGCAGATCGATGCGCAGCATGAGGGGCATGATCTGGCTGCTGTACAGCACGATGGTGATCAGACCGAACAGGTAGCTGACCGTGTACGCCGTCGCGACGTGGCCCTGGTAGCGGTCGATCTGGTCGGGCGACAGCCCCGGCAGCTTGCCGATGGCCTCCGTGGCCGTGCCGACCACCGCCGACTCGGTGGCGGCCCCCGCGAGAATCCCGGAGGCCGTGCCCACGTCCAGGTCGAAGACCTTGGCCAGTCCGAAGGCGATCGACACGACGCAGACCAGCTCGATCAGGCACAGCACACCGAACCGCAGTCCCCGGCGGTTGAGATTGGCGAAGAACTGCGGACCGGCCATGTAGCCGAGGGAGAAGATGAAGAGGGCGAAGAACACCGTCTTGACGTCGTCGGAGACCGTCACCTTCGTCCACGCGCCCACCAGCAGGGCGACGATGAGGGTGCCCGCGATCCCGCCCAGCGTGATGGGGCCCACCCGCAGTTTCCCCAGCAGGTAGCCGGCGGAGAGACAGAGGAAGAGCGCCAGCTCGGGATGGTCCTTGATGATGCCCACGTCCCACCCCCGTCGTCCACCGCGTCCCTGTGCGTGTGACAGGCATCCCTGCCGGTGACAGCCTCTTCCGCCCGGCCCGCCTCCACCACGGGGACGCGGCCGGTCGGGTGCGGCTTCACCCGTCCCGGGCACGGGCAGGGGGCCGTTCGGACGTCACCCCGCGCCCTCCCGGAGGGGCCGCTGCAGGTGAACGCCGCCGGGGACCTCGAGCCCGCCGCGGTCGAGCGCCGCCGTGGTCCGCAGGCGGCTCAGCAGGTCCTCCCCGGCCGCCTCGGGCGCCGCGCCGTCCCAGCGGCCGAGGGGCACGCTGCCGAGGCGGAAGCCCTGCGGGTCCAGCAGGTGCCCCGCCAGCTTGACCGGCCACAGGGTCACCGCCCGGTCGACGACCGTCAGCCCGGGGAACGGCGCCAGCAGTCGCGACTCGAACGCGTGCAGGTCCTCGACCGAGCGCAGCCAGGCCGCGAACAGCAGGTTGTGCGGACCCGTCAGCGAGGCGCACAGCCGGATCTCCCGCATCGCCGACACATGGGCCGCGATGTGCGCCGTGGCGTCGGGCGGGCCCGAGCACCACAGACTCACGCTCACCGGCCAGCCCGACAGGGCGCGCGCCACCTCGCACCGGAACACCAGCGCCCTCGACGCCTCGAGCCGGCCGAGCCGCCGCCGGACCGTCGTGGCGCTCAGTCCCGTGCGGCGGGCCAGCTCCGCCACGCTCACCCGGGCGTCCGCCGCCAGGGCCCGCACCAGGTCCTCGTCCTCCTGGCGGACCGCCGACCGCCCGGCCCCCGAGCCGGCCTGCCCGGCGTGACCGCCCGAGCCGCCCGCCGCCCGGACCCGGCCCGTCGGCGGCCGGTCCAGCCGCCACCGGCTGCCCTCGCTGTGCAGCGCCGTGGCGATCTGGGTCCGGGCCGCCGCGACGCCCGGCAGGGCGCCGATCCGCCGCCCCACGTACCGGGACAGTTCCGCGAGACCGGTGAACACGCAGGTCAGCAACAGATCCCGGCCGCCCGTGACATGTTCCAGGGTGAACACGTGGTGGTCGGCGGCCAGCTCCGCGGCCACCTCGTCCAGGCGGCCGGGTACGCAGTCGATCTCGATGAAGGCGACGATCAGCCGCAGCCCCTCCAGACTCACCGGGTAGCAGCTGAACCACGCGTGACCCGCCCGGGTCAGGCGCGCCCAGCGCCGCGCCACCGTGGACGGGTCGACACCGAGAGCCGCCCCCACCTCGCTCCACTCCGCCCGGGGACTGCCCTGCAGCATCGTCACCAGCCGCAGGTCCAGCTCGTCGAGGGCGACGGACGGGGTGCCGGGCGGTGCGACGGGCAGGGTGGCGGATTCCTGCGGGAAACCTGCGAACATCGGTGGATCCTGGCGTGGGAGCGGGAGAACGGCGAGTAGACCGCACCCTACCGCCATGATCTCCTTGACCGACGCCGAGGCCCACGCCGACGACCTGCGCGCGCTGCGCCGCACCCTGCACCGCGACCCCGAACTCGGCCTGGACCTGCCCCGCACCCAGGCGACCGTCCTCGCCGCCCTGGAGGGCCTGCCGCTGGAGACGACCACCGGCACCGCCCTCAGCTCCGTCACCGCCGTCCTGCGGGGCGGCCGGCCCGGACCCGCCGTGCTCCTCCGCGCCGACATGGACGCGCTGCCCGTCCAGGAACACAGCACCGAGCCCTACGCCTCCCGCCGCCCGGGCGTGATGCACGCCTGCGGGCACGACCTGCACGTGGCCGCGCTGGTCGGCGCCGCCCGGCTGCTCTCCGCGGCCCGCGCCGACCTGGCGGGCGACGTCGTCCTCATGTTCCAGCCCGGCGAGGAGGGCCACGGCGGCGCCCGGCTGATGCTCGACGAGGGCGTCCTGGACGCCGCCGGATCGCGCGTGGTCGCCGCCTACGCGCTGCACGTCCTCGCCAACACGCTGCCCGCGGGTCTCGTCGCCACCCGCCCCGGCCCCGTCCTCGCCGCCTCGGACGGCTTCGACGTGACCGTCACCGGCCGCGGCGGCCACGGATCGGCCCCGCACAGCGCCGCCGATCCGGTGACGGCGGCCTGTGAGATGGTCCTCGCCCTCCAGACGATGATCACCCGCACCGTCGACGTCTTCGATCCCGCCGTCCTCACCGTCGGCTCGCTGCACGCGGGCGAGGCCCGCAACGTGATCCCCGGGACCGCCACCTTCCAGGCCACCGTCCGCACCCTCTCCGAGCCGGTCCGCGCACAGGTCCGCGCGAACGTGCTGCGCACCCTCCGGGGCATCGCCGACGCGCACGGCGTGCGCGTCGACATCGACTACCAGGACGGCTACCCGGTGACCGTGAACGACGAGGCGGAGACCGACTTCGCCGTCTCCGTCGCCCGCGAGGTCGTCGGCGGCCCGGGCGTGTTCGTCGCACCGCGGCCCATCTCGGGCTCCGAGGACTTCGCCTTCGTCCTCCAGCAGGTGCCCGGCGCCTTCCTCGGCCTCGGCGCCTGCCCCGCGGACCGCGATCCCGTCACCGCGCCGATGAACCACGCGCCCGACGCGGCGTTCGACGACGGGGTCCTCCCGGCGGCCGCCGCGCTGCTCGCGGGCCTGGCGGCCCGCCGACTGGAGCGGGCGGCGACGGACGGGGCGGCGGTGCTCGAGCCGTGACCGACACCGTCGAGCCAGGCACTCCGCACGCACCGCGCACACCGCACGCACCGCACGTACCGCGCACACCCGCCGAGCCGTCCGAGCGCGCCGAGCCCGCCGGGCCGACCGAGCCCGCCGGGCCGACTGGGCCGCCCGAGCCCGCCGGGCCGTCCGGGCCGTCCGGGCCGACCGGCCCGCCGGCCTCCGGCCGGTCGGTGTCCGCGGTCGTCGGTGTCCTGGTGCTCTTCGAGGTCATGAGCGGCTTCGCGCAGATGGGCATCACCCCGCTGCTGCCCGAACTCGGTGCCGCCTACGGCCTCCAGGACTCGGCCGTCAACCTGGTGCACTCCGTGCAGCTGCTGGCGGCGGCCGTCAGCGTGCCGCTCTTCGGCCGCCTGGGCGACCTGTACGGCCACCGCCGCATGCTGCGGCTGGCGCTGGGGTGCGTGGCGGCGGGCTCCCTGCTCGTCGCGCTGTCGCCGAACGCCGCCCTGCTGTGGACGGGCAGAGCGCTGCAGGGGCCCCTCGCCGCGCTGCTGCCGCTGGAGATCGCCCTGGTCCGGGGCCGTCTCTCGGTGCCCGACGCCCGCCGGGCCATCGCCCGCCTGGTCGGGGCGCTGACCGTCGGCGGTCTCCTGGGCGCCGCGGTGATGGGCGTGGCGGCGGAGGCCCTGGGCGGCGTGCGCACGGCGCTGCTGGTTCCCGCGGCGCTCGCGGTGCTCTGCGTGCCGCTGTCCTTCCTCGCGGTGCCCGAATCGAGGACGCCACGGGCCGCACGCATGGACTGGGCCGGTTTCGCCCTGCTCGCGCTGGGGGCCAGCGCTCTGCTCGCGTCCCTCTCGGCGCTGGAGCACGGGGGCGGGGCCGGGCCGTGGGTGCCGGCCGGCCTGGCCGCCGGCACGGTGCTGCTCGTCCTGTGGTGCGTGGTCGAGTCGCGCACCGCCGATCCGATGGTCGACGTGCGGGCGCTCGTCGACCGCCGCACCGGGCCCTTCTACCTCGCGGCGGCCGCGTTCGGCGTCGTGTACTTCGCCGCCCAGGCGCCGGACACCACCTTCCTGGCGGCCGAACCCGGCAGCGCGGGGTACGGCTTCGGCCTCACCTCCGCACAGATCTCGCTGGTCCTGCTGCCCGCCATCGTGGCGGCGGTCGTCGGCTCGGTCGTCACCGTGCCGCTCGCCCGACGCATCGGCTACCGGCGCGCGCTGGCGTGGGCCTACGGGCTCGTCGCGGTGAGCTTCTGCTGGCTGGCGCTGCGGCACGGCTCGGTGGGGGAGATCGTGGCGTCGAAGATCGTCGCGGGACTGGGGCTGGGCATCGCCCTGAGCGCCATGCCCACGGTGGTCGTCGAGGCGGCCGATCCCGACCGCAGCGGCATCGCGACCGCGCTGTACAACAACGTCAAGACGTTCGGCGGCGCGATGGCCGGCGGGGTGATGGCCGCGGTGATGGCGGCCTCGGCCCGGGCCGGCACCGCGGCCGAGGGCGTTCCCGGCGAGGCCGCCTACGTCGGGGTGTGGCTGGCGTGCGCGCTGTGCGCGGCCGTGGGCGCGGCCACCGCCCTCTTCGCCCGCCGCACGGAGACGGGTGTGATCATGCGGGCATGACATCCGGACGCATCATCTTCCTCAACGGCACCTCCAGTTCGGGCAAGTCGAGCATCGCCCGGGAGCTCCTGGACATCCTCGAGGACGGCGTCTACTTCCACCTGGCGGTCGACAGCTTCAACGCGATGCGCACCAAACGGGAACTCGGGGCGGAGGAACTGGACGCCGCGCTGCGGCGGACCAGGATGGGCTTCCACCGGTCGATCGCGGCCATGGCCGAGGTGGGCAACGACCTCGTCGTCGACCACGTGCTGAGCGAGCCGTGGCGACTGCTCGACTGCCTGGCGGTCCTGCCGCCCGAGGACGTGCTGTTCGTCGGCGTCCGCTGCCCGCTGGACGAACTCGTCCGCCGCGAGCAGGCCCGAGGAGACCGCCCCTCGGGCCTCGCCGCGTACCAGTACGACCTCGTGCACGCGCACGGCGACTACGACCTGGAGTGCGACACCGGCACGGCGACCCCGCGCGCATGCGCCCAGCGCATCAAGGAAGCCCTCCCGCACCGCACCGGCCCCACCGCCTTCACCCGCCTCCGCCGCCGTCACCTGCCGGGTGGCACGCCGCCGGCGCCGGGCCCCGCCACGTCGGCGGGACCCGGCCGGGCCGAGGGTCCTATCCGCAGCTCTGCCCGTTGAGGGCGAAGGCCTTCGCGCCCACGGGCGTCCCGGTGCCCTGGAAGCCGAACGAGGCGGTGCCGCCCGCCGGGACGCTGCCGTTGTGCGCGGCGTTGGTCACCGTGACGTCGGCCCCGGACTGGGTGGCGGTGGCGTTCCAGGCGCTGGTGATCCGTTCACCGCCCTGGAAGGTGAAGCCCAGCTTCCAGCCGCCGGTGATCGCCGTCGTCCCGGTGTTCCTCACCACGACCTCGGCGGTGAAGCCGCTGCCCCAGGAGCTGCCGACCTTGTACGTCACCGAGCACGGACCGCTCGGCGTCGGAGTGGGCGTGGGGGTAGGGGTGGGCGTGGGAGTCGGCGTCGGGCCGGGCGTGGGCGTCGTCCCGTCCGGGGTCGCGCCCCACTGCTTGGCCGCGCCCTCCATCAGCACGATGTTCGCCGCGTCGACGGGCGTGCTGCCGGCGGCGGTGGGGACGCCCTGGTACGACCAGTCGTTCGCCGGGTTCCAGGCGCCGGCGGAGGCGATCCGGAACTGGACCTCCTTGCGGTACGCCGACTGGCCCGCCGGGGCGATCACCGTGTCCGAGCAGTCCACGGTCACGTAGTACACGTCGTCCTTGAACTGCGTGGGCCCGCTGATCCTGCCGCACTGGTTGTAGTTGGTGGTCAGGGTGATCCGGTCGGGCGTGACGCCGTCCTCGAGGGTGAAGTAGTACCGCAGCGAGGCGTCGTTCAGCGCCCGCGCCGGCCAGGCCGACTTGTTGACCAGGTACGCCTTGATCTCCGTGAAGCCGGGGCCGGTCGCGTTCACCGAGGCCTGCACCGACATCTCGGGCCCGTCCGGCTTCTCCGCCGGCGGGAAGCTCGCGAGCGGCGCACCGCCGTACTCCGCGTAGAGGCGGGCCAGCGCACCGGTGAAGGCCGCGTTGTAGTCGGTGGCGACCTCGTTGTTGGTGTAGTTGGACCGGTCGTCGGTGTAGGCGTCGTCCGCGGCGCTCGGACCGCCGACCAGCGCGCCGTACAGCACGTGCCGGCTCTCGGCCGGGCTGGTGATCTGGTCGGTCCAGGACCCGTGCGCGGTCCGGTGGTGCGGCTTGGTGGGCGGGTTGTCCCCGAAGCCGACGACGTAGCTGGACCCGCGCGGGTTGTCGCCGAGCGCGTAGTTGATCTGCCGGACCGCGAAGTCGTGGTAGCGCCGCTTGCGCTCGGCGTCGCCGGTCAGCCAGTCGGAGTAGGAGAGGGCGACGAACGCGGTGTTGGCCGCGTACCGCAGCGAACCCCAGCTGTCGAGGACGGCCTGCCCGCCGGGCGAGTACTTCACCCGCTGGCCGTTCACCCCGCTCGTCCACCAGTCCAGCCAGCGGTTGGCGTCGTCGACGTACCGCTGCTTGCCGGTCAGCTGGGCGAGCAGCACGTAGGCGCCGTAGGAGGTGTCGTCCCAGGAGATCGTCCACCGGTAGGAGCGGGTGGAGGTCTGCGGCTCGGTGGAGAGGTTGGCGTAGTACGTCTCCGCCTTGGCCAGGTAGGAGGCGTCGCCGGTGGCCTTGTGGAGCCAGACCGCGCCCCAGACCAGCTCGTCGTGGTAGCCGCTCCAGGACTTGTAGTACGCCTGCGCGTCGGTGATGCAGTCGCTGTACTTGCCCCGGTAGGTGTCGGCGAAGGTGTAGAGCTGCTTGGCGTGGGTGAGCAGCTTGTCCGCGTACGCCGGGTCGGAGTCGCGGAAGACCATGGACGACGCGGCCATGGCGGCGGCGGTCTCGCCCGCGAGGTCGGAGCCGGGGCAGGAGGCGTCGATCCTGTACGCCGGCCGGGCCATCGGCATGACCTCGGCGGGGCCCCACCACTTGTGGTCGTCCGCGCCGTTGCCGACCTGGCCGTAGAGGACGTTCGGCGAGGGGTGCGCCTTGACGAAGTAGTCGTTGACGAAACGCAGGTTGTTCCGCAGGTGCTCGAGCTGGCCGGAGGAGGCGTAGGCGGCCTTCTGCTCGATGCCGCCCCAGGCGAGCATCGTCGCCGAGTACGCCATGGGCAGCCCGAACTTGACGTGGTCACCGGCGTCGTACCAGCCGCCGGTGAGGTCGAGGCCCACGTCCTTGCCGTCGTCCAGGCCCGAGTCCCCGCGCCAGCCGACGCGGTTGAAGTCCGGCAGACGGCCGGACTGCTGGGCCTCGTAGAACAGCAGCGACTTCTGCAGCGCCTCGCCGTAGGCGAAGGCGGGCGCGGCGGAGGCGGAGGACGAGGCCGACAGGGGTAACAGGACGCCGGCGAGGACCACTCCGGCCAGGGCCGTCAGCCCCGCGCGACGCCCTCCCCCAAGCTCTCGGCCTCGCTCGGGCAGGGGGGACCCCCACCCCGCTCGGGCGTCGGGTCCTCGTCTGCGGCGGAACACGGTGGGGAGGCGCAACGGAACGTCCCTTCCGACGTCGGTGGGGCGGGCGGTGGTGGGGAGGACTGCGCACCGGAACTGATGGGAGCGCTCCCATCACCCTCGTTCATCAACCCAGCGGCGCCCGCACCTGTCAACAGCCGTCACACAACCTGATGCGATCCATGGGGCACCGGCGGTCCGGAGGGCACCGGTCCGGCGTCGACCGGGCGGGGGACTGATCCTTCCGCTCAACTTATTGACCGCGTCCCGTGGTTGACCTACCGTCACGGCTGTTCGCATACACGAACATGGTTCACCGGGCTGAATTCTGTTCCGGAGTCGGGAACCGGCCTTCACCACCGCACCAACCCCCACAGGTGCCTGCGGAGGACGCCGCAGGCGGTGAAAGGAATAGCCAGTGCGCACTGAGAAACAGCACGTCAGAAGGCGTGGCGGTCGTGCCGCCGCGGTCTTCGTCGCCGCGGGTTCGCTGCTCGCCGCGGGTTTCACGGCCCTCCTCGCGACCGGCTCGGCCTCGGCGGCACCCGCCTCGGGCTCGTACAGCCTGAAGAACGCGGCGAGCGGTCTGTGTCTGACGGTGCCGGGCGCCGGCACCGCCGCGGGCACACAGCTCACCCAGAGCGCCTGTACCGGAGCCGCGAGCCAGACCTGGAAGCTCACCGCCGCGGGCAGCGGGTACACCCTGACCGCCGCGCACAGCGCCAAGTGCGCCGGTGTGCGGGACGCCTCCACCAGCGCGGGCAAGCCCGTGGAGCAGCAGAACTGCGCCGGCACCACCACCCAGGTGTGGAACCTGACCTCGGTCGGCGGCAACACCTACCGGGTCGTCAACGGCAACGGCGGCAAGTGCCTGAACGTGAAGGACAGCTCGACCGCCTCCGGCGCCCTGATCCAGCAGAACTCCTGCGACTCCGTGTCCAGCAAGAGCTGGACCTTCGCGGCGTCGGGCACCGTCCCCACGGACCCGCCGACCGAGCCGACGAACCCGCCCACCCAGCCGACCGACCCGCCCACCGACCGGCCGGCCTGGCCGACCGCCAACGGCAGCCAGGCGGTCTCGTCGACCATCGAGGTCTCCGGCACGTACGACGGCGGCATGAAGCGCCTGTACGGCAGCGGCGAGCTCGGCAGCGGCGGTCAGGACGAGGACCAGCCCCCGATGATCAGGCTGGCGGACGGCGCCACCCTGCAGAACGTCATCCTCGGCGCCCCGGCCGCCGACGGCGTGCACTGCGCGGGCGCCTGCACCCTCAAGAACGTCTGGTGGGAGGACGTGGGCGAGGACGCCGCGACCTTCCGCGGCGGCTCCACCTCGACCGTCCGCACCATCGACGGCGGTGGCGCGAAGCTGGCCGAGGACAAGGTGTTCCAGCACAACGGCGTCGGCACCCTGGTCGTGAAGAACTTCCAGGTCGACGACTTCGGCAAGCTGGTCCGTTCCTGCGGCAACTGCTCCACGCAGAACGCCCGCCACATCCAGCTGCAGAACATCTGGGCGACCGCCCCGGGCACCAGCCTGGTCGGCATCAACACCAACTACGGCGACACGGCGCGGATCTCGGACGTCACGATCTACGAGGACGGCGACCGCGACATGGACATCTGCACCAAGTACCGGGGCACCACGAGCGGTGAGCCGAGCGAGATCGGCTCGGGTGCGGACGGCACCCACTGCATCTACTCCGCGTCGGAGATCACCTACGTCGACTGATCCGCGGAGCGCCCGTCCGGGCCCGCCCCTCCCCGCCGGGAGGGGCGGGCCCTCCGCGTTCAGCCGGTCCCGGTGACCTTGCCGTCGGCGACCTCGGCGGGGCAGTGCGTGAAGCGGTGGACGGTCCGGGGATTCAGCCGGTAACCGGGGCGGCCCTGGAGGACGGCCGTGTCCGGCAGGCCGAGCGCGGCGCAGGCGTCGAGGCCGGTACGGGCCAGGCGGTCGCGCAGCGCGGCAGCCGTGCCGACCAGCGCGCCCGGCTTCACCCGGACCCGGTAGCCGCGCGGCATCCGGTGCCAGTTCTCGTACGCCGTGAGGTGAACGTTGCGGGCCGCCGAGGCCCGTGGCCGACCGTGCCCGTGCTGTGCGTCGTCGCCTCCGCACTTCTCACCTACCTCGCGGAGTGCGCCTTCCACGGATCCTTCGACCCGGTCACCCTGGCGCTCGTCTGCGCGCCGATCGCCGTCGCCCTCGGGTACGTGCGGGCGTCCGCGCCCGCGGAGCCCGCCGCTGCCGCCTCGGCGCGATAGGCGCTGGGGCTTCGGCCCTTGTGGCGTTTGAAGGCGGCGCTGAAGCCGAAGGCGTCGGCGTACCCGACGGACCTGGCGATCTGCGCCATGCCGAGGTCGGTGTCGGACAGCAGCGCCTCGGCCTCCGCCATACGGCATTCGGTGACGTAGGCGAGGGGAGGGCGGCCCATCAGCTGGGTGAAGCGCCTGGCGAACAACGCCCGGGAGACGCCGGCCCGGGCGGCCAGGGAGGCCACCGTCCAGGGGTCGGCGGGCCGGTCGTGGAAGGCCTGCAGCGCGGGCGCGAGGACCGGGTCGGCGAGCCCCCGGTACCAACTGGGCGCGTCGGCGCCCGCCCTGTCGAACCAGCAGCGCAACGTGCACACCAGGGCCCAGTCGAGGAGCCGGTCCATCAGCGCCTGCGAACCCGCCGACAGGCGGGCGGCGTCGGCGGCGGCCGTCTCCAGCCAGGCACAGACCTCGGCGTCCTCCTCGACCACCAGCACGGGCGGCAGGGCACGCAGCAGCCGCTCGTGGCGGTGGCCCGAGGCGCGGTAGGCGCCCACGATCAACGCCGTCGCCTCCTCCGCGTCGTCGCCCCACCGGATGCCCTCGAGTTCCTGGCCACCGCACTCGGGATCATCGGTCCAGCAGCTGATCTCGTACGCCACGTGGGAACTGTCCGGCGTGGCGGGGTGGTCGACGAGGTGGAACGGTCCGGGCCCGCGCACGAGGGCGGTGTGACCCGAGCCGATCGCCCGTTGCGTTCCGTCAGGCAGCAGCAGGACGCCCCCGCCCCGCAGCACGCTGATCATGGTGAGCGGCGCGTTGTCGGCGAAGCGGACGGCCCAGGGCACCGTGAGGACGACGTGACTGACGACCGACCCCTCGGCCCGAATCCCGCTCAGCAGCGAACTCAAAGGATCCATACACGCACGGTAGACGATCGAGCATGTTTCGGAGCGGTTCTCCCATGGATCATCCACGCCATCACGGTTGAACTGGACCCACACAACAAAGCGAACCGATCCGAGTCCCTTGGGGAGACGCCGTGACGCAGCACCACAGCCGTGCCAGGACAGCCCTCGTCGTCGTCGCGCACCACCGCACCGATTCCCTCACCGCGCACACGGCCCGCCGTGCCGTCGCACAGCTCGAGACCGCCGGCTACCGCGTCGACCTGCTCGACCTGCACGCCGAGGGGTTCGACCCGCGGATGACCGTGGCGGACCAGCCGGACTGGGGCAACCGGGAGAAGCGGTACTCGGAGGAGGTGCACACCCACATGCGGCGCATCCTCGACGCCGATGCCGTCGTCGCCGTCTTCCCGGTGTACTGGCAGGGCGTGCCCGCCATCCTCAAGGGCTGGATCGACCGCGTCTGGAACTACGGGTTCGCCTACGGCCGCAGCAAGCCCCGGCTCGCCGGCAAGCGCATCCTGTGGCTGGGCCTGGCCGGCGCCCCCGCCGACGACCCGATCACCGAGGGCATGCGGACCTTCCTCGAAACCAGCCTCAACGAGGGCATCGCCTACTACTGCGGCTTCGCCCGCTCCACCGTCGGCCTGCTCACCGACGCGGAGGAACGCCCCCAGAGGGTCGATGCCGACGGCAACCTGCTCGTCGGCGACGCGGTCACGGGCGCGGAGCGAGAGGCGCAGTACACGGCGTTCGACAGGCGTACGCGGGAGTTCGTCGAGGCGTTCATCGCCGAGGAACTCGTGGCGGTGTGACGCCCGGGGAGGCACGCGGGCGGGGTGGCACGCGGGCGGGGTGGCACGGGGTGGCACCCCGCCCGCGCGCCTCCCCACCGTCGGACACCGGACCAAAGGGACCGGAAGGTAGCATCGGTCCCATGCGCCTCTGAACCCGAAGTCCCCCATGCCCGGCAGCCAGCCGCACCCCGCACCGCCGAACCCACGGCCGCGGGTGCCCCGGCCCTGCCCCGACCGGCATGTCGTGACCAGCAGGCGCGCCCTCCCCCCCCCGCTGTTCGGGGCACGGACCTCCCTCCCGCCCCCTCACCACGTGGCCGCGGGAGTCCGGCCGACGCCTGCCCGCACGACACCCGGTACTCCTCCTGGCACCGACACAGCAAGGAAGCAGTCCCCGTGTTCGAACAGCTCGCGGCCGTCAATGCCCGCCCCGCCCTCTACGCGACCACCACGACCCCCGAGCTCTGGAGCGACCCCCACATCTCCCGGAAGATGCTCGCCGCCCACCTCGACCCGGACATCGACCTGTCCTCGTACCGCACCGCCTACCTCGAACGGGCGGTGGACTGGATGACCGACCACTTCGGCATCGGCGAGGGCCGTCGCGTCGCCGACTTCGGCTGCGGTCCCGGCCTGTACACCACCCGCCTCGCGCGCACGGGCGCCGAGGTCACCGGCCTCGACCTCTCGACCCGGTCCCTCGACCACGCCCGGACACTGGCCGCGGCCGAGAACCTCCCCGCCCGCCACCTGCGCCAGGACTACCTCACCTACCGCGAGGCGGTCCGCTACGACCTGATCATCATGATCATGCGCGACTACTGCGCCCTGGCCCCCGACAGCCGGGCCGCACTGCTCCGCACCGTCCACGACCACCTCGGCCCCGGCGGTTCCTTCGTCTTCGACGTCGACTCCGCCGCGGCCTTCGCCGACGTGACCGAGCAGGCCTCCTACGCCCCCTCCCTCATGGACGGCTTCTGGTCCGACCGGCCCTACTTCGGCTTCCACAACACCTACCGCTACGAACGGGAGCGGGTCTCCCTCGACAAGTACGAGATCGTCGAGGCCGAGCGGCACCGCGTCTTCTACAACTGGGTCCGCTACTTCACCCCGGACGAACTGACCGCCGAACTCCGCGCCGCCGGCTTCACCGACGTACGCGTCCTCGGCGACCTCACCGGCGCCCCCTACGACAGCCGCGCACCCCACTTCACCGTCCACGCCGCCCTCGGCGCCCACACCGCTTGACGAGACCATCGGGGAGGGCGAGGGACGGCCTGCGGCCCCTTGTCGCGGAGCTGTGCTGTTCGGGGAAGCATCCGACCATGGCCCACACCGAAGACGAACCCCTCGCAGCCGATGGCCGCGGCAACTTCCTGGTCTCGTTCACCCGCGGCTGCGAGGAAACGCCGCCGCGGGACGCCCCGCTGCCCGCGGCCCTGGTGGCCTTGTGGCGAGCCGGTCGCGTCCTCATGGTCTTCGACCGCCACCGGCAGACCTGGGAGCTGCCCGGGGGGAGCATCGAGGAAGGCGAAACACCCCGCCAGGCAGCCGCGCGCGAGCTGCTGGAGGAGAGCGCCCAGCAGGCCGACGAACGGTTGCGGTTCGTCGGCCACGCGCGGTTCGTGCTGGCGCCCGACGGGCGGGCGGAGTACCTGGCCCTCTACGCGGGCTCCTGCGCCGAGATCCGCACCTTCGCGCCCACCGAGGAAATCTCGGCCATCCACTGGTGGGACCTCGTCGAACGCCTCCCCGGGCAGGTGCAGCCCTTGGACGCCTACCTCGCCGCACTCACCCAGTAACGGCTCAACGCCGTTGCAGCGCAGCCGCGTTGACACTTCACCAGCCCCTCGTACGCTACCGTCCGTGACACGACACATACACGCGAGGACCCTGGCCGCCGGCACGGTTCTCCTGCTGGTCGCCACTCTCGCCTCCTGCGGGAAGGAGGAGCCCAGCGCGGTGGAGAAGGACCTGGCCGAACAGTGCGGCGGACGGATCACCGCGGGCAGCCTGGACCTCCGCTTCGAGAAGGACGTGAAGACCAAGGTCATAGCAAACTGGCACAAGAACGGGAACGGCCAGTGCCTGGTCTCCGCCCACGACCGGCACGACTACTGGACGCCGTTCCACCTCCAGATCACGCACGGCGAAAGCCCGGAGGAGATCGAGGCCCTCAGACGCGACCGCTGTGCCGAGGACCGCGGCGATCCCACCCGGTTCCCCGGCTACGCGGACGGAGAGGGGTTCTGTTCGGTCTACGACACCGTGACCCCGGGCGGCGGGTACCGGGCGCTGGGCGCCGTGGAACGCTACTACGTCGAGATCCGCCTTTCCGGGATGCGCCCCAACCAGCATCCCGACGCGGCGAAGAAGCCCCGCGAGAGGTTCGCCGAGGTCATGGACGACCTGCGCGCCTACTACCAGGACTGACGCCCGTTTCCGTCAGGGGCAGGCACTCGGCGAGCAGGTCGACGACATCGCGCCAGGCCCGCCGCGCGTGCCGAGGGTGGGGGCCGACGCCGGGGAGCGTGGGATGGTCGACCGGCGGGTGGTGGAAGGCGTGCAGGGCCCCGCCGTAGACCACCAGGCGCCAGTCGACGCCCGCGGCCTGCATCTCGGCGGCGAACGCGTCCCGTTGCCCGGGCGGCATGATCGGGTCCTCCGACCCGACGCCTGCCCACACCGGGCAGCGGATGCGCGCCGCCTCGCCCGGTCGGCCCGTGGTCAGCCCGTTGACCGTCGCGATCGCGCGCAGGTCGACGCCGCCGCGCCCGAGTTCCAGCCCGACGGCGCCGCCGGTGCCGTAGCCGACGGCGGCGATCCGGTCGGGGTCGGTCCGCGGCTCGGCGCGCAGCACGTCGAGCGCCGCGTGACCGATGCCCCGCATCCGGTCGGGGTCGGCGAGCAGCGGCAGACAACGGGCCAGCATCTCCTCGGGGTCGTCCAGATAGCGCCCGCCGTGCAGGTCGAAGGCGAACGCCACGTACCCCAGCTCGGCGAGAGCATCGGCCCGGCGGCGCTCGACGTCGCTGGGCCCCGTGCCCTCCGGCCCGAGCAGCACCGCGGGCCGGCGATCGGTCCCGGCCGGAAGCGCCAGGTGCCCGATCATCGTCAGACCGTCGGCCGGGTACGGGACCGTGCGCGTGGTGATGGTCGTCATGGGACCGGACAGTAGTGACGGTCGGGTCCGGTCGGGTGCGGTCGGACCGCGGCTCTGCCGACAGCAGAACAGGCCGGACGCCGAATCCCGCGAGACATCCCCGACTGCCTCGTCCTCACCGACTTCATCGACGCGACCGTGGCGACGGGCTGAGGTTCGCCCGCCCCGGGGCACCGCTGACGCGAGGGATCACCGGCAGGTCGCGGGAGCGGCCGATGGGCGAGAAGAGAAGGATGAGCGCGGCCAGCGGCACTCCCACCGTCGTGATCCACATGGCCGTACGGAGATCGAAGACCGTTCCCAGCCATCCGCCGAGCAGACCGCCCAACGGGATCGTCCCGTAGTTGAGGAAGGCCGAGCTCGCGGTGAGACGGCCGAGAAGCTCGGGCGGACAGTACTGCTGCTGGAAGCTCGCCTTGATGACGTTGCCGGCCACGACGCCTGCCGACACGCAGAAACCGCCCGTGGCGAAGAAGAGGATCCCGGGTCCGGCGGAGGTGACCGGGACCAGCAGCGCGGCGGCCGTGAACCCGAGCTCGAACAGCACCATCGCGCGAGCCGTCCCGATCCGGGCGGCCACCCGGCGTGCGAGGAAAGCCCCGGCGATGCCTCCCGCGCCGGTGGCTGCGACGAGTCCGCCGACCGCTCCGGGCGCCAGGCCCACCGTGCGGACGAGGAAGACGACCTGAATCGACTGATAGCCCATCAGGGCCAAGTTGGAGGTGGCCCCGAACGACGTCAGCGTGCGGAGCCAGGGGTCGCGGGCGACCAGGCGTAAGCCCTCACCGACTTCGGAGCGCAGCGTTCCGGAGCGGAGGGCGGTCCTGTCGCGGCGCGGTTCTCGCCTGCGGATGCTCGCGACGCAGAGGAAGGAGACGAGAAACGTCGCCGCGTTGGCGAACATCGCGTTGACCGCGCCTGCCGTCTGCCCGATCAGGCCCGCGGAACCGAGACCGGCGATCTGGGCGGCGGACGCACTGCCGTGCAGCTTCGCGTTGCCCTCGGCTCGGTCTTCGGGGCCCACGATGCTGGGGAGGTAGGCGGTGTAGGCGGTCTGGAAGAACACGGCGGCCGTGCCGGTCAGCAGCGCGACGACCATCAGCAGGCCGACGTTCACATGGCCGCTCCACGCCGCGACCGGAACCACGAGGAACATCAGGAAGGACGCCGCGGCGGCGGCCAGCATGACGGGCCTGCGGCGCACCCGGTCCACCCACGCTCCGACCGGGAGCCCGATGACCAGCCACGGCAGCCAGGCCGAGGCGCTCAGCAACCCGACCTCCCAGGTGCTGGCGTCCAGGGTCGACACGGCGACCAGGGGCATCGCCACGGCCGTGACGGAGGCACCGAACTTCCCCGTGGTCTCCCCGCACCACAGCAGACGGAAGTCCCGGTGCCGACGCAGAAGACCGACACGTGTCCCCCGGCTCATCCGTTGCCCCGTTCCTTGCGGGGGAACGACTGGAGCTGCACGATGACCGGCAGCTCGCCAGGCCTTGCCTCCGCACCGGGAGCTGAGGCATGACGCGCGATCACGTCCATCAACTCGGCGTTGAGGGACGTGAGTTGTTCCGGCGTCATCCGCAGGTCCCGCCAGTCGGAGATGGTGCCGGCACCCTGCCAGTCGCCGTCCCAGTCCTCGCTCAGGTAGTCCGTGACCCGGCTGAAGTGCTGCTGCACCAGCTCGTGCAGGTAAACGGACAGGGCGCCCCTGGTGTCGGGGTCGTCGTGGAATTCGGCGGTCTCCAGGACCTTCGTGTCCTCGACGACCCTCCACCAGCGCTCCCGCTTGGTGCCGCGGCCCGTCTCCTCCTCGATGAACCCGTGCTGGGCGAGGTGCCGCAGGTGCCAGCTCACGGTGCCCGTGTTCTCGCCGAGACGTGCCGACAGCCCCGTCGCGGTGGCCGGACCGTCGAGGGCCAGCACCTCCAACATGCGCATGCGCAGGGGGTGCGCCAGGCCTCGCAGGCTGCGGGCGTCGAGGCGCCGTAACGGCTTGTTCCGGGCCGCTGCCCTTGGTTTCGCTTCGTCACTCATGCCCGACAGCGTAGATTGCAGAGCATCCTCTGCATAGGGGTCTCTGCATAGAGTTCTCTGCAACATGGCCGGACCGGCACCCGATCGTGGGGTCGCGCCGTGGAACTGCCCGGCGGCGGCGGGCGGCGTCACTAACCTGCTGCCGAGCAGGCCCGGGTGGGCCGGGTTCGTGAGGAGACGGGGATGGCAGGGACACCGACGCCGGGCGACGTCCGGCACGCCCAGGCGCGACGCCTGCAGGACGCGGCGGAGCAGGCGGAGCTCAAGGCCCGGCGGCGCGCGGAGCACGAGCGCAACCGCGAAGCGAAGCTGGCCCGCAAGGCGCGTCTCGCGCTGCCTCCCGAGCAGCGGCTGGCCGACCTGGCCTCCCGGGCGGCGGCCATCGACGCCAAGTGGACGATGCCGCCGACGCGGGTGGACCCCGAAGAGGTCAAGGCCGCCCAGCGCGCCGCGATGACCCGCGTCGAAGTCGTCGAGGTCGTCCGCGAGATCACCGTCGAGGTCCCCGCACCGCCCCTGCCGCCCGGCTCCTACACCGAGTGCGAGGTGTGCGTCGGACGCGGGATGCGCGACCGCTACGGGCAGGTCCCCGCCGCCGCCGAGCGCCTCGCCCTCGTCGACGCCACCGGCACGGAGGTCGCGGTGATCGAGACGTGCCCCACCCACACCTCCTTCGTCCGGGCCACGGCCCAGCAGCGCGGGTTCACCACCCGGACCGCGCAGACCACCCCGCACGGCGCCGCGGCCCGGCGGTAACCGTCGGACGTCCGGCCGCCCGGCCTGTGTCGGTGCTCCGTGCGGCCGCCGGGGTCGGACCGACCCCGCTCCGGGTTGTCGGGCGGCTGCTCCGGCTGTCAGCCGGCTCCCCGCTCACCGGCTTCCGGCCCCGGCTCGTCGTAGCGGGTGTAGGTGGCGGCCATCGACCCGGTCGGGTCCAGCCGGGCGAGCAGCGCCGCGCCGATGGCGGCGAGCTGGTCGACCTGCTCGTCGGTCAGCGCGTCGATGACGTGGTCGCGGACGGTGGCCACGTGGCCGGGGGCGGCGTCCCGCACTCCCGCCCACCCCGCCTCGGTGAGCCGGACATTGGTCGCCCGGCGGTCCTCCGGGCACGGGAAGCGCTCCACCAGCCCTCGGGCCTCCAGACGGCTGACGACGTGGGACAGCCGGGGCAGGGTGGCGTTGGTCTGCCGGGCGAGCTCGGTCATGCGCAGCGTGCGGCCGGGCGCCTCGGAGAGCATGGCCATCGAGTAGTACTCGAACTCGGTGAGGCCGGCGTCCCGCCGCAGCTGCGCGTCGAGGACGCCCGGCAGTAGTTCCAGGACGCCGCGCAGCCGGATCCACGCGCGGAGCTGTCGGCGATCGAGCCAGGGTGTGTCCACGGTCACATCCTCCCGCGGAATGGTTGTAGCGACAAGTTGTGCTGTCATGGTCGAAGGTTGTCGCAACAACCATAGTCTTCCATCACACCGACAGGATCCGCCGTGACGTTCCCCGCCCCCGCCCGTGACCTCGCCGTCCTGCTGGCCCGCATCGCCGTCGGCCTCGTCTTCCTCGCCCACGGCTGGCAGAAGCTGTTCACCAACGGCATCGACGGCACCGCCGCCTTCTTCGACTCGGTCGGCGTGCCCGCCGCCACGGCCGCCGCGTGGTTCGCCGCCCTCGTCGAGCTCGTCGGCGGTGCGGCCCTCGTCCTCGGCGTCGCCGTCCCCGTCGCCGGACTGCTCCTGCTGGTCAACATGATCGGCGCCTTCGCCTTCGTCCACGCGGGCGCCGGCCTCTTCGTCGACCAGGGCGGCTACGAGCTCGTCCTCGTCCTCGGCGCGGCGGCCCTGCTGCTGGCCGCCGTCGGCGCCGGGCGCTTCAGCGTCGACCACCTGCTCGCCGGCCGCCGCCGCACCCCCCGGCCCGTGAACGCCTGACACCCCAGGGCCGGGCGTGCGGGGGTGTCAGGCCCGCCGGCACCCGTCCGCACCCCCCCGGCCTCCCGGTCCCGCCTCCCACCTCGCCCGCCGTCACCCTCGAGGAGTCCGCATGACCAGTCCCGCGTCCACCACGACCGCCCTCGCCGACGCCCGGATCCCGGCCGCGCACCCGTTCGCCGCGCACCTGCGCCGTGCCGCGGCCGCCGAGGCCGACGCCCCGCACCGCCCCTGGACGCCGGAGGACGGGCCGCTGCCCACCCTCTACGTGTCCCACGGCGGCGGACCGATGCCGTTCGAGGCGACCGACTGGCTGGACCCGCTGCACGACTGGGCCCGCGCCCTGCCCAAGCCGAGGGCGATCCTGGTGGTCTCCGCGCACTGGGAGTCCGCGCCGCTGTCGCTCAGCGCCACCCGACCGGCCGAGCTGGTCTACGACTTCGGCGGCTTCGACGCCCTGTACTACACCTTCCGCTACGACACTCCCGACGCGTCCGGCCTGGCCCGCCAGGTGACGGGCCTGCTGCCGGACACGACGCCGGTGCACCAGCACACCCGCCGCGGCCTGGACCACGGCTCCTGGGTGCCGCTGAAGATCATGTACCCGGCCGCCGACGTCCCCGTGCTGCAGCTGAGCCTGCCCACCGACGACCCCGACGCGCTGCTGGCCCTGGGCCGGCGGCTGCGGCCGCTGCGCGAGCAGGGGGTGCTGGTGGTCGGCTCCGGGCACATGACCCACGGGCTGCCCTTCCTGACCCGGGAGATGCTCGTGGAGAACCGGGTGCCCGGCTGGTCGGCCGACTTCGACGCCTGGGCGGCGGACGCGCTGGCCCGCGGCGACGTGTCCGAGCTGGCCCGCTTCCGCACCGCCGCGCCGGGCATGCCCTACGCCCACCCGACGGTGGAGCACTTCACGCCGCTGTTCGTCACCCTCGGCGCGGCCACCGACCCCACCGCGCCCGTGGAGACGACGCTCGACGGCTACTCCGTCGGCTGCTCCCGGCGCTCCTTCCAGGCGGCCTGAGCACGACACCGCCCCACCGGGCGCACGCCCGCGCGGACTCGCGCCCGCGCGGGCACGCCGTTCCGCCTCAGCCCGCCGCGAGCAGCTGAAGCGTGTCGATCACACGGTTCGAGAAGCCCCACTCGTTGTCGTACCAGGCCACCACCTTCACATGGCGGCCGTCGACACGGGTGAGGGCCGAGTCGAAGATCGACGAGGCGGGGTTGCCCGTGATGTCGGAGGACACCAGCGGGTCCTCCGAGTACTCGAGGACACCGGCGAGGGGGCCCTCCGCCGCCGCGCGGTACGCCGCCAGCACGTCGTCCCGCGACACCTCGCGCGCGACGGTCGTGTTGAGCTCGACGATCGAGCCCACCGGCACCGGCACGCGGATCGAGTCGCCCGACAGCTTGCCGTCCAGGTTCGGCAGCACCAGGCCGATCGCCTTGGCCGCCCCGGTCGTGGTCGGCACGATGTTCACGCCGGCGGCGCGGGCCCTGCGGGGGTCGCGGTGCGGACCGTCCTGCAGGTTCTGCTCCTGCGTGTAGGCGTGCACGGTGGTCATGAACCCGTGCTCGATGCCGGCCAGGTCGTCGAGGACGGCGGCCAGCGGCGCGAGCGCGTTGGTGGTGCAGGAGGCGTTCGAGACGATGGTGTGCACCGCCGGGTCGTAGGCGTCGGTGTTGACCCCGTACGCCAGCGTGACGTCCGCGCCGTCGGCGGGCGCGCTGACGAGCACCTTCCGCGCACCGGCGTCGAGGTGGGCGCCCGCGGCCTTCGCCGAGGTGAAGCGGCCGGTGGCCTCCAGGACGATGTCGACGCCGAGTTCGGCCCACGGCAGGTTCGCCGGGTCACGCTCGGCCAGCACCTTGATCCGCCGGCCGTCGACGACGAGGACGTCCCCCTCGACCGTCACCGGACGTCCGAGCCGGCCGGACGTGCTGTCGAACGCGAGCAGCCGGGCGAGCGCGGTGGGCTCCGTCAGGTCGTTCACGGCGACGACCTCGAGGGCGGTGTCGCGCTCCAGCAGCGCGCGCAGCACGTTGCGTCCGATGCGGCCGAATCCGTTGATGGCGATGCGAGTCATGGTGATGTCCCTTCCCTTTCGCCACCCACCCTCGCTCGCGGCGCGCGCCGCCGACAGTGGCGAGATCGCCACAGTTCGAAAGGATCGTGCCAAGGCAGGGACGAGGCAGGGACAAGGCAGGGGCCAGGCAGGGACGAGGCAGGATCAGGCCGGGTCAGCGCCGATGCGGGGCCGCCGGTGGGGGCCCCGCCGGCTACTCCCCGCGGGTGAAGGTGCGCCGGTACTCGCTGGGCGTGGTGCCGAGGATCTGCTGGAAGTGCGTCCGCAGGTTCGCCCCGGTGCCCAGGCCGACGTCGGCGGCGATCTGCTCCACACCGAGCTGCGACCGCTCCAGCAGCTCACGGGCCAGGTCGATACGGGCCCGCATCACCCACTGCATCGGCGTGTAGCCGGTCTCCTCGACGAAGCGCCGGGAGAACGTGCGCGGCGAGACCCCGGCCTGCCGCGCCAGCACGCCGAGGGTGAGCGGCTCGCCCAGCCGGTGCAGCGCCCACTCCCGGGTGGAGCCGAAGCGCTCCCCCTTCGGCTCCGGGACGCTGCGCGGCACGTACTGGCCCTGACCACCGCTGCGGTAGGGGGCGGCGACCAGGCGCCGGGCCGCGTGGTTCGACGCCGCCACCCCGAGGTCGCCGCGCAGGATGTGCAGGCACAGGTCGATGCCGGAGGCGGCCCCGGCCGAGGTGAGGACGCGGCCCTCGTCGACGAACAGCACGTTCTCGTCCACCTTGACCAGCGGATGCCGTGCCTGGAGCGCCCGGCTGTAGTGCCAGTGCGTCGTGGCGCGCCGGCCGTCGAGCAGACCGGTCGCGGCGAGGGCGAAGGCGCCCGTGGAGATGGCGGCCAGCCGCGCGCCCCGCGCGTGGGCGGCGACCAGCGCCTCGACGACGGCCCGCGGCGGGTCCTCGCGGTCCGGGTGCCGGTAGCCGGGCACGAAGACGATGTCGGCCCACGCGAGCGTGTCGAGACCGTGGGCGACGGAGTACGACAGGCCGTCTCCGCCCGTCACCAGACCGGGCGTCGCGCCGCACACCCGCACCTCGTACGGCATGCTCGCGCGGGTCGTGAAGACCTGCGCGGGGATGCCGACGTCGAGCGGCTTCGCCCCCTCGAGCACGAGCACGGCGACACGGTGCAGACGCGGGGCTGGCATGGGAGAAGGCTACGTGCCGCCCGACCGCGGCCGTGCCGCGCCTTACGCCCCGGCCACCCCTGCCGTCACCCGCGCACGAGGCGCCCCAGGGCCCACCGGGCGGGACCGGCGTACGCGGCGACGGCGAGGGCCGGACCCTCGACCCGCAGCGCGGTCGCCGATCCGGCCGGCCGGGCGAGCACCGCGTGCCGCAGCCGCATCCGCACCGGCCCGAGCCGGACCCGCCAGGTCCACTCCCGGTGCGCCTCGTCGACGCTCTCCACGACGAACCGGGCCGTCACACCGAGGAACGAGACCACCTCGCCCCGCAGCCCCGGGGCGATCCGGTCGCCCGCCACGCGCACCGTGCGGATCTGCGGCGACCACGTCGGCCAGCGCGAGGGCGCGGCGTACCGCCGCCACACCTCCTCGGCGGAGGCGGTGCCCGTGACCCGGAGCGTGAGCGCGGCCATCGGCGGTCGCCGGCTCAGCGGACCTGGCCGTTGACGTACTCGTTGAGGGCCTTGCCCGGACGCAGGCCCGCCTCGCCGTCCTCTTGGTGGAAGCTGCCGAAGCCGACGAGGGTGACGGTCTGCCCCGCCTTGAGGGCCTGGGCGATCGCGCCCGCCTCCTCGACGGTGCCGAACACGGCGTCGATCACCCGGCCGACCTGAGCGTCGGACAGGTCACCGCCGTCCGCCGCCTTCCGCGTGACCGCCTCGACCAGTGCCGACCTGTCCATACGACGCACCCGCTTCCCGGTGTTCCTGCCCTCGGGGACGACGAACCTCCTCATCGTGGCACCGGCCCCGCCCTCCCGCACGCGGAAAGGCACCGCCTCGCGACCGCGTCCGGCGGGCGACCAATCCGCGGTTAGCGTGGCTCCGGATTACAGAGGGCTGTTCCGCCCTGCTGTGCTCAGGGGAGATTCATCGTGAAGGAACCGGTATTCATCGGCAGCGATCCAGCTGTCCGACCCGATCTGCAACAGCTGATCCAGGCGGTGGCGCTGGGGGATCAGGAGGCTTTCGCCGCGGTCTACGAAGCCGTGGCCGGCTCCGTCCTCGGGGTCGTCCGGGCGGTCCTGCGGGATCGGGCGCAGTCGGAGGAGGTCACCCAGGAGGTGCTGGTGGAGGTGTGGCGCACGGCCCCGCGCTACCGGCCCGAGCGCGGTACGGCCGTCAACTGGATCCTCACCCTCGCCCACCGCCGGGCCGTGGACCGGGTCCGCTCCGTGGAAGCCGCCGCGGCGCGTGACACCAGGGCCGCGCTGCTCGAGCACCAACCGATGCACGACGAGGTGACCGAACAGGTCGAGACCCGGCTGGAACAGGAGCAGGTGCGGCGCTGCCTGCGCACGCTGACCGAGCTGCAGCGCCAGTCGGTCACGCTCGCCTACTACCGCGGCCTCACCTACCGGGAGGTCGCCGCGGCACTGTCGCTGCCGCTGGGAACGGTGAAGACCCGTCTGCGTGACGGGCTCATCCGGCTCCGCGACTGCCTGGGGGTGACCGCATGACCTGGACGACCGACCTGCACGCGCTGACCGGTGCCTATGCCGTCCACGCACTGGACACCGAGGAACGTGCCGCCTTCGAGCGCCACCTGGCCCAGTGCGACGCCTGCCGGCAGGAGGTCGCCGAGTTCCGGGCCACCGCCGGGCGCCTGGCTCTGGCGACCACGGTGCGCGTGCCTCCGGCCATGCGGGAGCAGGTCATGCGGCGCATCCGGACCGTGCGGCAGGTGCCGCCCGGTGCCGCGCCGCCGGAGCGGGTACGCCGTGGCGCGCAGCGGGCACGGGGCCTTGCCCGGTGGGCGCTGGCCGCCAGTGTGGCCGCGGCGGCCGCGTTCGCGGGGACCGCGGCGTGGCAGTACGAGCGTGCCCAGGACGCTCGGTACGAGGCCGCCCAGGCGCAGCGGCACGTCGAGGACCTGGCCGGGGTGCTGACCGCTCCCGACGCCAGGTCGCGCTCGGCGAAGGTGGCGGGCGGCGCGGCCACGCTCGTGACCTCCCCCAGCCGGGACCGGGCCGTGTTCGTCGCCTCGGAGATGCCCGCCCCGCCGCCGGGCAAGGTGTATCAACTGTGGTTCGCCGAGGGGGAGGGGATGCGCTCGGCCGGCCTGATGGACCCCGACCGTGACAGCCAGGCCATGCTCATGGAGGGCGCGGTCGACGGCGCGTCAGGGGTCGGTGTCACGGTGGAGCCGGCCGGTGGTTCGAAGCAGCCGACCTCGCCGCCGGTCGCCGTGCTCGATCTGCCGGTGTGACGGCCCGTGTGGGGGCCCCGCCCGACGGGCGGGGCCCCCACACGGCTGTCAGCTCCGCTCGGCGGAGGCGGAGGCGGAGGCGGAGGTGGTGACGGTGGCGTTGGCTGTGGCGTCAGCTCTTGGGCATCAGCACGGTGTCGATGATGTAGACGTTGGCGTTGGCGGTCCTGACGTTGCCGCAGACGACCTTCGCGGAGTCGTCGACCGTGTACGACTCGCCCGACCCGGAGGTCGTGACCTTCGAGGTCTCCAGGGTCTCGAAGGAGCCGTTCTCCAGGGCCTCCGGGGTGAGCTTCTGGCCGACGACGTGGTAGGTGAGGATCTGCGTCAGCTTCTCCTTGTCGGCGAGAACCGCGTCCAGGGTGTCCTTCGGGATCTTCGCGAAGGCGTCGTTGGTCGGCGCGAACACGGTGATGCCGTCGGCGTTGTTCAGGGTGTCGACCAGTCCGGCCTTCTTCACGGCGGTCACCAGGGTGGACAGGGCCGGGTTGTTGGAGGCGGCGGTGGCGACCGGGTCCTTGGCCATGCCGTCGAAGGAGCCGGCACCGTCCTCGGGCACGGAGGAACAGGCCGGACCGAACGGCTGCGCCATGCTCTCCCCGCCGCTGCCCATGTCCTCACCGCTCCCGGACGCCGGGGCCGAGGCCGTGCTCGACGCGTCGGACGTGCTGGATCCGTCGCCGGTGTCGGAGCAGGCGGTCAGGGCCAGGGGGAGTGCGGCGGCCGCGGCGAGGAGCCCGGCGGTGCGGAGGAAACGGGTGCTCATCTTGATCTCCTGTTGGTAGGTGCGGCGTACTGCCGCTGTGTTCGGTCGTGCGTCGTTGCGGTCAGGTGGTCGAGGGGAGGGCACCGGGCCCTGGTGGTGGTGACCGGTCGACGGTCACCACGACGGAGTGCCACCCGTCGGCGCCGTCGGGGACGGTGCGGGTGCGTCGTTCGGTCTGCAGCGCGCCGGTGCGGTCGGTGGCGCGGACGGTGAGGGTGTGGCCGCCCGGGGTGGCCCGCCAGGGCAGCGACCACTGGCGCCAGGTGTCGCGGGTGTCCTCGGCGGCCAGATCGGCCTCCCGCCAGGGGCCGTCGTCGACGCGGACCTCGACCCGCTCGATGCCCCGGTGCTGGGCCCAGGCGACCCCGGCGATCATCACCGTGCCGGCCCGGGGGCGGGCGAACGGCTTGGGGGTGTCGATCCGCGCGGCGGTCTTGACCGGGGCCCTGCGGGCCCAGCCCCGCTTGACCCAGTACGGGTCGTAGGCGTCGAACGTGGTGAGTTCGAGGTCCCTGATCCACTTGCAGGCCGAGACGAAGCCGTACAGGCCCGGGACGACCATCCGGACCGGGAAGCCGTGTTCGAAGGGCAGCGGCTCGCCGTTCATCCCCAGCGCCAGCAGGGCGTCACGGCCGTCCATGACGTCCTCGACGGGGGTCCCGATCGTCATGCCGTCCACCGACCTGGACACCAGCTGATCGGCCGGCCCGCCCCGTGACGGAGGCTCCACCCCGCACTCGGCGAGCAGGTCGGCCAGCCGTACGCCGATCCAGCGGGCGTTGCCCACGTACGGGCCACCCACCTCGTTCGAGACGCAGGTCAGGGTGATGTTCCGTTCGATCAGCTCACGGCGCAGCAGGTCGTCGAAGGAGTAGGAACCGGGGCGTCGTACGCCCGTGCCGTGGACGCGCAGCCGCCAGGCGGTCACGTCCACCTTGGGCACCACCAGGGCGGTGTCCACCCGGTAGAAGTCCGAGGTGGGGGTGACGAAGGGGCTGATCCCCGGGACGCGCAGCCGGGCCGACCGGGGGACCGGCCGTGCCGGTGACCCGGGAGCGGGCAGCACGGTCCTGAGGCGGCCGGCGACGGCGTCCCGACCGTGCGAGGCGTTCAGCGACCTGCCGACCGCGCCCACCGTGGCGGAGGCCGCCGCCGCTGACGCGGCCGTGAGCATGAAACCCCGCCGGTCCCAGCCCGTGGGCGCGGGCGGACGGTCTCCCGTCTCCTCCGCCGCGGAGCCGGATGTCGGCGCCGACGACGTCCGCACCTGGGTCAGGCGGCGCACCAGCAGGCACAGGAGCAGCGCTCCGGCGGCGGCTCCCACCACGGACGGCAGCGCGTCGGTGAGGCCCACGGAGTCGGGGCGGCTCACGGCGGCCGCGGCTCCCACGGCTCCGAAGAGAAGGACCCCTGCGGTCCCGACCCGCCGGAACCGCACGGCCAGCACACCCAGGAGCAGTGCCAGCGCGGCCAGCGAGGCCAGGATGCCCAGTTGCAGCACCAGTTTGTCGGCGGTGCCGAACTGACGGATCGCCCAGTCCTTGACCGGGGCGGGTGTCGCGTCGACGGACGCCCCGCCCACCGCGACCAACGGACCGGACCGAGGCCGCCCCGCGGCGGCGACGAGTTCGGCCACCGCCAGCGACGCGAAGGCGGCCAGCGCGCCGCTCAGCGCACCCAGCGCCGGACGCGGCCACCGGGGCCGTACTCGCCGATCCTTCTCTTCTTCCCGCACGCAGGGAATCCGGTTCCGCGCGCGGGGTGGATTGGTCCTGCACCCGATCAGGTGAAAACAGACCGCGGGACCAATCCACCCCGCGTTCCGCTACGGATTACCCAGTCCGATCCGGCCGCAGTTACCCGGAGCCGCCAGGCCGCCGCGGCAGACCCGCGCCCAGCCGCTGGGACGTGCCCAGCCGCTGGGACGCGCCCGGCCCAAGGTCCGGGCCGGAGGCCGCGCCGGCCCGGGTCGCCGACCGGCGCAAGGCCCCCGGGATCAGAGCTGGAACTCGGCGGGGGACAGCCCCAGCGCCGCGCAGGCCTCGCGCAGGACCTGCGCCTCGGCCTGGGAGAAGTGACCGTCCGCCCCGGCGACGACCATGCCGGTCTGGATGACCGCCCGGGCCTCCGTGGGCTTCTTCGCGGCCTTGGCGATCTCCTGCAGCGCCTCCGCCTTGCCGTGCTGGAAGTTCATCGTGAGCTGGTCCACGTGCTTGCCGAAGCGCTGGCGCAGCTGCTCCGGCGGGAAGTTCTGCAGCACGTCGTTGCTCAGGATCATCGACTCGACCTGCTGGCGCTCGGCCGCGTCCACGTGTCCGTCGGCCGCCGCGACCAGGGCGCACACGGCCATGCTCGCGTCGCGGTAGGCCCCGCTCTTCAGCTCGTTCTTCAGCGAACCGAGCTGCGACTTGAACAGTCCGATCAGCTGCGCCTTGCCGCCCCCGCCGGACCCCGTCCCACCGACGTGTCCGCCGGCCGGGCCGTGTCCACCGGTCGCGCCGTGCCCACCGGTCGGGCCGTGTCCGCCGGTCGGACCACGCCCCGCCTGACCCTGCTGCAGGGCCTTGGCCTGGTCCTTGAGCCGGTCCCACACTGCCATCGCTGTCACCTCGGTATTCGTCGGGGGTGCACCCGCTCACGCACGTACACCCCTCCAACGCCCGACCTCGGACGATGGTTCCGAAGACCCAGCACCCCGGGGTCCGGCCCGCCCACCCCGGTCACCGGAACGGCGGCCGGCGCCGGGATGCCCGGAACCGGGCCTTCCGGGGGCCGCCCCCGGCACCGCGGCGCTTCCCGCATGACCGGATCACGCCCATGCCCCAGGAGCCGCTCGAAGCCGCCGCACCGCCCCTGGAGGCCCGTAGATCATGGGGCGACCGCACGACAGAAACCCCTGTCGAGGCGTTTCCCAGGGACATGACTTTCGGTCAACCTCTCGTCACGCTGATGATGTTCGACTCGTCGCCTGCATATGCTCCCGTCTGGTTCCGACAGGGGCCAAAACGTTTACGCCGCTGTCCGTCGGACGCCGGCGTATCACTGACGGGAGGAGTCTGATGAGCACCAACCTTCTGCTGGAAGACACCACCGAGCTGACCGACCTGGATCTGGACATCCAGATCTCCGAGACCGCGAGCGAGGGCCCCGAGTTCGCCCGGGGCGGCGCCACCTCGCCGAGCACCTACGGATCGCCCTGTCAGCTCTGCTGCTGGTGACCGTCGGGTGACAACCACGTGGGGCGGGGCCTTCGCCCCGCCCCACGCGGCGTCAAGGCATCCCGGTCGGGATCGAAGGGGGAGCGGCAAGACGTGCGGGACGACCACTACACGGCCCAGGACTCTCTGTTCGTACGCGTCACGGCCCTGCCACGCAGCGGTCCGGGCGGCGGCACCGACGGCAGCACCCTCGGCGCGTCGGCCGAGCAGGTCCGCCAGGCCGCCGCCGACCCGCTCTTCCGCGAGGCGCTGAACGTCGCCAGCGGCAGCCTCGCCGCCTCCCTCGACAAGCTCGACGCGGGCGTCGACCTCGGCGCGAAACGCCTGCGCCGCACGGCACTCGCCCTCTCCCGGTACGCACTGCGGGCCGGGACCAGGCCGACCCCCTTCGGACTCTTCGCCGGAGTCGCACCCGCACACGTCGCGGCCGCCACCAAGGTCGACGTCACGGGCCCCGGCAGCAGGACGGTGCGCCTCGACGCCGCCTGGCTGACCGACCGCGTCGCCGCCTGGCTCGAACGGCCCGAGGTCCGGCACGGAGTCGACGTCGTGCTCAACGACCTCTGCCGCGAGCGGGGCGACCGGCTCGTCCTCACCGGCAAGGGCAAGGAGACCTCCGTCCGCGCCACACCCCTGGTCGCCTGGGTGCGCGCCCGCACGGAACACCCCGTCCGCTACGCCGAACTCCTGGAGCAGGCCCGCGCCGCCTTCCCCCGCCTCACCTCCGTACAGGTCGACGCCGTCCTGTCGCAACTCGTCCGCGCACGGGTCCTGCTGACCTCCATCACCCCCCAGGACCTCGACGAAGCGCTGTACGACCGCCTGGCCTCCGCACTCTCCCCGGTTCCCGAGGCGCGCACCGAACTCGAACGTATCCGCGCCGCGCTCGACGCCTACGCCGCGACCACGCCCGGACAGGGACAGGCGGCGTGGCGCGACCTGATGCGGCTGACCGACCCCCAGGGCACCGCCACCAGGCCGCCGGTCCACGTCGACCTGCGCATGCGGGCCGACGTCCACCTCCCGCGCGAGGTGACCGACGAGGCCGCCCGCTACGCCTCCGCCATGTGGGAGATCTCCGGCACCTGGCAGACCCACGCCCACATGCGCACGTACCAGAACCGGTTCCTGGAGGCGTACGGCACCACCGGCGTCGTCCCCCTGGGTCGCCTTGTCGACCCGCACCGGGGCATCGGCCTCCCGCCCGGGTACGGCCGGAGCGCCGAGCGCGCCGGTGCCGAGCACACCGGCGCCGGGCCCACGCCGGGCCAGGAGGCGGACCCGCTGCCCAAGGAACGCCGCGCCCTCACCTACGACCTGGTGCAGGAAGCCCTGTCGAGCGGCGAGGACGAGGTGCGGCTCAGCCCCCGCGTCATCGACCTGCTGGCCGCCGCCGGCCGCACCGACGAGACACCCGTCCCCCCGCCGAGGTCGCTGGAACTCTGCTTCCACCTGCTGGCCGAGAGCCAACAGGCCGTCGACCGGGGGGAGTTCCGGCTGCTGTCCCCGCCGTACCTGGGCTCCTGGACGGCCGGGGCGACCGCCGGACGCTTCGCCGGACTGCTCGGCATGGAGGACGAACTGAGCTCGCTCCTCGCCGGGCTCGGCGACGAGCGGACGGTACCCGCCCAGGTGGTGTACCGGCCGCACACCGTGCGGGGACTCAACATGGCGCAGGTGCCGCGCCTGTTGCCGCACCGGATCCCGGTCGGCGTCTACGCCGACCGGTCGGAGCCGGGCACCCTGGACTGGCGCCGACTCCTCGTCACCCCGGGCCCCTTCGGCCTACGGCTGGTGCTGCCGGAGGACGGACGTGACGTCCTGCCCGTCGTGCCGCACATGCTGGCCCTGGACCGGGAGGCCCCGCCGGTCGCCCGGCTCCTGGTGGAACTCGCCTACGGCAGGGCCCGGACCTGGACGGGCTGGAACTGGTGCGGGCTGGAGGGACTGCCCTACCTTCCCCGCGTCACGTACGGACGGGTCACGCTCTCCCCGCGCCGCTGGATACCCGACCGGCACCTGCGGGAGGCGATGGAGGACCCCTCCCGCTGGGACCAGGCCGTCACGGCATGGCGGGACCGCTACCGCGTGCCCGACGAGGTGAACCTCGCCCGGTGGGACCGCATGTACCGGGTGGACCTCACCGACCCCTGGCAGCGGGAGGTGTTCCGGCAGGAGGTCCGCGGCGGCGGTTCCCTGGCCGTCCTGGAGGACCTCACCGACGGCGGACGCCGCCTCGGCTGGTCCGCCGGGCACAGCGCCGAAGTCGTCGTCCCCCTCACCCGGTCCACCCCGGCGGAACGGCAGGAGGACGAGCGCCGCCCGCGGCCGGGCTCCCGCACCCCCGCTCCGCGGCCCACGGACCACAGCACCCGGCACCTTCCCGGGGAGGACTGGCTCTACGCGAAGTTCTCCGCGGACGAGGACACCCAGGACGAATTGCTGCAGGCAGCCGTCCCCGCCCTCGTCCGCGAGACCGGAACCCACCTGCGCCACTGGCACTTCCTCCGGTACCGCGACCCCGAACCCCACGTCCGGCTCCGCCTGCACGGTGACGCCGAGGACCTGCGCACCCTGGTCCTGCCCCGGCTCGCCGAGCTGAGCCGCGCCTGGGAGGAGGCAGGGCTGATCCGCGGCATGGTGCTCGACACCTACCGTCCGGAGACCGACCGCTACGGCGGGCCCGAGGCCCTCGCCCACGCCGAGCGGATGTTCTGCCTGGACAGCCAGTCCGCGCTGGCCCAGCTCCGGATGCGGACGCGGGGCGCCCTGACCGTGCCCGCCCCCGTCCTCGCGGCCGTCAACCACGCGCTGCTGCTGGAGTCCCTGGGCGACTGGGACTGGACGGCCTGGATCGGCGAGGTCCTGCCCAAGGGACCCGCCCACGCGACCTTCCGGAAGTACGAGGACCAGGCCACCGCCCTGATCGTGCCCGGCCGTACGGCCCACAGCGCGGCCCCCGTACTGGGCGAAGCCCTCACCGCCGCGTGGACCACCACGCCGGAGACCCGGGCCTACGGCGCGCTGCTGCTGTCCGACGCGGGCCGGGCACCGGGCAGCGACCAGCACGCCGAAGCCGTCCTCTCGCTGCTGCACATGCAGCACAACCGCCTGCTCGGCATCGACCGGGCCGGCGAGGACACCGGCTACGCCGTCCTGCGAGGCGTGGCCCGCGCCCACCAGGGCCGCCTCGCGCACGCCCAGGCCGAGAACCCCGCCCAGGCCCAGGCCCAGGGCCCCGCCCAGGTCGAGGAGGAGTCCCGATGAGCAACGCCGAGTCCGTGACCGCCGCGCCGTCGACCGCCCCGTCCCCGGCCACGTCGTCCCGGGTCACGCCGCCCGCGGCCACCCCGCGCCACGCGGAACGCGCCCGCGAGGTCGCCGCGCAGGTCTTCGACCGGCTCGCCGACCCGGACTCCGTCCCCGCCGACACCCGCATCCCGGGCGACGCCGGACACATCGTCCTGCGCGAGCCCCTCTGGCAGGACCTGGCCCTGGCCAGCGGCTATCCGGGAGTGTCCCTGGCCTTCACCGGCCGCGTCGCCCCCGGCCCCGAGGACCTGGCCCGCGGGCACGCCCACCTCGTGCGCGCCATGCGGGCCACGGCCGCCTCCGCCCACCCGCCCCAGGGCATCTACACCGGGCCCGGCGCCGTCGCCGTCGCCGTCCTGCTCGCCCACCGCGCCACCGGCGGCTACCGCTCCGCCCTCGAACGCCTCGACGACCACCAGCGCCGCCTCGTCCGGAACTCGCTGCCCGACGTGCGTGACACCCCGCTCCCCACCAACGGCGCGTTCGAAGTGGTCCGCGGCATGAGCGGCATCGGCCGCTACCTGCTGGCCCGCCGGGAGCAGTGCGAGGAGGAACTGCGGCTCGTCCTCACCTACCTGTCCCGCATGGCACACGGCGACATCACCCACCGGGGCCATCGGGTGCCCCGCTGGTGGACCTGGGCGGCGCCCAAGCTGGGGCAGGAGGTCGAGATGCCGGACGGGCATCTGAACCTCGGCCTGTCGCACGGCGTGGCGGGCCCCCTCGCCCTGCTCTCCCTGGCCCGGCAGCAGGGAGTGACCGTCGACGGCCAGCAGGAGGCCGTCGAGCGGCTGGTCGCCCTCCTGGAGGAGTGGGCGTACGACTCCGGGGACGGCCCGCTCTGGCCCACCCACCTCACCCTCGCCCACTGGGCGGCGGGACCGTCCGGCAGGCCGCCCCTCAGCCGCCCGTCATGGTGCTACGGAGCCCCCGGCATCTCCCGCGCGGTCCAGCTCGCGGGCCTCGCCCTCGACCGGCCCGACTGGCTGGACCTGGCCCACCGCTCGCTGCTCCCCTTCCTGGCCACCGACCCGGACACCTGGCGCGTGGACAACCCGACGGTGTGCCACGGGTGGGCCGGCCTGATGCACCTGTTCGCCGTCCTGAACGAGCCCATCGGCGACCCCCGCCTCACCGACCTCGTCGACGACATGGCGGCCCGCACCCTCGGCCACTTCGACCCCACCCACCGCTTCGGCTTCCGTTCCCCCCTGACAGCCGCCCCCCAGGGCACCGACGTCCCCGCCTTCCTCGAAGGCGCCACCGGCACGGCACTGGCCCTCGACGCCTACGCCCACCACCACACCACCACCCCCTGGGACATGCCCCTCCTCCTGGCCTGACCTTCCCTGGGTGACGGCTACAGCTGGAAGGGCTGCGACGATGCGACGTCTGCGGGTGCTGCGCGCTTTCGCGCTGCCGGCAGGCTTCTTCCTGCCGGGGTTCGTCCTTCTCGCCGCCCTCGGCGTGCGGGGCTGGCTGCCGGTGACACGGGCCGCCGGCCCGGGCGTCGATGGCCCAGCTGCGCGGCGTACTCGCGCACGAGTCCGGTCGACACCCGGCTCGGGGGCGTCGTCATGCGGGGCCGTGCGGCCGTGCCGCACACGGTGGCCGTCCTCGGGCGGAGCCCCACCTGGTTCCACCAGGCGGTCGGCACGCTCTACGTCAACTACGCCCCCCTGTACCTGCGCACCTCGCAAGCCGTGGGCCGTGAACAGGAACTCGCCGCCGACCGGAGAGGCCGCCCGCACCTTCGTCCGGCCCCTCGTCCTCGACGGCCTGGTTCATCTGCGCCTGGTCCGCGCCGGGCCGGCGGTGCCCGACCTGGCCTGGTCGGGCCACCGCCCGGGCCTGTCCCTGCCCGCGGCGTGGGAACGCGACATGGACGCGGCCCTCGACGCGACCGTCGCCGACACACCCGACACCGCCCTCCTGCGCTCCCTGCCGGCCGAAGTCGCCTGCGAGGTCGCCGGGTAGCCGGAGTACCCGGCGACCACCGAGCTCGACCGGGGCCACGCCGCTCAGTGGAGGACTTCACGCTCCCACTGCCCCCGTGGCTGGGTGTGCAGACGCCAGTAGTGCTCGGCGATGTCGTCGGGATCGAACGCCGTGCCGGGCGCGACCACCCCGGTGACCGTGACCGTGGACACGTGCACGCCGGACGGCCCGTACTCGGCGTCGAGCAGCTCCACCAGGGCCCGCACCCCGGCCTTGCCCAGCGACAGACTCACGTACTGCGGCTTCATCTCGGGCATCCCGCCGGTGACGACGAACGTCCCCCGTCCGCGCCGGGCCATCGCGGGCAGAGTGCGCGCGGCGGCGGTGACGGCGCCGAGGACGTTGACCGCATAGGTGCCCAGGTGGTCGCGGAGCGGGAGCTCGCCCACCGCGTCGGGCCGGATGACGGCGGCGTTGTAGACCACGACGTCGGGCTCGCCCAGTTCGGCCGTGGCGGTGCCGAGGGCCGAGGACAGGGCGGCCTCGTCGGCGGCATCGGCGACGAGGGGGAGAGCCCGCACGCCGAGCGAACCGACGGAATCCGCCCCGGCTGCCGCCGTCCGCCGTGTCCGCGCGATCAGAGCGACCGGTAGCCCTTCCCTGGCGAACCTCCGCGCCACCGCCTGTCCGATCCCCGGCCCGGCCCCGATCACGAACACTCCAGCCATGACGATTACCCCAGTCTCTCGGAATGCGATGCCGGTAGAGCCAACTCGGGCCGCCGGCCGTCTCTTCCCCGCAGGCCGCCACCCCCGCACCGCGCACTGTGCCGGGCGCTGTCGAGGCCGTCGGCCGGCACGCGCACGCGTCAGCCGACCGGCCCGGCCCCCGTGGCCGCGAAGGAAAGCTCCCACAGCCGCGCGGCCGAGGCCCGGTCGACGGCGTGACCGCGGACCCGGCCGTTCTCCATCGGCCCGTCCTCGTCGGTGACCCGCGCCACCTCGCAGTTCTCCAGGTAGAGCCCACCGCACCCGGCCAGGAGCGGCGAAGTGGACGGCGAACAGGACGTTGGCGGTCTTGGCCTGGCCGTACGCCTGCCAGCGGTCGTAGCCGGTCCGGAAGTGCGGGTCGTGCCGGCGGAAATCGCCCGGAAGGTCGGCGTGACGGCCCGCCGGACAAGGGGAAAGCCGCGCGGCTCCGCGGTGCCTGTCATCGGCGCCACCCCGCTGCACGGTACCCGCAGCATCGCCGGCGCTGCCCGGCCCCTCAAGTCCCGTACAGAGGTCTTGACCACTCGATTGGTCTGGACCATGCTGTGGCGCGCTCCACTCGGATCCCCCACCCCCCGGAGGCAGTCGTGGACCGCACCAGACCCCTGACCCTGCTGCTGGTGGGCGCGCTCGCCGCCGGCGGGCTCGCCGCGCTCACCCCGGCCGCCCAGGCCGCCGACTCCGAACTCGCCCGCAACGGCGGCTTCGAGGCCGGTCTGGACGGATGGAGCTGCACGGCGGGCAGCGGCGCCGCCGTCACCACCCCCGTCCGCAGCGGCACGAAGGCGCTGCAGGCCACACCGGCCGGCAGCGACAACGCCAAGTGCTCCCAGACCGTCACCGTGAAGCCGAACGCGACCTACACCCTCAGCGGCTGGGTCCGCGGCAGCTACGTGTACCTCGGCGTCACCGGAACCGGCAGCTCCGACGGGTACGCCTGGACCCAGTCCGCCCCCGACTGGCAGAAGCTCACCAGGACCTTCACCACCGGCGCGAACGCCACCTCGGTCACCATCTACACCCACGGCTGGTACGGCACCCCCGCCTACCAGGCCGACGACCTCTCCCTCCTCGGACCCGGCGGCGACCCGGTCCAGATCCCCGCCGCCCCGACAGGCCTCACCGCCGGCACCCCGACCGCCACCTCGGTGCCGCTCAGCTGGCCCGCCGTCGCGGGAGCCACCTCGTACAAGGTCTACCGGGGCGGGACCCTGCTCGGCACCGCGACCGGCACCTCGTACACCGCCACCGGTCTCAGCCCGAGCACCGCGTACTCCTTCCAGGTCTCGGCGGCCAATAGTGCGGGCGAGTCCGCGAAGTCCGCGGTCGTCACCGCCACCACGGCCTCCGGAGGCGGCGGGGGCGGTGGCGAACTGCCCGCCCGTGCCCTCGTCGGCTACCTCCACGCCAGCTTCGCCAACGGCTCCGGCTACACCCGCATGGCCGACGTACCCGACTCCTGGGACGTCATCAACCTCGCCTTCGGCGAGCCCACCTCGGTGACCTCCGGCGACATCCGCTTCAGCCTCTGCCCGGCCGCCGAATGCCCCGGCGTCGAGTCGCCCGCCGACTTCAAGGCCGCCATCAAGGCCAAGCAGGCCGCCGGCAAGAAGGTCCTCATCTCCATCGGCGGCCAGAACGGGCAGGTCCAGCTCGCCACCCCGGCCGCCCGTGACGCCTTCGTCTCCTCCGTCTCGAAGATCATCGACGAGTACGGGCTCGACGGCCTCGACATCGACTTCGAGGGCCACTCGCTCTCGCTCCAGAACGGCGACACCGACTTCCGCAACCCCACCAGCCCGGTCGTCGTCAACCTCATCCAGGCGATCAAGGCCCTCAAGGCGAAGTACGGCGAGAAGTTCGTCCTGACGATGGCCCCGGAGACCTTCTTCGTCCAGCTCGGCTACCAGTACTACGGCTCCGGTCCCTGGGGCGGTCAGGACCCGCGCGCCGGCGCCTACCTGCCGGTCATCCACGCGCTGCGCGACGACCTCACCCTGCTGCACGTCCAGGACTACAACTCCGGCCCCATCATGGGCCTCGACAACCAGTACCACACGATGGGCAGCGCCGACTTCCACATCGCCATGACCGACATGCTGCTCACCGGCTTCCCGGTCGCCGGCAACACCGAGCGCTTCTTCCCCGGCCTCCGCCCCGACCAGGTCGCCATCGGCCTCCCCGCCTCCACCCAGGCGGGCAACGGTCACACCAGCCCCGCCGAGGTGAACAAGGCCCTGGACTGCCTCACCAAGAAGCAGAACTGCGGCTCCTACCAGACCCACGGCACCTGGTCGTCCCTGCGCGGCCTGATGACCTGGTCGATCAACTGGGACCGCTTCAACAACTGGGAGTTCAGCCGGAACTTCGACGCCTACAAGTGGAACTGACGACCCACCCCGCGAGGTGACGGCTCACCCCGTCACCTCGCGGTACGGGCGGGCCGAAGCGGCACAGAGGCCCGTCCCGCCCCGGCCGCTAGGACTTCGGCGAGCGTGAGCCGAAGGCAGGCCCGAACACCACGAGCAGCACCAGGTCCTCCGTGACGTCCACGAAGCGATGCTCCTCGCCCGCGGGCACGAAGATCACCGTGCCGGGCCCGACCTCGTCCGTTCGGCCCGGTGTCGTGATCCTGGCACGCCCGGCGGTGACGACGTAGATCTCGTCCTCGGTGTGCGGACTCTGGGAGTCGCGCCCACCAGCGGGGATGCAGTACGTCCCCACCGAAAGGTCCGACGTCCGCAGCTGCTCGACCCAGTCGTTACCCGCTTCTCCAGGCTGCGCCCACACACCCGCGCCCTTGATGATCTCCATGGCGGGAGCCTAGTTCGGCGCGTCAGGGCCGAACACCCTTGACACCGCCACGAGTTCCGAGCCGGGCGGACGTGGGGTCGGCCCGGACGGAAGGGAGAAGCGCCCCGCCCCCGTCCGGGCCAATCCCGTGTCCGCGAGGGGCAGCCCTGTGGCGAGCCCTTCCGGACCGGCCCGGGCGACTGTGCGGTCGCCCGTCGCCCCGACATGCCGCAGCATGAGGCTGAACCCGCGGACAACGGCACGGCGGCACGCCGGGACGTCCCGCCGCTCCGTGCGACGGTCGGCCCCCGGCCCTCCTGCCGCTGCCCGCTTCGATCCGGTCGTGGAAGGAGCCGCACGTGAAACGTACCGTCGGGCAAGCGACGGGCAGGCGTAGGGCGCTGCTCATGGGCGCCGCGGTGCCGTGTGTCCTGGCGATGGCCTGGCCTGCGCAGGCCGTCGTCACGCAGTCGGCCGAACGTGCCAGCCTCGTCTCGCCGGTCATGGTGACCCGGACGGTTCCGAGGGCGGGTACCAGCACTGTGACCGCGAATGCGGCGGCGGCACGGGGCCGGCGGGACCTCCAGGTCCCGCCGGCCCGGCGGGACCTGCGGGGCCCGCCGGACCGCAGGGAGACCCCGGCGTGTCCGGGCCCGCGGGCCCAGCAGGAGCGGCGGGCCCCGCAGGCCCCCAGGGCGAACAGGGCCCCGAGGGCGAGACGGGTCCCCAGGGTCCCCAGGGTGAGATCGGGCCCCAGGGTCCGCAGGGCGACACGGGTCCCCAAGGCCCGCAGGGCGAGACGGGCCCTCAGGGTCCCCAGGGTGAGACGGGCCCCCAGGGCCCGCAGGGCGAGACGGGACCGCCTGGACCGGGTGAGCCCGCGCGGTTCGAGGTGGTGACCGCCGAGGCGGTCGTTCCCCAGACGACCGGGACCACGCAGAACTACCCGACCGAAACACCGCCCTGCCCGGCGGGCGACTACACCGCCGCGAGCGTGGGCGGCTACGTGACGGAGCCGCCCGGCATCCCCGCGTCCGTCACGAACCTCGTGGGCACCAGGCTGGACCCGGCCGCCAACACGGGGATCGTGTACTGGGACAACACCAGCGTGGAGGACGTCTCCGTGGCCGTCTGGACCATCTGCGTGCGGAGCTGAAGCGCCCGGGAAGGGGCCCGCACCGCCCAAGCCCCGCCGGGCAACCAGCGGGGCTTGCGACTCTTCCGGGCCACGCCACCACCAGTTGCACGGGGAGAGAGGCATCCCACCCCTGACCAGCAGCGACGGGACAACCTCCAAGGTGCGCGTCGGGCCCGTATATCCTCCGGGCGTGACGAAGCGACCTGCGTCCGCCGAACGGCGGCCCGCGAACGAAGGGCCCAGGGCGGCCGCCCGCAACCGGGCCGCGCTCGTCGCCGCCGCGCGGGACATCTACGCGGAGTCCGGACTGCGCGCCCCGCTCTCCGCGATCGCGCGCCGGGCCGGGGTCGGGCAGGGCGTCCTGTACCGGCACTTCCCCGACCGTGCCGCGCTGGCGCTCGCCGTGCTGGAGGAGAACGTCCGGCAGATCGAGCGGGCGGCGGAGACCGACGGCGCGGACCTGGCCGGGGTCCTCGGCGTCCTGACCTGGCACCAGAGCCAGTCGAACGCCTTCGTGGCGGTCCTGCACGGCGGCGACCCGGACGGTCACGCCGACGTGCCGGCCTACGCCCGGGAGCTGTCCCGGCGGGTCGAGCGAGCCCTGCGCGGACACCTGCCGGCCGATCACCGACTCGCCGCGGACACCGACGACCTGATGCTCGCCGTCGGCATGGTCTCCGGCGCCGTCACCGGCCCCACGCGCGAGCAGCGCGAGCGCCGCGCGCTCGCCGCCTGGCGGCTGCTGGGCGTCGAGGTGGGACCGGTACGGCCGTTCGAGACGGACGGGGACACCTACCCCGGCACCGGCACCGGCACCGGCACCGGCACCGGCGGCGAGGCCTGAGGGACGGGACGGAGCGGGGCGGGCCGGGACGTCAGCCGCCGTTCGACTGACGCACCCCCTCCGCCAGCGCCTCGAACCGGAACAGATACCCCCCGGACGGCCCACTGACGGTCATGTACGCCTCGGTACCGCCCGGGGTGATGGCCACGTTGGTCGCCGACTCGAGCCCCGACGCGGCGCGGGCCGGCACCTCCACCGTCGCCAGCCGCTCGCCGAACCGGTCGTACACGACCATCGCGGGCCGCCCGTGCAGCCCCTGGTAGAGGTTGCCGGCCGCGTCCACGGCGATCGAGTCGGTCTGCGCGAGCCCGCCGTCGACCCGGACGGCGGTGTGCCGCGACGCCACCTTCCCCTCCGCGTCGAGCAGCAGGTAGGAGATCCGGTTCTCGGTCAGCTCGCTGAACCACAGACCCCGGTGGTCCGCGTCGAAGGAGATGCCGTTCGGGGCGGCGAGCCCGTCCGCCAGGACGGTGGCACCGCCGCCCTCCCGGTCGATCCGCACCACGCGGCCCTTCGCCTCGCCCTCCGACATGCCGCGCGAGTCGCTCACGTACAGGTTGCCCTGCCGGTCGAAGGCCAGGTCGTCGGGGTTCATCGGCGCCCCGTCCACCTCGCCGGAGAAGAAGACCCGCCGGTCGCCGCCGCCCGGGGCCAGGCTGACGATCTCGCCGTGGGAGAAGTCGGTCAGATACAGCCGCCCGTCGTACGGGCTGAACTGGGCCGAGGTGTAGACCCCCCGGTCGTCGGTGTGGAACCGCTGCGACGTCCTCCGGTCCAGGTCCACCCGCAGCACCTTCGCCTCGCCGGGCGGCGCGGTGACGTCCACGACGATCAGCCTGCCGCCGTCGTCGAAGACCGGGCCCTCCAGCAGGGTCATGCCGGTCTGCTCGTGCGGCTGGGTCAGTCGCATGACCTGCTGGGCACGGATCGTCGTCCGCTCCGGGCCGGAGGCCGCGGCCGGGACGCGGTCGTCGGCGGCCGCACCGGACGTCTGCGTGCCGCACCCGGTGAGCGCCAGGAGGCCGATCGCGGCGAGGCCGGCGAGCGGCCGGACGGGGGGTCGTCGCATGTCTGTCCCTCTTCCTGTCGGTGGGGGGATGCGTCCGTGGGGGACGCGTGCGTGGGGACGCGTGCGTGGAGGACTCGTGTGCCGGGGACGCGTGCGCGGGACACTGACCGGACAACGCTGTCCGGTAGTTGCTACGGTAGTGCATGGTCGCTCAAGTCCGTTGGCCGGTGCACCCGTTGATGGGCGACGCGGCCTCACGACCGTGACAGCGAAGGAATGAGGTCCCCCCACATGACCCAGGACGAAGCGGTGTCCGCCGAGACGCTCGCCGAGCTCAGGGAGCGCTACCGGATCGAACGCGAGCGGCGCGTCCGCCCCGACGGCACCCGCCAGTACCTCGGCGCCGAGGCCGAGTTCGGCTACTACGCGGCCGACCCCTACGCGGGGGAGCCCACCGAGCGCGAGCCGCTGGCGGACCGGGTGGACGTGGCGGTCGTCGGCGGCGGCTTCGGCGGCATCCTCGCCGGGGCCCGGCTGCGCGAGCAGGGCGTCGGGCGCGTGCGGATCGTCGAGAAGGGCGGCGACTTCGGCGGCACCTGGTACTGGAACCGCTACCCGGGCATCCACTGCGACATCGAGTCGCACGTGTACCTGCCGCTGCTCGACGAGACCGGGTACGTGCCGGAGTGGAAGTACGCGCCCGGCGAGGAGATCCGCCTGCACGCGCGAAGGATCGCGGAGAAGTTCGACCTCTACGCCGACGCCCTGTTCTCCACCTCGGTGACCTCCCTGAGCTGGGACGACTCCGAGCGGACCTGGATCGTCACCACCGACCGCGGCGACCGCTTCCGCGCCACGTACGTCGTCACGGCCACCGGCACCCTGTCCGAGCTGAAGCTCCCCGGCATCCCCGGTATCGAGACGTTCCGGGGCCACACCTTCCACACCTCGCGCTGGGACTACGGCTACACCGGCGGCAGCCCGGACGGCGGGCTCACCGGCCTCGCGGACAAGCGGGTCGGTATCGTGGGCACCGGCGCCACCGGCATCCAGGTCGTGCCGAAGGTGGCGGAGGACGCCGGGCACGTCTACGTCTTCCAGCGCACCCCCTCCACCGTCGACGTGCGCGCCAACCGCCGCACCACCGCCGAGGACGTCGGCGCGGACCGCCCCGGCTGGGCGCGCGAGCGCCGCGAGAACTTCCTGCGGATCGTCTCCGGCGAGAGCGCCGAGCAGGACCTCGTGGCGGACCGCTGGACCTCCTCGGCGGGACTGCTGGAGAAGCTCCTGCCCAGCTTCCGCCGCCAGGGCGACCGGACGGCCTTCGAGGCGGCCTACGAGATCGCCGACGCCGCCAAGATGAACGAACTGCGCGCCCGCGTCGAGCAGGTGGTCACCGACCCGGAGACGGCGGAGAAGCTCAAGCCCTGGTACCGGTACGCGTGCAAGCGCCCGACCTTCTCCGACCTGTACCTGAAGGCGTTCAACCGGGACAACGTCACCCTGGTCGACACCGCGGACACCCACGGCATCGAGCGGATGACCGAGAACGCGGTCGTGGTCGGCGGCACGGAGTACGAACTCGACTGCCTGATCTTCGCCACCGGCTTCTCCGTCGGCGTCTCCGGCATCCTCTCCGGCCGGCTCCCCGTGCACGGCCGCGGCGGCGTCCAACTGCTGCACGCCTGGGCCCAGCGAGGGCCGCGCACCCTGCACGGCTTCACCAGCAACGGCTTCCCGAACCTGATCCAGCTCGGCGGCATGCAGAGCGCCAACAGCGTCAACTACACGCATGTGCTGGACGAACACGCCGTCCACGCCGCCGCGCTCGTCGCCGCGGCGGAGAGCCGGGGCGCGCTGATCGAGCCCACCCGCGAGGCGGAGGACGCCTGGATCGCCGTGCTGGCCGAGGGCGCGCCCGACCACGAGTGGTTCCACGCGGAGTGCACGCCCGGGTACTACAACCGCGAGGGCGGGGGACGCCCGAACGGCCCCGGCGCCTACCCGCACGGCGCCCCCGCCTTCCACGAACTGCTCCGGCGATGGCGGGCGGAGTCGCTGCACGAGGTGCTGAACTGAACGTCACCCCCGCCGCCACGAGGGCGTAGCCGCTCCCGGACCCGGCAGGACGTGCTCGTCCTGACCGACGAACCGACGCGCGCTACGCACTCTCGACAGGCAGTCCCGCGACGAACTCCGCGAGGGCGGACCCCCGGGGCGGCGTCCGCCCTCGCAGGAACCGCTCGTAGTGGTCGGCGACGAGACGACGCAGTTCGGCCTCGTCCGGTTCGGCGCCACTGAGCTCGAGCGTGACCCGGTGCGGCTCACCCGTCATGCGCAACGGCCTGGCCAGCGCGTCGAACCCACAGGCGTACTCGTCGGGCATCTCCCACCAGGCCTCCGCAGCCGCCCGATCCGGGAGGACGTACATGTAGAAGTCGTCATCGAAGAGGATCACGGGCCCTGTCGGTGCAGTCACCCCCGAAGCATGGCGCGACCCGTTGCCTGAGCACCTACACCCGCTCCTGGAACACCCTGACCCCCGTGGGTGTATGGGCCAGGACCGTGGCCCATGCTGACTGCTCGGTCACTTCCCGGGCCCACTCCTCGAGATCGTCACCGGCGCCGTGGAAGAACCACGAGTCGACGTGCCTCAGGGCTTCCAGGGCGGGCTCGGGACCGAAGCGGATCTCGCAGTGCAGCTGCAGACAGTGATCGTGATGACCCTCGGGATCGAGGACCTCGAACTGACGCACAAGGTCCACCATGAACGTTGGAGGACCGTCGAACGCGTAGGTCCCGTACTGGAAAAGGAGCCCATCGCCGTCCGGGACCTCGGCGACGTCGAACAGCTGTCGACCGAAGCGCAGGAAGGCTTCCCACACCTCGCCCACGCTGGGGCATGCCGTCGTCCGCTGCCTCGCACCGAGTTCGGCCTCGAGTAGCCCCCCGGCCTCGTCGATCGACGGTCTCAGCCCCATGCCGCCCTCCCTGCACACTGGCGACTCACCCTATGCAACGCGCCACGAACGGCACTCCGCAGCCTGCCCACCGACAGCTCAGGACGTGGTACCGACCTTGGGCGCAGGTCTGCTGGGCGCACCGTGGATGTCCGCGGCTCATGCCATGATCCGGCCCCATGCGTGACCGTTCGCTTTCACCCGCCTGGCTGGCCGCGTGGACCAACAGGATCTCCCGGACCCTGAAGGCCATGACGGACGACTTCGAGCGCCGGCACGGCTTTCCTCCGGGCGTCAACGAGGTGTGGTCGGCCGACCACACCCACCAGACCGCTGCTCGCGCGCTCGCCCAAGCCGTCGTCGTTCCCGCCGACCTGGTCACCTTCTACGACAGCATCGGCGGCATCACCTGGGAAGACGTCGGCAACGGCTATTTCGTCGCCCCCGCGGCTGAGGTTCTGCTGCAGTTCCAGCAGTACGGTGCTGTTGATGTCGGTGGGGGCCACCAGGCCGGCGGTCTGGTCATCGGCACGAACGGTGGTGGCCTCTCCTATGTCGCCGATACCGACGGAGCGATCCACCGGACGCGAACGGCGTCGCCGGACGAACCAGAGCTCGACCGGGTAGCTGACGACCTGCGGCAGTTCCTCGAACTTCTGGAACGCTCCTTGACACGCTTTGTCACCACCGGTGAGCCGGGTTGCGTGTAGCCGGTGCCGCCGCGTATCCACCGAACGGTGGATGCCCGTATCAACCGGAGCCCGCACGCCACGGTCGATGTGGCAGGGTGCGCGGCGTCCCAGACTCAGGTGCATGACCGCACTGGAAGTACGGAACCTGCGCAAGCGCTACGGGCGCCACGTGGCCGTCGACGACGTCTCGTTCGGCGTCGAGGAGGGGGAGGTCTTCGGCATCATCGGGCCCAACGGCGCAGGCAAGACGACCACCGTCGAGAGCATCGCCGGCCTGCGCACCCCCGACGCGGGCTCGATCTCCGTGCTGGGACTCGACCCGGTCAGGGACCGGGCGGAGGTGCGGCAGCGACTCGGCGTGCAGCTGCAGGAGAGCAGCCTCCCCGACGCCATCACCGTCGCCGAGGCCCTCGAGCTGTACGGCTCGTTCTACCGGAACCCCGCCGACCGGCGTGAACTCATGGAACTCCTCGGGCTCACCGCGCAGCGCGGCACACGGTACAAGGCCCTCTCAGGCGGGCAGAAACAGCGGCTGTCGATCGCGCTCGCCCTGGTCGGCAACCCGAGAGTCGCGACTCTGGACGAGCTCACCACGGGCCTGGACCCGCAGGCGAGGCGCGACACCTGGAGCCTCATCGAGCGGGTCCGCGACGCGGGCGTCACGATCCTCCTCGTCACGCACTTCATGGACGAGGCGGAGCGCCTCAGCGACCGGATCGCCGTCATCGACAAGGGCCGGGTCGCCGCCGTGGACACGCCCGCGGGGCTGATCGACCGCTCGAGCGCGCTGCAGCAGGTCCGCTTCCGCGTGAGTCAACCGCTGGACGAAAGCGTCCTGACCGACCTGCCCGACGTGACCGGCGTCCGGGTCACCGGCGGCCGCTGGCTGGTCACCGGCACCGGACAGCTCCTGAGCAGCGTCGCAGGAGCCCTCGCCAGGGCGCGGATCGTCGCGGAGGACCTCCGCGTCGACCGGCGCAGCCTCGACGACGCGTTCGCGGCCCTCACGGGACACGCCCCCGGTGCCCATGAGCTCCCCGAGCGGAGGAGCGAGTGACGCGCGCGCTGCTGAAGATGGTCAAGGTCGAGACGCGCCTCTTCCTGCGGGACTCCACCACCGTGGTCCTCGGTGTGCTGTTCCCGACGGGTCTCCTGCTCGGGCTGGGCGCCGTCCCGGCGCTCGGCGAGCCGTCGCCGGACAATGGCGGTCTCCGGGACATCGACATCTGGGCACCGACCGCGCTGGTGTTCGGGATGGTGATGATCGCGGTGCAGCACATCCCGGCGGTGATCACGACGTGTCGTGAGCGCGGCATCCTCCGCAGACTGTCGACGACGCCCGCGCATCCCGGGAGCGTCCTCCTCGCGCAGATGATCGTCGCGTTCGCCTCGGTGGTCGTCTCCGCGGTGCTCATGATCCTCCTCGCGCGGGTGGTGCTGGACATCGCCCCGCCCGAGCGGCCCCTGCGGTTCGTCGTCGCCTTCGTCGCCGGCTACGCCGCCCTGCTCGGGCTCGGCATGATCTCCGCGGCCGTGGCCCGCACGAGCAGTGCCGCGAACCAGATCGGTACCCTCCTGTTCGTCGCGCTGATGTTCCTCGGCGGAGCCTTCCTGCCGCGCGCCGTCATGCCCGACGCGCTGCGCGAGGTCGGCGAGTTCATCCCTCCCGGGCTGCAGGCCCTCACCGCGGCGTGGTCCCCCGAAGCGGGCGGGATCACCGCCACCGCCGGTGCGCAGCCCTTCTGGACGCAGATCGCCGTCATGGCGGTGATCGCGGTGATCGCCGGCACCATCGCCGCTAAGCTCTTCCGCTGGGAGTAGATGCCGATGACGCGGGACACCCGGGCGGCCGGTGAGCGCCCGAGCCTTGGGACACGCGGATCCGCCGTCGTGGAGGAGGCGGAGATCGCGCACCGCTCCCGCCTGGCCTGGAAGGAGCAGCAGCTACGGGTCTGGGACGTCCTGCAACTGACCACGCCCTGGCTGCTGCTGGCGATCTCGACGGCGATCCACTGCTCGTGGGTGCTGCCCCACTCCGGTGAACGCCTCTGGCCCGAGGCCGCTCCCGTCCTCGGCCTGGTCGTCGTCTCGGTGCTGTGGGTGCTGCTCGGCCACACCCTGCCCCTCGCGAGGAGGACGCTCCGGCCGGTTCCGGCGGGGATCTTCTTCGTCGGGCTGCTGGCGCTGTGCGTCACCCTCATGACGTACTCCGACGTCTTCCTCGTCTTCACCGTCGCGGGCTTCTTCCACGCGTACCTGCTCAGGCCGTGGCCGCTCGGGGTGCTCGCGGTCCTGGCCACATCCGTCGCCCTCAACGGCTCGGCGATGAGCGTGTGGACCCGCCCGACACCGGACGTGCTCGCGGAGTTCGTCCTCGTCGTCGCCGTGCAGACCGCGGCGATCGGGGTGGGCATCCTGCTCACGGCACGCACCGAACCGGAGGAACGCAAGCGGGAGGCGCTCGTCGAGCGACTCGAGGCGGCACTGCACGAGAACGCCGGACTCCACGCTCAACTGGTCGCACAGGCCCGTGAATCCGGAGCGCAGGACGAGCGGCAGCGACTGGCCGGGGAAATCCACGACACGCTCGCACAGGGCCTCGCCGGCATCATCACGCAGCTCCAGGCGGCCCAGCGTTCCGCCCCTGCGCGGGGTGAGTCCGACGAGCACGTCGCCCGGGCACTACGGCTCGCCCGCAGCAGTCTGACCGAGGCCAGACGGTCCGTGCAGGCGCTCGCCCCCCAGGAACTCGGGCGAGCCCACCTCCCCGACGCGCTGCGCACGTTGACCGAGCGGTGGTGCGAGGACGAAGGCGTCAGCGCCCAGGTGGAGGTCACCGGGACGCGGGAGCCGCTGAGCCCGGCGATCGAGGTGTCGCTCTTCCGCGTCGCGCAGGAGGCGCTGACCAACGTGGCGAAGCACGCGAAGGCCTCCCGCGTCGGCGTCACGCTGTCGTACACGGGCTGCGAGGTGCTGCTCGACGTGCGCGACGACGGACGCGGCTTCGCGGAAGCTGCCGGCACCGGCTTCGGCCTGACGAGCATGCGCCAGCGCATCAGGGGCGTCGGTGGTCAGGTGGAAGTGCAGAGCACGCCGGGGGAAGGCACCTCGGTCAGCGCGCGTGTTCCGGCGATCGCCCCCGGGGGGACCGCGGAGAAGGGGAAGGCCGACCGATGATTCGACTGGTCGTCGTCGATGACCATCCGATCGTGAGGGGCGGCCTTCGCGACACCTTCGCGGACGCCGAGGACATCGTCGTGGTCGGTGAGGCCGCGGACGGTGCCGAGGGCGTCGAACGGGTGGAGACGCTGGCGGCGGATGTCGTGCTCATGGACCTCCGGATGCCCCGGATGGACGGCGTCGCCGCGACCGCGGCCCTGAGCGAGCGGGTCCCGCGCGCTCGCGTGCTGATCCTCACCACCTTCGACAGCGAGAGCGACGTGCTGCCGGCGATCGAGGCCGGCGCGATCGGCTACCTCCTGAAGGACGCCCTGCCCGACGAACTGACGCGAGCCGTCCGGGCAGCGGCACGAGGGGAGTCGGTGCTCGCGCCCTCGGTGACGCAGCACCTCATGGGGCAGGTACGCAGGCCCGGGGCCGGCACCCTGACCGACCGGGAGAAGCAGGTGCTGCAACTGGTCGCGAACGGCAGCTCGAACCGGGAGGCCGCGGCGGCCCTGTTCATCGGCGAAGCGAGCATCAAGACCCATCTGCAGCACATCTACGACAAGCTCGGCGTCCGTGACCGGGCCTCCGCGGTGGCCGAGGGCTACCGCCGCCGCCTGCTCACCTGACGCCGTCCCGCCCCTGCGCGGCGGTGGGGGCGAACGCTCTGAGGGTGGCCTCGACGAGTGCGTCGGCGTACGCGGTGGTGAGGGGGGCGCTGCGGTGCAGCCACCGCTGGAAGAGGGGTGCGTAGAGCACTTCGAGGACTAGGTCGAGATCGGCTGCGGCGTCGAGCTGGCCCGCTTCCTGGGCGCTGCGCAGGCGTGCCTTCTTCGCCTCGTCCAGCGGCAGGGCCAGCTTCTGGCGGTACTCGGCCGCCAGCTCCGCGTCGTTGGCGATCTCCGTGTTGAGCGCGCGGATGAGCCGGTCGAAGGCCGGATCGGCGAACTCCAGCGCGGTCGCGCGCATGACGTGCTTGAGATCCGTCTCCAGGTCGCCGGTGTCCGGCAGCGCGATCGACTGCCCGTCGGCGTTCTCGCTCAGGGCCAGCAGCGCGGCGAAGACCACCGTGCTCTTCGAGGGCCACCGCCGGTAGATCGTCTGCTTGCCGACGCCGGCGCGGGCGGCGATGGCCTCGACCGTGACCTTCTCGTACGGCTCCTCCGCGATCAGCTCACGGGTCGCCGTGAGGATCGCCTGCCGCGACCGTTCCTTGCGCCGGGAGTGGTCCGGCCCCTTCTCCATGGACATGGGTGCAGCCTAGCCCGAAGGTAAAACGAGACGGTCCGTATTGCGCAAGCTCCGGTCGCCCTCTAGCCTGAACGAAACGAAACGAGACGAGCCGTCTCCTTTACTGAAGGTGAGATTCCGTGACGGATCCGCAGGTCTGGCTCATCACCGGCGCGTCCCGGGGCCTGGGCCGAGCCTTCGCCGAGGCCGCCCTGGCGGACGGCCACCGGGTGGTGGGCGCCGCCCGCAACGTCGAACCCCTGGAGGAACTCGCCCGGAAGTACCCCGACCGGCTGATCCCGCTCGCGATGGACGTCGCCGACCGGCAAGGCGTATTCGACGGGGTGGAGCGGGCGGCCGCCGCGTTCGGCAGGCTCGACGTCGTCGTCAACAACGCCGGCGGAATGCTCTACGGCATGGTGGAGGAAGCCACGGAGGAGCAGGTCCGCGCCCACTTCGACGTGAACTTCTTCGGCGCCGTGTGGGTGTCCCAGGCGGCCCTGCCCTACTTGCGCGCCCACGGCGACGGGCGGCTCCTCCAGGTCACCTCGATGGGCAGCGGCGGTGGCATGGCGACCGTCGGCTACTACGGCGCGGGCAAGGCGGCGCTGGACTCGGTCGGCGAGGCCCTCGCGATGGAGGTCGAGCGCTTCGGCGTCAAGGTCACCAACGTGCAGATGGGCGGCTACGACACCGGCCTGTTCACCACCGGCACCACCACGACCGAACCCCTGCCGCAGTACCAGGCCCTGCGCACCGAGATGGAGGAGATGTGGGGTGACACCACGGGCCCGCGGCCGGAGACCGCCGCCCCGGTCGTCATGCGCCTGGCCGCGCTCCCGGACCCGCCCCGGCGACTGATCGTCGGCGGCCAGTCCTTCGACCACGTCCTGGAGATGGACCAGGAGCGAACCGAGCTGTACCGCTCCTGGGAGCACCTCAGCCGCCAGGCCCCCGGCTGAGCCCGGCGACGACGCTGCGGCGCACGGCCGTGCGCCGCAGCGTCGCCGCCCGGACCCGGCGGGCTCAGTAGCCGTTGGGCGTCAGGACGTCGACGTAGATCGGGTCCGGTTCGGTGCCGCCGAGGGTCACGGAGTCGTACTTCACGCGCCCGTAGTAGGCGTTGGCGTCGATGGCCTGCCCGTTTCCGATGTAGACGCCGGTGTGGTCCAGGTCGCCGCCGTACCGGATGCCGTCGCCCGGGTCGGTGTCCCAGAAGATGAGGTCGCCGGGGCGCGGGGTGGTGGTGCGGCGCCCCTGGTCGATCTGGCCCTGGAGCCAGTAGTTGAGCTGTTCGACCTGGTCTTCGCCGAAGCCGTGGAACGGTTCTGCACCGCTCGCGAACGAGACGTCCAACGCTGCTCGGACCCGCGTGACCAGCTCGCGGCCCTGCTGAGCTCGGGGCTGCCCGCCGGCCCGGACGACGAACTGTGCTGCCTGCTCTACGAGTTCTCCCCTCAGGCCCGCAGGCGCGCCTCGGACGCCGTGCTGCGCCGCGAGCTCTACGGACGCCAGGTCCAGCTGTACACGCACGTCCTGACGGCGGGAGCCCGGGCAGGACGGTTCCGGCTGCAACGGCCGGCGACCGAGATCGCGGCGAACCTCGTTCGCCCTCGAGGACGCCTACGGCTACCACGTCATCGCGCAGACCTTCATGACCCGGCAAACGGCCCAGCAGCACCTGTTCGGCTACGCCGCTCTCGCCACCGCGGACCCGTCGCTGGCACCTTTCTGTCAGCCGCGGACCGAGGCGGAGGAACGCACGTGATCAGTGGTCGGTGCGGCCGTGCGGTTCCGGCATCGCTTCCGGCATCGGTCCGTGCGGTGCGCCGGCAGACGGCGCCGGCGCGACGCGGCGGGTGTCGACGGCGGGGGCGAGGAAGACGGCCAGGGCAACGCACGCGAGGACGACGGTCATCGCGGCACGCAGGCCGTAGTGCTCACCGAGGAAGCCCAGGCCCGGGGGCCCCACGAGGAAGGCGACGTAGCCGATCATCGCGACCAGGCTGACCCGGGAGGCCGAGTCGGGGCCGGAGTCGCCGGCGGCCGACAGCGCCAGCGGGAAGCCGAGCGATGCCCCCAGCCCCCACAGGAGGACGGCGACTCCGGCGAGGACGGCGTTGTCGGAGAAGACGACCACGGACAGGCCGAGCGAGGCGAAGACCGCGCTGGCGCGGACGACGGGTGCACGGCCGAAACGGTCGATGAAGAAGCCGCCGCCGAAGCGGCCGGCCGCCATGGCCGCGGCGAAGCCGGCGTAGACGGCCGATCCCAGGGCGGGATCCATGTCGTGCCCGTCGACCATGAGCAGGGGCAGCCAGTCGTTGGCCGCTCCCTCGGCCAGGGCCATGGTCAGGACGATGCCGCCGATCAGGAGCAGGCGCCGGTCCTTCCAGACCGCGGGCCGACGCCGCTTCCCTGCGAGGTCGGTCCGCTTGTCGGAGCGAGTGCGGCCGACGCCGTCGGGGATGGCGCGCAGGGCGTGGACGAAGGCCGCGGTCGTGACGACGGCGACGGCCACCAGATGCCAGTGCACGGGGAAGCCGACAGCGGTGCACAGGATGCCGAGCGAGGCCCCGGCGACCGTGCCGAGGCTGAAGAATCCGTGCATGGTGGGCAGGACGGTGCGGTCGGTGATCCGCTCCACCTCGGCGCCGTCGACGTTCACGGCGACCTCACCGCCGCCCATGCCGGCGCCGAAGAGGAACAGCCCCGCCATGACGGTGGGCGCGGACGACCACAGAGCGCCGCACCCGATCACCGCCATGCTGAGGATGACGAGGGCGGTTCCCACGCCGATGACCGGCCGGGTGCCGAACCTCGCCACCAGTGCACCGGAGCCGAGCACGCCCAGCATCGAGCCGACCGACAGGCCGAACAGGACGATCCCCATCTGAGCCGTGGAAGCGCCGAGTTGATCCCTGATGTCGGGTGTCCGTGTCACCCAGGAGGAGATCGACAAGCCCGGCATGAGGAAGAAGAGGAACAATGCCGTACGGCGGCGGCGTGTGGCCAGGTCTATCACTGCGGACTCGATCCAGACGTGAGGTGCCGCGGGCGTAGCCGCCTACGGAGCAAGTATGTACAAACGTACATGCTTGCGGGCGGCGTCGGAAGGGAGAAGATCATGTCGGGCAGCTCGCGTGGCCCCAACGACCCGGGACGCCGGGACCGCATCGTCGACTCGGCCCTCGACGTCATCGCCGAGCACGGCGTCACCGGGGCCACGCAGCGACGCATCGCGGAGGCGGCGGGCGTGTCCCTGGGGTCGATGACGTACTACTTCGAGGGCCGGCACGAGTTGCTCGTCGAGGCGTTCACCCGGCTCGCGGAATCGATGTCCGCCCGCTACCGGGAACCGCTGGAGGCGGCCGAGAACGTCGAGGAAGCACGGGCCGCCGTGGTGGAGATCATCTGCGGCACGCTCTCGGGCAGTCCACGGGAGCTGGTCCTCAGCTACGAGCTGTACGCCTTCGCCTCGCGCTGCCCGGCGCTGCTCCACGTGACGCGGTCCTGGATGGCGGCCAGCCGCGCCTCGTTGAGCCGGCACTTCGACGCGCACACCGCCCGGGCCCTGGACGCACTGGTGGAGGGACTGAGCATCCACAACTCCATGGACGCCGAACCCATGAGCCGCGAGGACGTCGCCGCGGTCGTGCGCGCGGTCAGCATGAAGGCATGAGGGCACGTCGGCATGGGCCCTGATCCCCATGGGCCCTGATCCTTTCGCGGTAGGTTTCCGGTTGCGCGACGGCGGACGGCGCCGTGGCGTGACGACAGGGGGGGCGACGCGGTGATCTCCGCACAGATACCGATACTGATCGGGGCCGACGGTACCGAGACCTCGCTCGACGGCGGTGGTCTGCGGATCACCGACCGGCGCACCCGGACGGAGATCCCCCTCGTCGTGGTGCGGGAGGTCCGGGTCGACGACGGGCACCACGTCGAGATCGTGCTCACCGACGGCGCCGTGCACCGCGTGGACGGCGGCAACCCGACGGCCGCCACCGCCTTCGTCGCCGCACTGACCCCCGCACTCCCCGCGCGGCGCGACCCGGCCGGCGGCGCCCGCGTCACGGTCACTCCGCTGGCTCCACCGGAGGAGGCACAGGAGGCGGAGGAGGCAGCATCCCACCCCAAGTACCGGCGGCGGCAGATGATCGCGCTCGGACTCCTCCTCGCCCACGCCGGCTACACGGTCTGGGTCGGCTTCGCACGCGGCGCCGCGACCGCCGTGGGCCCCCTCGCCGCCACGATCCCGCTCGCCCTCGGCGCGCTCCTGCTGTCCCTCGCGGTGACCATGACGCTGGTCCACCTCGCCCTGACGCGGCGCGGGATCACCGTACCCGCCTCCCTGGACTTCAGGACCAAGGGCGGAGCGGCCTGGTACAGGTTCACCGACATCGACGGCGTCGAGCGCAGCGGCCGGGGCAAGCACAGCGGACCGGTGACCCGCGTCGTCTACGACCCGGAGGACCCCCGGGACTACTCCTTCGACCTGTCGGGCAGGAAAACCCTGCTCAAGGCGGTCCCCCTTGCCCTCGGCGCGCTGCCGCTGCTGGGCAGCGGTGCCGTCCTCGCCGTCCTTCCCGTGCTGGCGGACTGACGGACTGACGGTCACCGGGCCGGGAAGAGGCCGGACGGCGCGCCGTAGCGGCTCGCCCGCCGGTGGTGCAGGTTGGCGCGCCGCGGGTCGCCGTCGTAGTGCGCCAGCACCCTGGGGTCCATCACCCGGCGCCACAGCGGGGTCACCCAGGCCAGGACGATCATGGAGGCGTAGCCGGAGGGGAGCTGCGGGGCCTCGTCGAAGTGGCGCAAAGTCTGGTAGCGCCGCAGCGGGTCGGCGTGGTGGTCGGAGTGGCGCTGCAGCTGGTACAGGAAGATGTTGCTGGTGACGTTGTTGCTGTTCCAGCTGTGGCGCGGGGCGACCCGCACCCGGCGACCGTCCGGGCGCCGCTCGCGCAACAAGCCGTAGTGCTCCAGGTAGTTGACCGTCTCCAGCAGGAGGACGCCGCACGCCGCCTGCACCAGCAGGTAGGGGAGGACGACGGGGCCGAAGAGGGCGGCGAGCGTGGCGAACAGCAGCACTGTCAGGCCCCACGCGGTCAGCACGTCGTTGCGGTACGACCAGACGCGGTGCCCGCGGCGGTCGAGGCGGCGCGCCTCCAGATGCCAGGCGGAGCGTACGCTGCCGGCGACCGTGCGCGGCAGGAACGCCCACACGCTCTCACCGAGCCGCGAACTGGCGGGGTCCTCGGGGGTCGCCACCCGGATGTGGTGGCCGTGGTTGTGCTCGACGGAGAAGTGGCCGTAGGCGGACTGGGCGAGCGCGAGCCGGGCCAGCCGCCGCTCCACCGCCTCCCGCTTGTGCCCGAGCTCGTGCGCGGTGTTGATGGCGACACCGGCGACGACACCCACCGTGGCGGCCGGCCCCAGCGCGTCCGGCACGCTCATGCCGCCGGACCACAGCACGCACGCGTACAGCAGACCGGCGTACTGCAGCGGCAGGTACAGGTACGTGCACCAGCGGTAGTACCGGTCCTCCTCGAGCTCGGCCCCGCCGACCACATGCCGTCCCGGCGCAAGCTCCAGGCCGCCAAGGACGCCGCCGCCGCGGGCACCAGCCTCCCCGACGAGAACATCGCACGCGCCATGGTCTCCCTCGAAGGCGGACAGGCCGCAGCCACCCAACTCCTGCAACGCGGCATCACCGGCGTGATCTGCGCGAGCGACCCCTGGCCCTCGGAGCGATCCGAGCCGCCCGCCGACAGTCACTGCGCGTCCCCGACGACCTCCCCGCCGTCCCGCTGACCCGCACACCTCCCACGAGGGAAGGCGTGAGGTCTGCACCGCCGAATCGGGGAACCCGGACGCCCGCCCGAACCACGTGCCCACGAGCCCACGCGAAAGGGACGGTCGCCGATGAACGCGCGGAATGACGGACCGGACTCACGGCATCAGCGACCCGACGGGGTCACCGACGTCACGGTCGAGGCCCTGGGAGCCCTGTCGAAGGCGCTGGAGACGACCGAGCGGGCCCGCGGCCACCTGTACTCCTTCCACCAGCTGACCGGAAGCGCCGACCTGGAGCTGGACCGGGCGGTGCGCCTGCTGCGCGAGGCCGGCCACGAACACTGGGCCGACCGGGTGCAGCAGGAGATCCTGGGCCGCAACGTCATCCCCGGACGGTGGACCTTCCAGATCGTCGAGGACTACAACCGCACCTACTACCAGCCGTTCCAGCAGGTGGAACGGCAGGCACTGCGGGAGCTGGCCGACGGCAGGGACCACCTGTACGAGGCGGAGATGAAGGAGGCCCGGCGCACCGCAGGCCACCCCGCCCACACCGCCCGCCCGGACAGCCCCGACACCGCATAGCGGCAGGCACGGCGGCCCGACAGCGGAGGGAGTGTCGCGGTGGGCAGCGGTGATGTGCGACGGTGGACGGACAACGAGACAGGCCGGACCCCGAACTCGGGGGGACGGTCTTCGGTACGCCGGGCGTTGCCCCCACCCAGGGCACCCGGCACCGGCCACCGTCGCAGCCCCTCTTCTCTTCGGAAGAAAGGGAGCTCCGCCTTTGGGCTCACAACCCCCGGAAAGGGGGCCTGCCCGGCATGAACCCCATCGTCACCACCGACGGCACCCGCGCCCGCATCACCCCGCGCGGCGACATCGACCACGACAGCCTCCCCCCGCTCATGTCCGCAGCCCACGCCCTGCCCCCGCGCGTGACCGACCTGCAGTGGGACATGCACCACACCCCCTTCATGGACATCGCCGGTCTCCACCTCCTCTTCGACACCACCCCCCACCACCGCGGCCTCCGCACCACCGTCGTCAACCTGCACCCCCAGCCACTGCGCCTGCTGGTCCTGGCCGCCGAGACGGACCCCGTTTCGTTCGACCTCACCCGTCTGATGCCGGACACGCCCTCCGGCATCACGCCCTGGACGGTTCACCCCTGCCCGTAGAGCTGTCGACATCCCCCCGAGGGACGCTCACCGCTGCGGGCCGTCCGCCGGTGGCAGGGGCGGCGGCAGGGCACAGGCGGGGGTGCCGCCGGGGAGGCGCCGCCGGTTCGCCGCGACGACCCGATAGGCCGCACGGGCCACCCAGCTCAGCGGCGGCCGGGCCATCGCCGCCCCGCACAGCGCCCACCCGCCGCCCGCGCTCCGGAGGATCCGCGCCACGGCCTCCGCGCCTCCGTGGACCGTCCCCTCCGGTGTCACCCAGAGCGCCTCGCGCCGCGCGCGGTCACCCGAGACGCCGAGGGCGGCGAGGTCCGCGCGCTGCCAGGGCACGGACAAGCACCGCGGCCGCACCCACCGCTCGATGACGCGCACCGAGGAGGTGCAGAAACCGCAGTCGCCGTCGAAGACCAGAACCGGCGCCGGAGGACCGCCCATACCTCCATCCTGCCGCAGCAGCGGCACCGCGGCCCCCCGCCGCGAGACGCGGTCGCCTCTCCGGTCAACCGAGAGGCCGACCTCCACGACGAGCGGCTCCCGGCAGGCAGGGGAACGGCCGGAGCCGGGACGCCACCGGGGCGCCCCGGCTCCGGCCGGTGAACGGATGCGACGCGTCAGTCGGCGAAGTTCACGCCGACCCCCGGTCGGCCCGCCGTGGAGACGCCGAGCGCGGACGGGGAGAGCGAACGGCCGGTGCCACCGATCTTGCCGCCGGTGGACGGCATGTAGGTGATGGCGCCGTTGTGGTCGTTCTCGACGCTGCCGACCACCAGGTCTGCCCTGGCGTCGCCGTTGACGTCGTCGAGCTTCACGTCGATGCCGAACATGTCGTACTTCTCGTTCGAGCCGGGGACGCCCGCGGTGTTCTGGTCGATGTACTGCGCGCCGGTGCCGGTGATGCCGGAGGCGGTGCCGTACAGGACCAGGACCGAGCCGGTGTCGGTGACGCCGTCCACGTTCTCGCCGGCCACGCCGACCGCCAGGTCGAGGAAGCCGTCACCGTTGACGTCGCCGAGGTCCAGCTCGTGGCCGAACATGTCGTTGGTCTCGGCGGTGCCGGGGACGCCGGAGGTGTCCTGGGTGATGCCCTGGACGGTGCCCACGCCGTACTCGCTGCCGTAGGTGATCCAGACCTTGCCGCCCTTGGCGGAGTAGGGAACGGTGGTGCCGTTCTCGTCGACCGCGTTCCACTGGGCGCCGCTGACGACGTCGCCGAAACCGTCGCGGTCGATGTCGCCGATGCCGCTGATGATGCCGGGGCGCAGCTCCTGGGGGCCGCGGGCGTCCAGGCCCGAGCCGGTGCCGAACAGCAGGAAGTTGCGGGTCCAGCCCTCTTCGGGCTCGTAGCCGCTGACCAGCAGGTCGGTGGCGCCGCCGTCGATGTTGCCGGCGGTGAGGTTGAACGGCGTCGCAGTCGTCCTGATCGGCGTCTGGACGGTCTGGCGGCTGCCGTAGGTGCCGTTGCGCTTGATGCCGCCCTTGAAGACGTACACCTTGCTCTTGCTGGTGCCGACGGTCAGGTCCTGCTTGCCGTCGCCGTCGAAGTCGCCGGCGGCGAGCAGGCGGCCCCACCCGTCGTGCGAGGTGGAGGCCGGGTCGTTGATCTGGACTGCGCCGGTGCCGGTGATGCCCTTGGCGGAGCCCCAGAGGATGGTGACCATGCCGGCGTCCTTGTCGGTGCCGAGGTCCTCTCCGGGCGCGCCGACGGCGAGGTCGTCGTAACCGTCGCCGTCGAAGTCGGCGTAGGCGGTCTCCTCGCTGAACCCGTCGCCGGTCTCGGCGCTGCCGGGGACACCGGAGGTGTCCTGGCTGATCAGCGTGCGCCGGGTGGAGGTGAGGCCGGTGCCCTGGACGCCGTAGGCGACGACGACCTGGCCCGCCTCCGCCTTGCCGGCGACGGTGGAGATCGCCGAGGACGCGATGTCCGCGACCCCGTCGTTGTCGAAGTCGGCCTGCGAGGCGACGGTGCCGTCGACGGCGACGGCGGTGGTCGAGGCGGCGAAGGTGAGCAGCCCGCCGGTCACTGCGGCGGCGGCGACGGTCGCGAGGGTGGTGCGGGTCTTTCTGTGCATGCGGCTCTCTCAAATGCCGTGCGGGGTGAGGCGTCGTGCCGGGTCCCCGGGGAAGAACTGGGCCGAGCGTGAGTGGTCGGCAGTGGTCAGACGTGTGACGGGTGGGGTTGGTTGTACGGATTCCGTGAAGACGTTCGACGGATGGGCCGCTGGTCCATCGGGGCGACCACCCCCTCGCGTCCCGCCGGTGGCCGCCTCCCCCCCCTGTAGATCTCCTGGGGGAGGCGGCCACCGGGACGCACGGGTCAGCTCTCGCAGATGGCCGTCTCCACGACCGCGCGCATCTGCGGAGTGGGCGTGCCGAACTGGAACATCACGTTGGTCATGGCGGAGGCGTGCCGGCCGTCCTCCGTGACCAGCGTGTACGAGTGGTGACCCGGCATGGCGCCGCTGTGACCCCACGCCGTGACACCGCAGGGCAACTGCCACGCCGCGATTCCCAGGCCCACGCTCAGCTCGCCCGCGTCCACGACGTCCCGCATCTCGGCCAGGGACGCCGAGGAGATGAGCTCACCGCCGAGAAGCGCCTGGTAGAAGGCCGTCACGTCCTCCAGGGTGGACACCATCGCGCCGGCGCTGCTGTACAGGGACGGGTCGATGACCTGGGCCCGGGTCCAGGCGTAGAAGCCGCCGATCCGGACGCCGTGGTGGCCGGTGACGGCCGGGAGGGGCAGTGCGCGGTCCCCGGGGGCGGGGAAGAAGGTCCTGGTGAGGCCCAGCGGCTCGATGACGCGGCTGTGGACCGCCTCGCGCGCCGGTGCTCCGGTGACCGCTTCGACGAGCAGGCCCAGGATCACGTAGTTGGTGTTGGAGTACGTGAAACCCGCGCCCGGCACCGAGACGGGATCGAGGCGCAGCCCCGTCCGCACGACCTCCCGCGGATCGTACGTGCCGTCGGACCTGCGCGGGGGCTGGACCGTCAGCACATCGAGAGGCAGGCCCGGGCTGTACGCCGCGATGCCGCTGGTGTGCTGCAGGAGGTGCCGCACCGTGATGCGGGCGCCGTCGTAGCCGTTGCCGGTGACGACGCCGGGCAGGTACGTCTCGATGGGCGCGTCGAGGGAGATCCTTCCCTCGTCCACCAGTTGCAGCACCACGGTGGCCGTGAACGTCTTGGTCTGGCTGCCGACGAGGAAGTGCTCGTCCTGCCGGATCGGCCGGTCGGCGCCGTACGTGCCGGTGCCGACGGACAAGGACCAGTCGGTGCCGTCCGCACCGGCATGGACGGCGGCTCCCGGGCCGGCGGCGGCCTGGAGCGTCCGGAGCGCCGCGAGGGTCGCGGCGTGGTCGTCGGTCCCGGCGTACGCCGTCCCGCTGTGCGCCGTGAGCGTCATCGCCAACGCGCACACGGCGCCGACGACGGCGGACAGCTTGGTTCTGCTGCGGCGGATGGTCATGGGGTTCTCCTCGATGAGTCGGTGGTGGGCACGGGGCCGTCAAGGGGGTCAGCCGTCGACGGACGCCCGTCAGGAGGCGGCCTCGAAGGCCGCCGTCACGCGGGGGACCCAGTCCGCGAACGCGGGCGCCCAGCAGGTGTAGCTGTGCGTGCCCTCGCAGGCGGGGGCCAGGGAGGCGCCGTTCCCGTAGTCGACGAGGCGGTTCTCGATGCCGAGCCGGTCGAGACGGGACTTGACGGTGTGCGAGGCCCTGGCGGTGTAGCTCTCGACGAGGTCGTTGTCACCGGTGTAGAGGGTGACTCCGGTGTCGGCGAGGCGGGCCAGGTTGGTGGGGGAGGCGGGGTCGTACGCCTTCCAGACCCGGTCGTCGAAGATCGGGTACGGCGAGCCGAAGATCGCGTCGCTGTCGACGTACGGGCCGTAGTCCGCGCAGCTGCCGGCGGGGGCGGAGCTGACGGCGCACCAGACGCCCGGCAGGTTCAGCTCCGTGGCCAGGACGGCGGCGCGGACCTCCGCCATGCCGAAATCGAGACCGCCGGACAGGGCGGCCACGTGACCGAACAGGTCGGGCCGCGCCTCGGCGTAGTGCAGTGCGCCGCTGCCGCCCATGGACAGCCCGGACACGGCGCGGTGGGCGCGGTCCGGCAGGGTGCGCAGGTTGGCGTCGATGAACGGGACGACCTGCTCGAGGTGGAAGGTCTCCCAGTTGGCGGCGCCCAGCGCGGTGTTCTGCATGACCCAGTCGGCGTACCAGCCCTTGCGTCCGCCGTCGGGTACCACGGTGATCATGTCGTCGGAGCGCAGGGCGGGCACCGCCGCCGCGTCGTCGACGGTGCCGGGGCCGCCGTGCAGGAAGTAGGTGACGGGCCAGCGCCGGTCGGGGTCCGCGGCGTATCCGGAGGGCAGGAACACCCGAATCCGATGGGGACCGGCGACCTCGGCGGTGGTGACGGTGAGGGTGAAGTCCGTGTCGCTGTGGGCGACGGACCCGCCGGCGACCTGGGTGAGTCCGAATCCGTCCCGGAAAACGGGGACCTGCGACGCGGTGGCGTGGGCCGGCTGCGCCGACAGGCCACCCAGCACGGCGACCACCGCCGCGGCGGCGGATACGGACCGGCGGATGGGGTGCCGGACACGGGACGTGGGAGGAGTCATCATGAATCGCGTTCCTTCTCCTGGCGGTCGTGGGTCGTGGGTTGTGGGTTGTGGGTTGTGGGTCGTGGGTCGTGGGTTGTGCATCGGCATTGCTGTGTCGGCGGCTCTTTCCACCGCTCCCCGTCACCGCTGGCAGGCGGCGGGGAGAATCAGGAGAAGCGCGAGAGCGATCAGAATCAGCCAGCATCCTGAAATGCCCTCAGGGTCCTTGTCGTCGATTTCGATCCGTCCTCCTGGCGCGATGCGCGGGTGCTCGGCCACGTAATGGTCGAGGTGTTTCTGCTCGGCCTCGGACTGACGCAGCCACAAGGTCCGGTGGCGGCATTCACCGCACCAGTAGCGATAGGCCATGTCGATTCCTGCCTTTCCTGCCTTCTGTCCCCCTGCGGCACGGGCGCTTCAGGTGGCTCCCAGCGTGGTGCCCGACCGGGAACGAGGCCATGACATGGGCCTGGACATATATGTCAAGGTCGTCCCGGTAGACTGCGGCGCCAGGATCACCGGGCCACGGGGACGTGGAAGCGCAGGTGGGAGGGGCGTCGAAATGACGGACGAGCTCGGTCCCTTGCTGAGAGAGCTCCGGGCGAAGGCGGGCCTGAGCCAGCTGAAGCTGGAGGAACGCTCGGGAATCAGCGCGACCCACATCAGCCGGATCGAGACCGGGAAGGCACGCAACGTCCGCAGGGACACCGTGAACCAGCTCCTCGACGCCATGGAACTGGACGCCGACGACCGCCGCAGAATGGCGGCCGTACTCACCGCACTTCAGGACGAGGCCCCAGCCGAACCGGCCACGGAAACACCTTCACCACCGGGAATGCGGCGCGAATTCCCCCGGCCGGTGGTGAACAGCCGGCTGTCCGAAGCCGCCGCAGAACTGGCCACGGAAACGCGTCGCCGTTTACAGCGGGAGGAAGAACAGCGCCTGGTCCTCGACCCGTATCCGCTCCCGGTGCGCTGGCGTCCCGTGTCCGGGTCCACCGCGATCACCGACCTGGACGCGAACATCCGGCGCCTTCCCCCCGGCGCCGACGCCGAGCCGCTGGACCTGAGCGGCGATCAGCACGGCATCGGCGACCTGTACCGGAGTATCGGCTCGGGGCGGCTGGTCGTCCTCGGCCAGGCGGGCTCGGGCAAGTCGGTGATCGCCGTCCGGCTCGTCCTCGACCTCCTCCAGGACGGCGCCCGCTCCGGAACCGACCCCGTACCGCTGATCTTCGACATCGGTTCCTGGGACCCCACCGTCCACACCCTGCGCGGCTGGCTCACCGACCGCCTGCTGCGTGACCACCCGTACCTGCACCGCCGTTCCTCCCCCGGCGGGACACTGGCCGCCGCACTGGTCGACGACGGGCACGTGCTTCCGGTCCTGGACGGCTTCGACGAGATGGCCGAGGGCCTGCGGCGCACGGCGCTCGGGGAACTCAACCGGACGTCGCTGCCGCTCGTCCTGACCAGCCGCCCGGACGAGTACGCGACGGCCGTACGGCCCGCGCCCGGCAAGGCGGCGACGCCTCTGAAGTGGGCCGCCGCGGTGGAACTGGCCGACATCACGCCGGCCGACCTCCTCGACTACATGCCACGCGCCACCCGCTCCGCCTCGTCCGGCGAGGGTTCGTGGTGCCGCCTCCTGGCAGGGCGTACCGACCCGGAACTGCGGCTGCGTCAGGTCCTCAGCACCCCGCTGATGGTGTTCCTGGCCCGCACGGTGTACGGCGAGGGAGAGACCGGGGACCCGAGGGAACTGACTAACGTGTCACGCTTCCCGACCGAGGACTCCCTGCGGCGCCACCTGCTCGCCGCCTTCGTACCGACGGTCTACCGCCCCCGCGCGTCGGAGGGGCACGCCCGCGGCGACCGGCTCCGGCAATGGACGCCCGAGCGCGCCCGGCACTGGTTCGGCCACCTCGCCCGCCACCTGGCCCGCACCGGCCGGCAGCGGCAGGACATCGCCTGGTGGCAGATCGGCCAGTCGCTGCGTACCTCGACCCGTGCGCTGGCGGTGGCGGCCGTGTCCGCGCTGTGCGTCGCCCTGACGGTCTGGCTGACCAACGCGCTCATCTCCGTGTTCGTCGAGGAGGTCACCTTCGTGCCGGCGATGACCCAAGGGGCCGCCCTGGGACTCGGCGCCGGGATCACCTGCGGCGCCCTGTACGCGGGAATGACCACCTTGGGCGGCAGCGCCTTCGCCCCCTCGCGCACGCGACTGCGCCTGCGCCCACCCGGCGGACTCGGCACCGGGCGCTCCCTCGCCCGCACGTTCGCCGCCCGTTTCGGCGCCATGCTGCTGGCCGGGCTCGCCCTCGGCGTCGGCGTCTCCAGCACCACGACACTGCAGCGGGTCCTCTACCTCGACTGGGCGCTCACATCGTCCAAGGTGCTCCAGGTCCTGGCGACCGACGCGTTGCTGCTCGGGCTGATCTTCGGCCTCGCCTTCGGCACGGTCTTCGGACTGACCGCCATGCTGGAAGCCCCCCTGGACGTGTCCTCCGCGGCCACACCCGACAGCCTCCTGGACGCCAACCGCAGGGCGGTACGGAGCCAGTTGACCGTCATCGCTCCCGCCCTCGCCCTGGCCATCGCCTTCGGCGGGCAGCTGATCACCTCTGTGCTGGACCCGCTCCTCGGCCCTCTGGTGTGGCTGCCGCAGGACGCGGTCGTCATCGGCACGGTGGGCGGCATCGGCGGCGGCCTGTCGTACGCCCTGTGCTTCACCGCATGGGGACAGTGGCTGATCTTCGTCCGCGTCCTGCTGCCCCTCAGGGGCCGGCTGCCCTGGAACACCGACGCGTTCCTGAAGGACGCGTACCACCGAGGCGTCCTGCGGCGGACCGGCGCGGTCTACCAGTTCCGTCACATCCACCTCCAGCATCACCTCGCCCACGCCCCGCTCCACCGGCAGGCCGGGCTCGAGAAGACACCGACGCCATGACGATGACGCCGGTCATGAGTGACGACTGCGTGACTCATGGCGTCGACATCCGGTCACTTCGCACTACTCGTTGTCACGGGCATATCGGTCCTTTCTTCGCTGAAATCACTCTCTCCCCCGATTCCCCGGGAGTTTCACAGAGTCTTGGATTCGCCCGTGAGTTTGAGCAATTCGCGGGCACGGACCGGTGGCATGTGCGGAACCCGTGACAGCTTCTGGGGCGTCCGGCGGTCGCTGGGACCGACCGGAGTCTCTGTGGGGGATGTTCATGCATTCGCGTGCCACGGGTACGCCGTTCCGGCGTGCCCGCAAGAACATGAGACGTGGTGTCGTCGCCGCGCTGACGGTGCTCACGGTGGGGGTGGCGGGGCTGCCGGCCGTCGCCGCCCCGCCCGTCGCGAACGAAGCGGCGGCGGAGTCGGTGTGGGGGAAGAAGACGGACCGGCCGGAGATGCCGCCGGTGAAGGTAGGCCCGAACAAGCCGGTGGACTCGCAGGCCGAGGCGAAGCCCACCAAGAGTGAGGCGGCCTGGGAGGCGGTGCAGAAGGAACGGGCCCACGCCGGAAAGAAGGCGGACGGCTCGAGGGCCGCTTCGCCCTCCACCGGCATCACGCCTCTCAGCTACGTGCCGGACGGCCAGGGCGACGTCCCCTGGCACCAGATCTCCGACTTCAGGATCACCGACTCGCTGGTCGCGCGCATCAACCTGTCCAACGGCAACCTGATGCTCGCCGCGACCGACTTCGAGATCGCGGGCGTCGGGCAGAAGCTGCGCCTGGCCCGCACGTACAACTCCTTCGACGCCCCCTGGGGCAAGGTCTCTGATCCGTGGTGGCAGGAGTACGAGCGCTACCTCGACCTCTTCTACACGTCCGAGGCGATCTTCTACGACGCCACCGGCGCCACCGTCAGGTACACCAAGAACCCGGACGGCACCTTCACCACGCCGAAGGGCTACTCCAAGGACCTGAGGAAGAACAGCGACGGCACCTACACGCTGACCCACCGCAAGTCGGGGTCGAAGGACACCTACGACGCGAACGGCACCCTGACCAAGGTCACCGACCGCAACAAGGGCGCCGTCACCGTCGATCAGCACGACGAGGGTGAGGAACACAAGGGCTTCAAGGTCACGGAGACCCGCTCGGGCCGGTGGGTCGACCTGGTCAAGACCTACCCGAGCCAGTGGCAGGCCAAGGACCACACCGGCCGTACCGCCGTGTTCGACCTGGACGCCGAAGGCAACCTGACGCGGACGGCGGACACCGAGGGCAAGACGACCGAGTTCCGGTACGACTCCTCCCGCCGGCTCACGAAGATCATCACACCGGAGGGCCGGGTCACGGTCTTCACCTACGACGACCGCAACCGCGTCACCTCCATGCTGCGGGCAACCGAGTTCGACGCCTCCGGGCACACCGGCCCGACCTACACCTACGACTACTCGGGCGAATGGGCGTCCGACGCGGGCACCACGACGGTCACCGACCCCGAGAACCACGACACACGCTACGAGCACGACGGCGACGGCCGGGTCACCAAGGTGACCGACGCCCTCGGCCACGAACGCTCCAAGAAGTACGACGCCAACAACAACGTCAGCGAGGCCGCCGACGCGATGGGCACCGGGGGCGTCGGCAGCAACGTCACCAAGTACGGCTGGGACGCCCGCAACAACCCCACCTCCGCGGAGCTCCCCACCGGGGCGACGGCGTCCGCCGCGGGCTACCAGACGATCTCGGGGGCCGATCTTCCCGGCACACTGACCACCCCGGACGGCGACAAGACCCAGTACGGCTACGACACCGCGGGCAACACCAAGTCCGTCGCCGTGACCGGAACCGGCGGAGGCACGCGGACCTTCGACTACAACTCGGCCACTCCCACCTGCGGCGGCTTCGAGGGCCAGCGCTGCAAGGCCACCACGAAGATGACTTCCACGAAGTCGGTGTCCACCGCCTTCACCTACGACGCCAAGGGCGACCTGCGCAAGGTCACCCCGCCCGCACCCCTCGGCGTCACCACCTACACCTACGACGACCTCGGCCGGATCCGCACCGCCCTCGACGGGCGCGGGGTGACCGTCACGTACGACTACGACGAGCGCGACCGCGTGGTCAAGGTGGACTCCTCCAACTACCTCACCGTCACCTACCACTACGACGGCGACGGCAACCTCGTGCAGCGCTCCGACAGGACCGGTGTGGTCGGCTACGACTTCGACCCGCTGAACCGGGAGACGATCCGCACCCTGCAGGACGGGTCCCGGACCATCCTCACGTACACCCCGGCCGGCAACGTCGACACCTACGAGGACCCCGCCGGTCTCACCGACTACACCTGGGACGCCGTCAACAACCTCGTCGAACTGAAGACGCCGGCCGGCAAGATCACCACGTACGAGTACGACAACAACGACGTCCGCAAGAAGACCGTCTACCCCGGCGGCACCGTCCAGGAGGTCACGCTGGACGAGTCGTCGCGGCCGGAGCGCATCAAGGCGACCTCACCGAAGGGCACGCTGGTCGACCTCACCTACTCCTACGCCTACTCCGGCGCCACCGCGGGCGGCGACGGCAGCAAGATCCGCACCAGCACCAACGCCGTCACCGGCATGAGGACCAGCTACACCTACGACGGCGCCGGCCGCTTCTCCTACGCCAAGGAGGAGAAGGGCACCACCCTCAACTCCTCCTGGCAGTACTGCTACGACCTCGCCGGCAACCTCACCTCCCAGGGCGTCGACCCCGGCTGCCCCCGCGGCACCACCTACACGGTCAACGACGCACAGCAGATCACCGCGAAGAACGGCGACACCACCAACTGGTCCTACGACAGGCTCGGCAACGAGACCGCCGGCGCCTCCACCCCGGAGGGCACCCGCACCGCCGAGAAGTGGTCGGACTACTCCCAGCTCACCTCGCTCACCGTCGGCGGCACGGCCTACGCCGGCCAGTACGGCTCGACCGACCAGAGCGAGCGGATCCGCCTCGGCGACACCTTCTTCCACAACGGCCCCCTGGGCCTGTCCGCGAAGACCACCGGCGGCGTCGACATGGGCTTCAACCGGGAACCCGGGGGCACCCTCAACTCCATGACGACCGGGGGCAAGAGCTACTACTACCTCACCGACGCCATCGGCTCCGTCGTCGCGCTCACGGACGACACCGGCACCAAGGTCGACTCCTACAGCTACAGCCCCCGAGGTGTCACGCGGGCCACCACCGAACAGGTCCCCCAGCCCTACCGGTTCGCCGGCGGCTACCAGGACCCCACCGGCCTCTACCACTACGAGGCCCGCTACTACGACCCCAACATCGGCCGCTTCACCAGCCCCGACCCCTCCGGCCAGGAGAAGAACCCCTACCTCTACGCCGAGGGCGACCCCGTCAACCGCATCGACCCGAGCGGTCTGTTGTCCGTCGGAACGGCGCTCAACCAGGCGGTCGACGGGCTGGGCACCATCACCGACGCCGCCGCGATCGGCGAGTTCGGAGCACAGATGGCGGACGGCCAGTACCAGGAGGCCTTCGGAACGGCGCTGAGTTTCGCCGTCGACAAGGGCGTGACCGCCGGGTGCCTCTACCTGACCGCGGGAGCCGGTTCCGGCGGTTGCGCCCTGGCGGGGATGGCAGCGGGCGAGGTGACCGGGTACGCGTACGACGAAGCCACGAAGTAGTCAGCAGGCGCAGCCGAGCAGCACTGAAGGAGCGGAGTGACTCCGATGGGACAGACCGGCGACTGGACGGTACTGGCATACAAGGGCCTGGGCGGAGCCCCGATGTGGGTCGTGATCGGCCTCCTCGTCCTGGGACTGGCATGGGCCGCTGTAGCGGCGTCGAAGAGGCGCAAGTAACCGGGTTCGACACAAGCCTGTAGCGAAGGCTTCGGTGCGGTGGAGCCGCACCGAACATCCCTTCCCGAGAGAAGAGTGGCACAGGATCCGGGCAAGCAGCAGTGCGGCAGGTGCCCTCCTGTCGCACTGCTGCTTGTGTTCACGTGCGGGTCCTGTGCTGATCTGACGGTGCAACTCGGCCTTTGAGGAGCCTCGTCGCCCCCACGTCGTCGTGCTCCGACCTGCTGGGTGAGCTGACCGGCGGAACACGGGCTGCGAGGGATTGAGCCAGAGTGCCGGCGCTCAGCTCTGGCCGTCGACGAGGGCGGCCGGGACGCACGAGACCCCGATGACCGGGAAGCGGGGGCCGGGCCCGTGGACGAGGTCGAACAGCGGTGACCTTCTGGCCGGCGTCACGACGTGCGGCGGCAGGTGGCCAGGATCGACAAGTCGGCGGTACGTCGAGCCGCCGAAGCGCAGCCCGATGTCGCTGCCCGCTCATCCAGGAGATCGGATCTGCCCAGCAGATCGACAGGGCTGCGGCGATCAGGCTCCCGAAGCCGGAGTAGCTCAAGTAGCTCACGACACCGCTTGAGCCTGCCCACAGGGGCGAACATGCCGGAGCAACACTCGGGCTGCCGCGTCGGACGCCGACAGGGCGCCTACGTTCTCGCAGTGCGATCTGCACCCCGCCGCATCGCTGCGCGGCCCCCTTGTCCGATGCCGCCCTGCGGACCCGCTCGCATACTCCGAGGCCTGTTCTGGCCCGACTGTCGAGGTCGGCACGTTCGATGCCGGCTGGGGCGGGATCACTCGTCCGTGTGGAACCCGCCGCACGTCCGGGCCCTCACCCTCAGGCCGTGCGTCGGACCGCGCGCAGCACGACGTCGCTGACGTGGTGGGTGCTGGCCGCGCCTGGGGGGCGTCGGCGCGTCTCGTGCGTTTCGACGTGCCAGGTACCGGGGTCCGCGGCGAGCGCGGCGGCGATCTCGCCGACGCCGACGAACGCCTCCGGGTCGTACATCCGAGTCCCGGTCGCCCCGTCCACCGGATCGCCCAGGGCGGTGAGGTCGTGGTGCACGACCAGGAGCGTGCCGCCGGGGGCGACAGCGGCGAGCAGGCTGCTCAGGCCGCGCTGGTCGGGTGTGCGCTTGAACGAGCCGTACTGCAGGGAGACGAGGTCGAAGGTCCTGGTGCCGAAGGGGGCGGGATCGTTGACGTCGCCGCGGACGAGGGTGACGGCGAGCCCGCGGCGTTCGGCCTCGGTGCGGATCCGGGCGAGCGCGTTGCCGGAGATGTCGGTGGCGGTCACCTTCCAGCCGCGCTCGGCGAGCCAGAGGGCGTCGGCTCCCTCACCGGCACCGACGTCGAGCGCGCTGCCCGGGGCCAGGGAGGTGGCCTCGCGGACGAGGGTGCCGTTGGGGTTGCCGCTCCACGCCCGGTCGGGACCCCCGTACCGGTGATCCCAGTCGGACTCCTCGCCCGAATACCGGCCGGCGGCGCGCAGATCCTCCTCGGCGAGGCTGAACGCGATCATGGCGCCGACCTGGCTGCCCTGGGCGGCCGACGGCAGCACCTGCAGGCTCGGGTCGGTGACGTTGCCGGCCGCGTAGATCCCCGGCACGGCGGTCTCACCGCGCGCGTCGACGGCGAGGACGTCGCCGGCGCCGGTCGGGTGCGGGGTGGTGGTGAGTCCGCACCCGGCCAGCACGTCGGCGCGTGCCCGGAAGCGCGCGCCGACCACGACGGCGTCGGCCTCCAGGACGCGGCCGTCGCCGAGTTCGACCCCGGAGACCTCGCCGTCCGGCCCGGTGAGGACGCGGCGGACCTCGTTGCGCTCCACGGTGACGCCGGAGGTGGCAAGGGCTTCGAGGGTGCCCTCGTCGAGCCCGGCCGGGTCGTGCAGCACGACGGTCAGCCGGTCGGTCAGGTGCCGGAAGAGCGGGGTCGGGTGGAGACCCAGGGGATGCGTGACGATCTGCACCAGGCGTTGGTCGCGCACCTCGAAGCCGTGACAGAACGGGCAGTGGACCACGCCGCGTCCCCACCCTTCGACGATGCCCTCGATCGCCGGGAGGTCGTCGGACAGGCCGGTCGCGGCGAGGACGCGACGGGCCACCAGCGTGTGTCCACCGGTGAGGTCGAGTCGGAACCGGCCGTCGTCGCGACGACGCACCCCTACGACCCGGCCGGAGAGCACCTCCCCGCCGTGGGCGCGCACCTCCGCACGCCCGGTCTCCATCAGCTCGCCGGGCGGGGCGCCCTCGTGCCCCAGGTAGCCGTGCATGTGTGCGGCGGGAGCGTTGCGCGGGGTGCCGTCGTCGACCACGACGACGCCGCGCCGCTGGCGGGAGAGTTGCAGGGCGGCGGCGAGACCGGCAGCCGAGCCGCCGATCACGGCGATGTCGCAGTGCCGCTCGATGGTGGGGTGCGGAGTGTGGCCGGCCTGCCCGGTGGGCACGGACGGGGTCGTCTGTTCCTGACCGTGGGTGGGGTGCTCGTTCATGCGATCGACGGTACGCGGCGCGGCGTTTTCTGCAAACAGACTTGCACAATCTGCAAGACGCTTCCATGATGGTCGTATGAACGGAGTCGCCGACGTCGAAGCTCTGGCCCGGTCCCGCCTGCGGAGCATGCGCACCACCCTGGGGTACTCCCTGGACGAACTGGCCGAGCGCACGAACCTCAGCGCGTCGACCATCAGCCGCGTCGAGACGGGCAAGCGCACGCTGAGCCTCGACGTGCTGGTGCTGCTGGCCAACGCGCTGCAGATGAGTCTGGACGTGCTGTTCGAGGCCCCTACGGACGACGACGTGGTCATCCGTCCGGTCGCGCACAGCAGCGGCACACGGACGACCTGGCCGCTGAGCCGTCCAGACGGGCGCACGGTCGCGGTGAAGATGCGCCTCGAGCCGTCCGACGCCGCGCCGTGCCAGCGGATACACCCGGGCCACGACTGGTTCCTCGTGCTGGAGGGACGCGTGCGTCTGTGGCTGGGCGAGCGGCAGATCGACGTCGGCACGGGCGAGGCGGCGGAGTTCGCGACGATGGTCCCGCACGCGATCACGGCCCTGGACGCTCCCGCCGAGCTGCTCATGGTCTTCGACCGGGACGGACAGCGCGCGCACGTGCACCAGTGAGCTCGCAGGCGCGGGGAGCGCCTGGTACGCCAGTGCTCCAGTCGGATTTCGTGTCCTGAGCTGCTGTTTGTCGTTGTCCGTGTGGGCTCGAACCGGCTCCGCAGTGCGGTGCTCTCATCAGGTGGGCCGACACAAGCGCCCCAGTACCTGACCGAGGTTTGGTCTTATCCGAGCGGAAGCTCCAGCGAACCGTGAAACTGCCGCGGGCGATGCGTTCCTCATCCTGCCGGAGCCGCCACGGCCGAGCGGGAGCGCGCCGGGGCACGGTGAGGCCCGACGCTCCGGGCGTACCAGGAAGTGAACCGCTCTGGGCCTGTTGGAGGGTCGATTCCGTGAGAGAGGATCGAGCTCATGGCCTGTCCTTCCCCTTACCCTGCCGAGCTTCGTGAGTGTGGGGTGCGTATGGTCGCGGAGATCCGCCCCGACTACCCGACCGAGTGGGCCGTGATGAAGGCGGTCGCCGTGAAGCTGGGCATCGGGGCCGCCGAGACGGTGCGGACCTGGGTCCGCAAGGCCCAGGTCGACGCCGGCCGTCGCCCCGGTGCGACCTCGGTGGTAGCCGCGGAGATCAAGCGGCTGCAGGCCGAGAACGCCGAGCTGCGGGGGGCCAACGAGATCCTCAGGGCGGCCTCGGCTTTCTTCGCGGCCGAGCCGGACCGGCCGTCGAAGCGCTCGTAGCGTTCATCGACGAGCACCGGCAGGTGTTCGGGGTGGAGCCGGTCTGCAGAGTCCTCACCAGCCACGGATTCGAGATCGCGACGAGCACCTACTACGCCGCCGGGAAGCGGGCGCCCAGTGCACGGTCGGTGCGGGACGCGGAGCCGAAGACGCAGATCAGCCGGGTCCACGCCGGCAATTTCAGCGTTTACGGGGTGCGGAAGGTCTGGAGACAGCCGCGCCGTGAAGGCATACCGGTGGCCCGCTGCACCGTCGCCCGGCTGATGCGCGACCTCGGCCTCCAGGGCGTCCGACGCGGCCGTGGCGTCCACACCACCGTCCGCGACGACGGCCATGACAGGGCCGATGACCTGCTGCAACGGGATCTCACCGACTGGCGTCCGAACGAGCGGTGGGTCGCCGACTTCACCTAGGTGGCCTCCTGGTCCGGAATCGTCTACGTCGCTTTCGTCGTCGACGTGTTCTCCCGGGCGATCGTCGGCTGGTCCGCGGCCACCAGCAAGCGGGCCAAGCTTGTCCTGGACGCTCTCGACATGGCGTTATGGCGCCGCGACCGAGCCGGGAACCCGGCCGGACCTGGGCTGATACGTCATTCCGGTGCGGGCAGCCAGTACACGTCGTTCGCCTTCACCGCCCACCTCGTCGAAGCCGGCATCGTCGCCTCGATCGGCACCGTCGGCGACGCCCTGGACAATGCCCTGATGGAGTCCCAGCTCGGCCTTCACAAGACCGAGCTGATCAAGCCTGCAAGCCCTGGCACGGCCTGCCCGACGTCGACCTCGCGACTGCCGAACGGGTCGACTGGTTCACCGACCAGCGTCTCCACACCGCGATCGGGAGCATCCCGCCCCACGAGCACGAACCAGCTACCACGCTCGACACCAGCCCCAACCGGCGGCTGGAGCCGACGCATAGAGCCTCCACCGATCCCGGAGCGGTTCAGTCCGTGGACAGCTTGCAGGCCTGCGACCGGAGCGGTTCATGGACCTCCACAGCAAGATTCGTTGCCCATACGGGTGCGGATGCCCGTCCCGCACGAAAGAGTGAAGACCAGCCAGAACAGCGGACCGGCCTGTATGGATCCAATCTCGTGCAGGCACTTGGAGCGGAGACGTGACCATGAGTCTTGCGTGAAGGCGGGTTCGGTGCGAGGGGCAACGGCACAACGGCCGGCGGTAGCGGCTGTTCTGCCTCAGGGTCGCTTCATCACATTTCAGCGCGAAAGGGGTGTGCGTAAACGAGCCAGTGTGCGCTGGTCCATACGAGCCATGGCGCGTCGCGCAGTGGAGTGCCAATAATCGAACGTCAGCACGTTTCAGGTCCGCGGGGGTCAAGGCCCGGCAGCACGACGGGTCGACAGGAGATCGACGGGTCGGTCCGGGAAACCGGGTCACCTTCACCGGCACCGTCACCAGCGGCCTGTTCACCGGCGACACCGTCCTGCACACCATCACCGGCCCGGCCACCGACGTCCCCTTGTGCACCCTCGGTCTGGGCACCGTCTCCAGCATCTACTCCATCGTCACTCTGGAGATCACCTCCGTGTGACCGCCGGCGCCCGGCCGACGCGTCCTCGGGCAGGGCTTCCCCGACGGCATCCCCACCGTGCCTGCGGCAGCCCTGCGCCGCAGCACCGGGCGCATCCGCTCCGCCGTGCTGCTGTCCGCGGTGCCGCCGCTGATGCTGCAGACCCCGGACAACCCCGAGGGCGTCCCGCAGTCCGTCTTCGACGACATCAAGGCGGGCATCCTGAAGGAGCGCTCGCAGTTCTGGAAGGACACGGCGGTCGGCTTCTTCTCGGCCAACCGGGAGGGCAACGCGGTGACCCAGGGGAACAAGGATGCCTTCTGGTACATGGCCATGGCGCAGACCATCGAGGGCGGCGTGGACTGCGTCGACGCGTTCGCCTCCACGGACTTCCACGCGGACCTCGAGAAGTTCGACGTCCCGACCCTCGTCGTCCACGACGACGACCAGGTCGTCCCCATCGACGCCACGGGGCGCAAGTCCGCCGCGATCATCCCGGACGCCGAGCTCAAGGTGTACGGCAAGGGCTCCCACGGCATCGCCATGGTGCCGGGTGACAAGGAGTAGTGCAACCAGGACCTCTTGGAGTTCCCCAAGAAGTGTCCCCGCAGCGGACAGCGTGACGGGGCGGCGCCCAAGTCCGCCGCCCCGTCACGCTGTCCGGCCCGAGAAGGCCTGCCGTCGGGTCGGCAACCGTATCCAGCCTTTGCGCCGCCCGCCCGGCCGGACCGGTCATGTCCGGTGCCGTATCACCGTGCGAGCCCGCCAGCACGATCCGCGACCTCCAGGCCAGGGCCTGTGGCACCCTGTTGATCGCTGCGCCGACATAGCCGTCTTGACGGCGACGTATGCAGGCCGAACGGGGCAGAAGACACCGTAGTCCGCCAACGGTCTGACAACGACCGTAACGACCTGCAGGTGGTGCTAACGCGCCTGCGCATTGGCTGGCACTCAGCCTCTTTCGCGCTCTGCCGCCCCAGCCACCTCCGCCATCACATCGTGTGTTGTCATACGCGCGCCTGTGCCGCAGTGTGAGGGGAGCACTCCCGGAATGGGTGATGAGTCCGGCAACGCCGAGGTGTTCCGCTTCGCTTCAGCCCGCCTCGCCTTTCAGTCGCGTTGGCGGCCCGTGCCGCCGGAACGGCAGCCGCAGTAGTCAAGTGCGCAACACATCCGTCGGAGCGGCCTTCCGCAAGCCGTTCCCGGCCCGAGGAGGTTCCTTGACTCTCTTCTCGTCCTTCAGGCCCGGTCGCCGTTGTCTGGCCGCGCTCTCCACTCTTCTTCTCGCCTTTGCAGCGGTCCTCGCCGGAGCACAGTCCGCGGCGGCGGTCACCCTGGTGACGTGTTCCGGCACGCAGACCATCCAGTACAGTCCCGGGCTCACCAACACCCCCGCCACCGTGACAGCTTCAGGGACCAACCAGCTGGGCCCGTGCGTCGCGCCCAACACGTCCATCACGTCCGGAACGATCACGTTCTCCTCGACCGGTACGTACTCCTGCCAGGAACTCCTCGGCTCCTCCTCGGTGACCAACGTGATTCACTGGTCGGACGGTTCCACCAGCACTCTGCAGGTCGTCCGGACCGCGACCAAGGTCAACGGACAGCTCATCAACACCTTCACCGGTTCGGTCACCGCAGGTACCTTCCAGGGGGCGACGGTCGTGTGGACCATCACCAACGTCTCGCTCGCGCTTCTGGCCTGCGAGACTCCTCAGGGACTCACGTCGCTGACCGGGGTTGACGTCTTCAGCCTCGTCTCGGTCTGATGCCCGCCGGCACGAGCGGCCCCCGGCATCCGCCGCTGTCACGACCAGGTGCTGGTGCAGTGTCGTATGGTCCCCGGCCCTGGACGTCGCGCCGTTACCCGCCTGACGGCTCGGTCAGCGCCTGAGGGTGTGGCTGTGCCGGAGCGGCCGGTCGAAGTTGAGCAGCCCTGAGTTGGCTGGTGCCCTGCACCGCTTGTGACCGGTCGAACTGCCTGGCCGTCCGCGCTTGTCCGGACGCCGGTGTGCATCACGAGCAGGACCGCACGCAGGGTGCGCGCGGGACAGGCACCCTCGGCCGGCTCGCGAGCCACTTCCCGTGCTGTCGGCGTAGGCTGAGGATCGGCGGCAGTACGCCTTGGGCGCCGAAAGCCGGACGTGCCTGCCGAGGACGGGTTCCGTCGTCGGCAGGCACGTGGTCGCGCTGTGGGGCCTCAGAGCAGAATCTGCAGCTCGGCCAGGCCGGTGCTGATGTTGAGGCCGTCCTGGGTCGCGCACCGGGTCGTCGGTTCTCCAGGGATGAGCTGTACGGTTTTCACCGCCGTACGGCCTGCGTACGGGCCGTCCTGCACCTCTCCGGTGAGGACGACGACGTTGACGCCGCCCACCCGCCCGGCGACCGCGATGTCGTAGAAGATCGTGGCGGCTCCGTCACCGCCGAACCGTACGACTTCCCTCACCTGCGGCAGGCTCAGCGTCAGGCACGAGGCGACGGCCGTCCCATTCGTCGAGCTGGTCGCGGCCTCCCAACCCGCCGGAACGCCCGCGCACAGGTAGCCGGCGTCTGCGTGAATGCCGGTCTGCCGGGGCACGAGCGTCAGACCTGGCGTGAAGGCGGTGGTCTCCTGCCCCGCACACGTCACGAAGAGTGCCGGCTCCGCGGCGGGAGCGGCAAACGTCCAGGAGTGGGCGGAGGCGGAGGGTGCGTTGGCGACCGCAAGAGCAGCGATGAGTGCCGCTCCTGCAGGCAACTGTCGGTAACGCATACGGTACTGGTTCTCCTGTCTCGAGGGAGAGGACTGTGCACAGGCGGGCGCTCGATGCGTCTCGGGCGTGCCGAGAGGCCTTGTCACCGGTCGCGGCCAGGACGATTGGCACACTGGCACGAGACCTGCTCAGAAGGGTTGGGTCAGCGTGAGGACGAGCAGCCCCTGACTCGACGTGACGCCGGCCGGGGTGGCACATTGCAGGAGGTCCAGCGCGGGGTAGGTCCCGGTCTGGTTGACGATGTACCCGTCGAACTGTCCCGATGTGACCGTGCCGATCGTGGTGGCGACGGTCTGTCCCACGGGGCGTGTGACCACGAAGGTCGATGTGATCTCCGAGTCCGGCCCCTCGTTCCAGTCCAGCCTCGTGATGCCGGTCGTCACGGGCGACGTGGTGGGGAGGCAGCCGGCTTCCACCGTGTAGTCGAAGCTGAGCTGAGCCGAGTTGACCGCGCCGCCGCCGACGCAGGTGTAGGTGGCACTCGCGGTGATGTGCGTCGGCTTGTCGATGAGGGTCAGACCCGGGCTGTAGTACTGGGTCGCACCGGCGGTGCAGTTGATGACCAGTGGGTCCGCCGCTTCGGCCGCGCCGGCGGAGGATGCCGGCACGGTGAGGGCGACCAGGGAGAGTGCCAACGGGGCCAGGAGGCGGTGGAATTTTGTCATCACGTGCCTTCCTGGACGGGCCCTCGGAAGGGCAGGAGCCTGTTCGCAGTCGTTGCTTCGTCGCTCGGGCCGGATCACAGCGCGACCGTGAGACTCAGCGCACCGCTGTCGTTCTGCAGACCGTCGGCCGTGAGGCAGTCCAGCAGGTTCAACGCGGGGAGCACCTTGGTCTGTGTGACGGTCGCACCTTCGAAAAGGCCGCTGGTCACTTCACCGACGCGGACCAGAACCGTCTGGCCGCTGGGCTTCAGGTTGATGGTCAGCCGTCCCTCAACCCTGCTTGTCTGCCCGGTGTTCCAGCGGTAGATGCTGACGTCGGAGAAGTCCGCGCCGGTACAACTGGCCTCACCCTGGCCCACCGCGGTGAACTCCGCACCAACGATCTCCGGGTGGCTGAGCGACACGCAGGGCGCCAGGCTCCCCTCAGCGGTGAACGTCGTCTGGCGCGGCGTGTAGGTCAGGCCAGGCTGATACGTGCTGATCTGCGTGCCCAGCGGGCACGTCACGTCCACCAACGAGGACGCGCCTGCGGCGGACGCGGGCGCTGCGCCCATGACGCCGACGACGGTGGTGAGGACCAAGGATGAAAGGACAACCGGACTACGGCGCATGACGACTCCTTGTGCGTGGGACGCGCAGGGGTGGTGCTGCCTGGGCCACCACCTTGCTCCGGGCATCCGTGCCACGCCATAGCACCAATGGGCCGGTGTGCACTCTGACCCGCGGACTCACTCGCCGCGCGCGTCCTTCACACGCCGTGTGAAGAGGGAACCGGGCCACTCTGAGGTCTTTCGCCGTGTCCGGACGGACGCCGATCGAGCTCGATTACGGGAGCTGATCCGAGGTCAGGTCCGGGGTCGGGTTCGCCGTCGACCGCGCCGATCGTTGTGCACCGGCCTTCCCCCACGGGCGGCCGGAGAGTCACCGTGCACCGCCACGGCCGGGATGAGGTTCTCGGCGTCGCCTGCGGCGAAGACGACGTGGCCGTGTTCCTCGATGCCGCCGGCGTCACCGAACCCGAAGCCCTCTGGGATGACCCGCAGTGGGTGGAGTGGCGCAGTGGCCCTGCTCATGAGTTCAGCGCAGCCTGACGTCCGGGAGGCCGGTGTCCGGGGCCTTGGCCGGGCAGACTCTCCCTGCCCGGCCGGCCGCCGGTGGCTGCTGCCAGAGGCACGACAGTGCGTGCCACAGGCCTCTGAGCCAGCCAGTCGGGCGGGTCGGTGAGGACCTTGTCCACCAACCGGTCGGTGATGGACCGGGCGGCGCCCTGGGCGGCCCCCGTGCCATGGCTGAGGGCAGGCCGGTAGCGGCAGCGGGCTGCTGAGGGACTGGGGCCGTGTCAGACGGCTGGACGGGGTGAACGCGCGCGGGATCGTTGTCCCGGGTCATGATGTCGTCTTCCTGGGCAGAGAGGTCAGGGTTGGTGGACACCCATGTAGGGGTCGTCCGCGGGGTGTACGCCGCGCGGTCGGCGGTCCTGCTGCGGCTCTGTGCCTGAGAGCGTCTCTGTGGGGCCTCGGCCCGCCCCAGGGTGGGCGTGTTGTCCGGAGTAGCGGAGAACGGCGTGGGTGTTCCCCCGGCGCCTGTTGGGTCGCCATCGTTACTGCCTCCGGCGTGAGTTCGACATGACGGGCGGGACAGTGACAGGACTCGGGTGCTTGCGTCTCGTCGTGCCGGGCACGGCCCCCTCCACCTCGTAGGGCGGCAAGCCCGGCCCCGGACAGCAGCGGCCGGGAAGAGAGTTCCCGGGGCATGGCGAAGGCCCGGACGCCTGGCCCGGGTCTTGCCCTGTCGAACCTCTATCCGCCAGTAAGGGAGTCAGCGACCTTGTGTCTGCTCGTGCTGTCCTCGGACGCGGTTGGCGGCCCAGTCCGGATCGCGCACGGGCATGGGCGCCTGCGCCTCGAGGGCCGGGGCGCGCAGGATGCGCCGGCTGGCGCTCGGCGCGGTGACGGCGTGGACCGGGACGACGACGGCCTGACGGCCGGCACCGCTCCGGACCCACGTTCCGGTGAAGTGGACCTGATCGGCCGCCTAGTCGCCTGCCCGTTGTCGTGGGCGCAGTCGCCCGAGCAGGCAGCCGGCCGGGAGCGCTGCGGCCGTGGTGATGGCCACGGCCGTCATGTCCATCGCATGCTGATGGTGGATAGCAGTTCCGTGCGTTGTGGTGTCAGTGTTGCTGCTCGGGAGCGTTGGTTGTTGATCCAGGCGCCGAGCTTGAGCTCCCGTTCCTCTTCCTGGCCGTCGTTGCCGTGGACGGTAAGGCGCTCGGTGTGTTTGCGTGGTACGCGCAGGTGTCCTTCGCGTTTGTAGTACTGCTGGGCGGCTTGGTAGTTCAGCATCCATTTGTCGGCTTGTGTGCGGCGTGGGGGTGGTTTCTCGTCTTCGGTGGCGGGTGTGATGCCGAGGGCGTGTTCGCATAGCCATTGCTGTACGGTGGTGATTTTGTCCCAGCCGAGCCGCTGCGCCCGTACCCATCGTCCGAGGTCTTCGCCTTGGTGGACGGCCTCGCCGGGCACCGTGGGCAGTGGGTGGCCGGCCTTGAGGTGCTGGCGGACGAGGTGGAAGCACCGCTGCCATTCGACGGGCCAGGCGGGGCACCATGACGGGTCGATGTCGTCGAGCTGTTCGCGTCGTGTGTCGGTGAGTGCCCCGGCCGCGGGCGCGGGCTGTCCCTCGGCACGCCGCTGCTCGATGTCGGCTGCCTTGCGGGCGGCGGCGCGCTGGTTCTTGAGCCAGATGCCTACCTTGTAGCCCTGGAAGGTGGCGTCGAGCGGGGCCAGGAGGTGGCCGTTCGTCTCGGCCCATCCGCGTGCCGCGGCGAGGCCTTCCTCCCAGGCGACGTCGTAGTGCGACCACACCATGCCCAGCTTCTCCAGCTGGGCGATGCGGTCTTCGTCCATGTCACCGCGGGCGTGGAAGCGCCGGTTGTCGGCGATCCACTGGCCCAACGGGAAGTTCGCGAGCGAGGCCGGCCACCCCTCACCCTCGCTTTCGCCCTCCACCGCCTGGTTGTCGTGGTTGGGTACGCGGTAGGTGTAGGGCACTTTGAGGTCGCTGTGGAGCCGGTGGTAGAGGGCGGCGGCTTCGATGCCGCGTCGCCAGTGCGTGTGTTCGGGGTTGAGGACGCGCAGGTTGATGAATGCGGCCAGCTGCGCCGGGTCGCGCGGCGTGCTGAACTTCAGCAGCTGCCGGGCCGGTGCCGACGGGCCCCCGGACCCGTTCGCCTCGCCCCGGCTGTCCTGGTCTCCGCTGCGGGTCTGGACGCCTCTGACACGGCTCTGGGTCTGTTGTTCGGCGAGTTGTTCCACTACTCGGGTGTCGTGTGCCCTGAGGGCTTCCAGGAGTTTCGCGAGGCCGTTGTAGGCCCGGCTGGTGAGCATGTTGTCGGGGGTTTCGCCGGGTCCGAGGAGGACGGGCACGACGAGGGAGGCGGTCTTGCCCTCGCCTGGTTGCATGCGCAGGGCGCGGCCGACGGCTTGGACGAGGTCGGGCATGGAGCCGCGGACGTCGGCCCAGTAGACGGAGTCGCAGTTTTTGGTGTCGATGCCTTCCGCGAGGACTTTCACCGAGCCGAGGAAGCCTTTTTCCACGACGGTGCCGTCGGTGGTGGTCCCGGACGCGAATTGGCCGAGTACGCGGTGCCGGTGGTCGGGTTTGTGGTCGCCGCACAGCCATTCGGCCCAGATCGTCTTGGGGTAGAGCTCGGGTTCGGTGGTGTGCAGCTGTGTGGCGACGTCGGGGAGGCCGGCCGCGAACGCCTCGGCCTCCTTCACCACATGGTGGAAGACGAGCGTCCTGCGGAAGCCTTCCTCCGAGGACGCTTTGAGCAGCGCGGTCTGGAGCGCGGCGAGCCGGGCCCCACGAACTTCGTCGGAGCGACCCTCAACGCCCAGGAGCTGTGCGGCCTGGAGCTGGGTGTCGGTGATGTCGACGCACACCACCTGGTACGGCGCGCAGATTCCCCGGTCGATTGCCTCGGACAAGGTCAGTGTGAAGCAGCGGGCCCCGAACGGCCCGTCCGGATCGTCGTCCATCGATGCGACCAGCTCGCCCGGCGCATTCCGCTGTTCCTGGTCGGTGTCGTCGTCCGGTTGCCACAGGCGTGGGGTGGCGGTCATGTAGAGGCGGCGCAGGGACGGGATGCGGGTGTTGTCGTGGACGACCGCCCACGGTTTCCCGATCCGCCCGGACGTCCGGTGTGCCTCGTCGACCACGATCAGGTCCCAGCCCGGTAGGCCAGCCTGGTGCGCGCGCTCCAGTGTGCCGAGCCCCAGGGAGGCGTACGTGGCGAACACCGTGACCTTCTCGAACGGCCGCACCCAGCCGACCAGCTCCTCCACGCTCGTGGTGTTGGGGAAGGACACGTCCTTTTCCCGCAGGGAGGAGATCCCGATCATCGGTCCGCCGCGGCCGCCCTGACGCCATGCGGTCGCGGTCTGGGTGAGCAGGTCCAGCGAGGGGAGGAGGACGAGCACGCGCCCCGCACGAAGCTCCTCCGCGCTGCGCACGGCGACGAGGGTTTTGCCTGATCCTGTCGCCATGATCACCTGGGTGCGCAGTCCCCGCCCCGGCGCGGTGGATTGTGCAGGGAGTTCGAGTGCCCGGAGTACGGCGTCGACCGCTTCCCGCTGGTGAGGGCGAAGCTGCTTCGTCGTCATTCCGTCTCCTTCTCCCGCAGGCCGTACGAAGAGGTGTCTCGACACACCGCGGCAACACCTGCCGCTGCGAGCCACCTTGGCTGAGGGGCCGAGTTTCGGGGCACGGGGACCGGTCTCCGAAATCAGGACGCCGGATCAGGCTGAAACCGCCCTGTGACCCTGAAAAAGAGGTGGCCCCCATACGTCCAAAGTCTATCGCGACAGCAAAAAGAAGCATGCTCGGCACGTGAATCAGCACCGACCCGACGGGTACCCCGGCCTCTCATTGTCCGACCGCAGTGGAGGTCCATGATGCACCAGACCGAGAACGAGACGGGCAACCGGTTCTGCAAGGCGTGCGGGACACCGGCCGAGGACGGGAAACTGTGCCGGCACTGCGGCACCGTCCTGGACTTCCCCGACGATGCGGGCCTGGTCGAAGACGAAGGCGGTGGAGTACGACGCGACTTCGAGGAGCGGGGCAGGGGCCCCAGGACCAGGGTTGACGGGCAGCGAATTCCACGCACACCCAGACCACCCCGCTATCGGCAGCCTTTGCAGTCCCGGTGACAGGCGCCACGGTCCTGAAGGCGCAGCCGGAAGGACCGCGGGGCGGGGGAGCGCAGCGGACCCGCCCTTGCCGGCCTGGAGCGCAGCGGAAGGCCGGCCGCGGGACGCAGTCCCGCCACTCCGGGAGCGCAGCGGACGGAGTATCAATCCCCCCGCGAAGCGGGGGGATTGAGTTGGCCGCGCAGCGGCCAACCAGCGCTCCTCGCGGAGCGAGGAGCGCAACACCCCTGCGAAGCAGGGGTGTTCGCTTGCACATCGCGAAGCGATGTGGGACCCGCGGAGCGGGTCCC
>NZ_JBSFVZ010000026.1:0-125631 GCF_053592575.1 Streptomyces sp. NPDC002640 | reverse complement strand
CCGGAACAGGGTCCACAAGTCGTTCGGTACCAACCGCTCGATCAGATCCGTCATGCACGGCTCAACGAGCGATGCCGCCATCAGAAACGACGTCTTAGGCTGTTCCCCGCGAAGCGGGCCGCCCTCAGCCACCGGCGACCCGGTGGCGGCAACGACGTCCTCGCAGTTCGCGGTTTGGTCCTCGCCCGCGCACGCGCGCTCCGGCAGACCAGGGATCCCCCACGGCCTTCGCCGGAAAAACTACAAGAGACCTCAGCCTGACCAGCCTCAGTAACCACAGAAGCGTGAAAGGCGTGATGGTGTGCAGTATCGGCGCGGTCTGCCGAATCGCCCTCCACGCCCTCCCCGGCGCCCTGAACCCCAGTAACCACAAGGGACTCAGCTCCACCGGCCGCTACAAGATCTCCGGATGAAGTAACGGCGAGGTCTGAAAACACCGCGTCTGAGGCCTGCGAGGCCTCCCGGACGGCGATCCCGTGCGCGCGGGCGACCGGCAACACCCGGACCCGGCTACGAGCGTTCAGAGCCGAGACAGTCCCCTGCCGGAACACGCTCGCCGCGCCCCACTTCTCAAGCCGGGACAGCACCTTCGCCCCGCCCGCCGGCGAGCAGCCCAGCAGCCGCGCCATCGTCACCGCCGGACGGCCCCGCTCGGTGTCCACGCCGCCCGGACACAGCCGCAGCCACCCCTTGCGGTTGCAGGACAGCACCATCAGCAGCAGACCGAGCCGATCCGTTGCCGCCCCACGCCCCGTACGACCCGCGAGCTTCCCGGCCGGAGTCGTCCGCCCGTCCCTGTGCTCCCAGCCCGGCGCGAACAGCACCTCGATCAGCGCCAGGAACACCGTCAGCTCCACCCGCGACAGCGCCAGGACATGCCGACGATCCCCGCCGTGCTGACCCGACCAGGACGTCCCATGCCTCTCGGACTGGTCGGAGGAGAACGTCGCCGATCGCCCGCCCGCATTGCCTCGCGTCCGTCTGGGGAGCCCGATGTGGCGGCGAACAGCAGCGGATCGAACCGATCGGTGCGGGAGAGAGCACCGCCGCCTGCTCTCGACTCACGCCCAAAGAGGGGCGGGAGACCAAGATCGCTGGTATACATGCGCAGTCTGTAAGAATTTTTTGAAGATTGTATGAGGAGTCTGCGTGCAAGGCACCATCCGAAGACGTCTCGATCGGCTCATCCCGTCCAGGCATGGCGCCAGGTGGCTGCAGGCCACCGCGGCTATGGCACTGGTCGGCGCCATAGCCGGTCCGCTGATCGCATCACCCGAGGCGGTGAGCGCACATTCGTCGCAGGACATGGTGAACAGTCCAGCAAGGGACGTCACCTTCACCGACACCGAGCCGAACATCGCCGAACTGCTGGGACTGAGTGAGGAACAGTCGGCTCGACGTATCGCGACAAGCAAGGGACAGCGCGTAGAGCTCGTCTCCCGGCGCACCGAAACCTCCTCCACCTATGTGAACCCTGACGGCACCCTGACGTCCCAGGCATACGCCGGGCCTATCCGGGTTAAGCAGGAGGACGGCTCCTGGGATGAGATCGACACCGCACTGATCGACGGCGGCTCCGCCCTGGAGCCGCAGACGGCGGCGGCGGACATCACCGTCTCGGACGGCGGCGACAAACGCCTCGCATCGGTCTCCCAGGGCGGCGCGTCGCTGACGATGGGCTGGGAAGACACCCTGCCCGAGCCGCAGGTCAGCGACGACACCGCCTCCTACGCCATCGGGGACGAGCAGACGCTCAACGTCACTGCCCTGAAGGAGGGATTCTCCCAGAACGTCACCCTGGACTCCGCCCCCACTGGGCAGCTCTCCTTCCGGATTCCTGTCACCTTGAAGGGGCTGACCCTGTCGGAGTCCGGATCGGGACATCTGCTACTGAAGGACAGCGCGGGGGACATCGTCGCCGAAGCTCCGGCACCGATGATGTGGGACTCCTCGGTGGACGCGAAGTCCGGCGAGTCCCAGCACCTGGCCCGGATCGACACGGAGGTCGAGACCGCTTCAGACGGCAGACAGGCCTTGGTTCTGAGACCGGACCCATCATATTTTGACCAGAACCTGACATATCCGGTGATCGTGGATCCCACGACAACTCTTGCGGCCTCCACCGACACCTGGGTCGCCACCAACTACCCCGACTCACAAGTCTCATCCACCGAGCTGAAGTCGGGAACCTACGACGCCGGCGTGACCAAGGCGCGTTCGTACCTGAAGTTCGATGTCTCACGCTTCGCAGGCCTCGACATCATCGACACCAACCTGGCCCTCTTCTCCACCTGGTCCTCCTCGTGCGAAGGGGGATCCGGCACGGTGGTGAGGCGGGTGACCGAGAACTGGGCGTCATCCACGGTCACATGGGGCACCCAGCCTGCGGCGACCGCGACGGGTGAGGTGATCAGCACTGCGGCCAAGGGATTCTCCACCACTGCATGCCCCGCCGGAACGGTCAGCTTCGATATCGACGCCATCGTCCGCGCATGGACGAGCGGCTCCCCCAACTACGGTGTGGTCGTCCGCGGCGTGAACGAGGACGACTCCCTCACCTGGCGACGCTACCGCTCCGCGAACTACGCTTCCGGCTCGGACGGGGCCTCGGAGCCGCACCTCACGGTGACCTACAACTCACATCCGGAAGTCCCCCCGGCCACCGCTCTGTCTCCGGCCACCACCAGCGCCGGCACCAAGTACGTCACATCGCTGACGCCGGTCCTGTCGACTCGGATCGATGACGTCGACCCGGGAGCCAGAGTCCGCGTCCAGTACGCCGTCGCTCCTGATCCGGTCCACAACGACACCACCTACACGCTCACCGCGGACAGTGCCTACGTGGACTCCGGAGAGGCTGCGGCTTTCGCTATACCGGCCGACGCCCCGCTGAAGAACGGCACGCACCTTCGCCTGCGCGCCCGGACCTATGACGGGACCGACTTCTCCAAGGCCTGGAGTGCCTGGCAGACATTCACTGTCGACACATCCAAGGCCCCGGCACCCAAGGTCCCGGCCTCTCCCGCTGCCGGCGCCGTGGAGACCCCGAGTCCCATCCTCACGGGTGTTGTCACGGCCGCAGTCGACCGCAATCTGACCGCCGAGTTCCTCGTCTACAACGCGGCAGGCGAGCTCGTCCTCAGCGATCCCCTCACCACCGACGTCCAGGACGGCGACCGCGCTGCCGTACAGGTGCCGGAAGGCCGGCTGACCAACGGTTCCTCATATCGTTGGAAAATGCGCAGCTGCTCCAACGGCGTCTGCTCCGCCTACACGGCCCTGCAGGAGTTCACCCTCGATGTGAGCGAGGAGAACACCTCCGTCGGAGCTGTCCCCTCCGCAGTGACCGGCCTGAAGGCCCGCGCAGGAGAACACGGCGCCCTGGTGACTTGGACGCCGGCTTCGGCCACGGAAACCGCAGACAATCCGATCACCTACACAGTCACCGCGCGGGCCTCGGACGGAACCACGGTCGCCCAGACGACCACTACGGACAGGTCCGCCGTCTTCAACGAGCTCCACGAGGACGCCGGTGACGCCACCTACACCTTCGCGGTGGCAGCGACGAACAGCTCGGGCACGGGACCGTCCACCACATCCAACGCAATCCTTCCCGTGACAGTCCCAGGCGGGACATCCGCGTACACCACCGCTCTGGAGGCTTACCACTTCGCCCGCGGCGGGCTCATCGACGGCAGCTACACCGACGCGACCGATGCCGCAGCCAACAGCGCCTACGGCCCTCAGTTCGTCAGCTACCTGGCCAAGGGAGAGGAATCGGCTCTCAGGGAGCGCATCGCCGCCGCGGAGGACGACACGGACAATGCCCGGCCCGAGATCCAGCTCAGCGACGTGCTGGCCCTGCCGTCCACCGACGGCAGCACGGTCACGGTGCGTGCGACCGTGGACACCAACCACCTCATCGTCAACGACGTAAGTGCCGCCACCGCCGCTCCGACCGACGAGATCGGCCGCGCAGAAATGCAGTACACCTTCACCGCCGGTGAAGCACCTGTCCTGCTGACGGCCACCAGCGCACCCGCAAGCGAGTGGACGGTACAAAGGAGCAGCGCGGCACTGGCCGACTTCGGTAACGGAGTCGAGCAGCTCATACCGGACGAGGACCCCGATCCATCAGTGTTCGACGGGGACTCCCTGGAGACCGGGACCGGTGACGTCGGACCAGTCTCGTTCGACGCCCTGCAGGCAGGTTCGTACTCTCGCACCGGTGCGGCGACCTGGGCAGTAGCAAACTGGGACGCGAAGCCGATGTATTCCTCGGACTGCACGAACTTCGTCTCCCGCGCGATTCACCACGGTGGTGGCGTCCGGGAGAAGGGCGACGGCGGCGAATGGTACCGAAGCACTGACGCCTGGTGGCGCAACCCCGGCCAGTGGGGCCACGACGAAACACTTTCCTGGATCAACGCCGCCTACTTCAAGACCTTCTTCTACGATCACATGCTGGCCTCGAAGCGATCCACGTCCACTGCCTACGTAGGCGACGTGATCTTCTACGACTGGACTGGGGACGGAAAGATCGACCATACGTCCATCATCACCCTCATCAAGAACGGCAACATCTACGTCAGCCAGCACACGAAGGCTTACAAGTACCGCAGCTTCGCGGCGCAGCGGAAAGCCGAACCCAAGATGAAGTTCTGGATCTACAGGCCGAAGCCGGAGTGGTACTGATGCCCGCAACCGTCAAACTACGTGAGGCTCTTCAGCTCTCACCTCGAGGCATGTGGTTCGTTGCCGGGGAGGCCGTCCTCGCACTTCTGCTGGCCAGAAGCCTGTGGATGTGGCGCGACGACCCCTCGGTACTGCTCGCCTCCGTTCCTGGAATGCTCTGGCTCAGTGCCGGATTGGCAACCTCCGTCCTCCTCAGCCTGATCCTGCTGACCCGTGATGCTCCTGGGCTTCGCCGGTGCGGTTGGTGGCTGACAGTTGGACGCCTCTGCGCGCTGCCCTTGATCGCTCTCGAATGGCACCCCGGAATGGCGCCCTGGATACCCTTGTGGTGAGCAGGTAACAAACGACAGGGTGCGGCCCGCCGACTCGACAGCCGGCGGGCCGCACACTGTCGTCGGAGCGGAAGCGTCCCTATCACGCAAGGGCTCGACTCCATGAGCCACTGAGCGGGCGCGGCCGCCGGGTCTTCGCCGGACAGCCGCCGTTCTTTCGGGCCGCCTCCATCGCGGCACGCAGTGCGATGCGGGCCAGGTCGACGCCGGACGTCTCACCGCCGCTCCTGCCCGCCCCCAGATGGTGTGCTCGAGAACCAGATGGTGCGTGCCCGCCAGGCGCTGCGCTTCATCGCCCAGCTGGTGGCTGAACAGCCTCCCCGCGGACGTCTCGCCCGTACTGGTCGATCTGAGCGAAGACAACGCTGTGGTCCTTGATCGCCCGTACCCGCCAGGCCCGGACCTGCTCGCGGGTCAGGGCCTCAAGGACGAACTCCTACTCCTGGACCACGTCGTCGGCGGCCGGGCGCGGCACGGGCACGACGACCGGTGCCACAGGCTCGGCAGGGGCGGTGACCGGCGGGGCCGCGGCTTCGGCGCGGGCCTTCGCGGCGGCTCTTCCGGGGCACGGACCGCTCCAGCTCCAGCTCGCGGGCCCACGCCCAGGCGGTGACCTGCTTGTGCAGATGCCGGTCGACTTCCGCACGGCGCTCTACCTCCGAAGCGTGCGGCAGCACCCCCGTTGACGGTGGCCGCCAACGTGCTGCGCCGGGCCCGGCGGTCGACCTGCCGGTCCTCGCACCGCGGGCAGGCCTGGCCGGAGTCGAGCAGCACCCGGTCGTCGCACCGGGCAGCGCCACACTGCTGGCGCTGCGGCAGACCCCGGGCGATCAGCCAGCCCACCGGTCCTGCACCGCGCCGGCCTCGACGCGACGGACATCACTGAGCCGAAGCTGCTCGCATCGAATGGCGAGGCGGCGGCCCCAAAACGGGGGAGCCGCCGCCGGCTGATCAGTCCAGTCCGCGTCGACGTGCTTCTCGGCGAATCCAGACCGCCTTCGCAATCGCTTGCTCAGCTCGGGCCCTCCGCTCCGCCGTCAGGAAGCCTGGCAAAGCGCGAGAACTCCCGTCCGGCTCCAGAAACCAGCCGGCCATCGTGGGGAGCGGCCACAACTGGGCGTGGGCGTACCAGTCGCTCCACGAAATGGCGTGCCCGCTCGGCGGGCACGCCCAGTCGGCGAACACCTCGGCGAACAACTCCCGCACCGGTGCGCCGCCGAGCTCCCTCTCGTGGGGCTCGGGCAGGTACGGGTTGATAAACGATGCGGCGCAGACGCGCATGCGTCCCCCTTGCCCTTCAGCGGACGCACCCTGTCCGCGCAGGCCCCGCACCCTATGCATGACCATACTGCGTTCCGCGCGCCAGGTTCCCCAGCCCTTCGTCCCCGACTCCCGACCTCGTAGCCTTCCCTCTCGCTACTGTCGGCGCATGCGAGTAACGGCATAGTCGTGGATGACACAGGCCGGGCACCGTGGCACTCCTACCGGGTGCTGGAGAAGCGCACACCGGCGAAGGAGCGAGCAGCTCCAGCGCCGCCCGCTTGGCCTCCTCGAGCTGGGCGGCGGTTCTCGTCCAGAGCGAGCCCGTCGACCAGGCGGTCGGCTGCGCGGAACCAGCCGTCGATGCCGACGGCCTGGAGTGGCAGCGGCTCACCAATGGCGATGACCTGCGTCCCGATCGATGCGGCCTCGGTCAGCAGCTTCGCGGCGGACCGGTCGTCCGTCGTAGTCACTCTCGTCGACCGGACGTCGGCACCGGTCAGTCGAGGGCCGGAGCCGCTCCGCTGCAGCCAATCCTGGTAGAGGCCTGTTTCACTTGCCTTTGAGTAGCTGGTCGATACGGGGCACGGACAACCCAGTCAGCTCAGCCACCTGCTTCAGGGTGCGCCCCTCCCTCAGCTCCCCCACGGCAGCGGCACGTTCGGCCTTGACCTTCTTCACCGTGCGGGGCAGTAGTTCGTCCATCACGGGCGGCGCGTTCCCGCTCGACCGGGTCGGCGATACCGGCGAGGTGGGCGCACACGGCGCTGACGTACGAATCGGTAAGGGTCTGCAGGGTCTCGGAATCCATGGGGGCAGCGTAGGGCGGCAGTGAGGGAAGTGACCGGTGACCCCTGACTTGCGTGACGGCGAGGACAGCAGCCTCCGAGGGCACAGCGCCGCACTCAAGCGCACCCTCGAGCACGCCATTCGGCCGGGTTGATTGCCGGCCGGCATGAAGTCGCCAATCCAGGCGCAAGGGCCGGGCTTCGGCAAGGTCGTCGGCTACCGGATGCCGGACAACCTCGTGCAGACCTTCTACACCGCCATCAAGAGCACCGAGAAGTGAGGACACCTTGCACACCCTCCGTCTCGCCGACCTGACCATCGCCTGGTCCAGCACCGATGCCACCACCCCTGCCGGGCACGTCCTCGTCAGTGGCGTCGACCCGACCGGCCTGCACAGTCTCTGCCTGTACGCAAGCGACACCCCCAACGAGCACGCCTACCGGGGTCACCTGCTCGTTCCGCCGGACAACCACAACCAGCGGTTCCTGCCCGCCCGCACGACCGCCTACGGTCCCGGCGGCGCGTACGTCACAAGCGTCGGCGACCGCACCGCCATGCTCGCCCGGCTCGCCGGCCGCGCCACCGAGGAGTGAGGACCCCATGACCGATTCCACGGCCTACCGCATGCTCACCAAGAAGCTGGACACCGACCGCGACCTCCTCGCCCGCGAGGCACAGGACGCCGCCGAGGCCCTGACCCGCTTCTCCCAGACCGTGAGCAGCGGCGTCTCCACCGGGGACATCGGCCGAAGTATGCAGACGCTGGTCCGACTCCACGCACGCGCGGCGCATTACGAGGCCACGCAGACCGCCGTTGAGCTCTACGAGGCCGAGCGCAACATCACCGCCGACAGCCCCACCGGGCAGTGAGAAGCACGGCCATGAACACATTCACCGAGCTCCGGGCACCGTCACCGTGTCGCCGGGCGCCGCCTGCGAGGCGGCGGGAGACAGCGTGGTCAGAGTAAGGGCGGATAGGAAAGACGTGACAGCGCGGCAGAGGAGGCGCACTGGGTCCTTTCGACGGTGCGGTACTGGCCCGATCGTCGTATCGAGCGAGCAGCCGACGCGTCCGGCATCTCGGGTGTCTCACTCCGGTGGGTTATCCAGTCACACCACCGCCGTCCGCTTTTTGCTGGGTGCTCGGTCAGGCCGCGGTGTCGTGTCCGGCTTCGCGTGGGTCGCCGGTCGGCCGTGTCAGCTCGTCGTCTACTATCGGCCGGCGGTCCCACACGAGGTGGTCAAGGCTTCGGTGGTCCGAGCAGTCCGGGCACAGGTACACCGGCATGCGCGTGCCGGTCTCGTTCGTTACGCCGTCCGGGCACGGCACACCGTCCTCTGGGCCCGCGCACTTCTGCTGCCATTCCCCCATATGTTCGACCATGGGACTCCGTCTCGGAGCCGGGGAGAGAGCCTGTGGGGCGCACGGTCGTTTGGCGCTGGCATGCCGCCACAGGGCCGTTCAGCAGCCCCGCACAGCCCCACGCAGGCCGCTCACACCAATTGGTAACGTCACCACCTGCTCCGCACTGCGGTAACTGCATCCCGCCAGGAACGTTCCGGACGGCTCTCGCGGGACCTGGCCGCACTGCGGCAGGAGGTGGCCGCCGGCCACCGCGGAACGTTCCACGGTGGCCACCTACTGAAATCCGTAGGTGAAGTCCACTCCCTCCGAAGCAACGATCCGCTACGGTGAAAGCGTTAAGGGAAAGTGGTAACCGTGAATCGGTAACCGCGATGCAGGGCTGACGTGCACGTCACTGCCGGGAGGAAGTCATGAGCGAGCAGCCGTGGACGATCGAGTCCATCTGCGACGCCCTCGGCCACCCTGCTTTGAAGCAGGACTTCCTCAACCAGATCAACCGCGCCACAGCCGACGAGCTGTTGCGCGTGTTCTCGAAATGGGAACAGAAGGCCGAACGCTCTCTAGTAGCGACCCAACGCGGACGCGAGATCACCGAGGCTGAGGATCGCGGCGAAGAGCCCCCCGGCGAGTGGATTGACATCACCGACCGTGTCTTCGCGGAAGCTCAGCGAAACCGGTCACGCGGCGCGGCCTAAGCTGCCAGAGTGAGCCTGTGAACTACAGGCTCCTGCTCGACAAGGCCATCGAGGCGGACTGGGACGCCCTCCCCGAGGCGGCCGGCCTCCAGCTCGGCTTGGCCCTGTTCGACGTCATCGAAGACCCGGTCAACCAGACCGAGGCGTGGGGTATCGACGACGGCCGACACCGCATCCTGCTCCGCCCGCTCGTCACGGCCCGCCTGTCTGTGAATCACGCGCAGCGGACCTTGCGCATGTACGGCGTCGAGCTCCGTGACTGACCGTCGGCGCCCTCCGCAGAAGGCAGGTTCAGCGTTGACATCCTCTCCGCCAAAGAACTCCTAACGAAATGATCTTCGCGATGGTCAACCCCGCGGGAGCGGGGACGGCGGCGGGCTCTGTCGTCCCCCGCGTCCGCGGGGGTGCTCGAGTTGCCGCGCCTCCCGTTCCCGGTCGTGCCCGCGTCCTCGGCGGCCGGGCAGCTGGCGGCCGCACGACGGTGAGCGGTCGGGCGGTGGCACGGCGACCGGCACGGGCGCGGCGGGAAACGTCCGGCGAGCTCGCGGCGCCCCGGCAGTTCCGGCAGCCGGCCGACGGCGGGGCAGGCGTCCCGGCGGGCGTGTGCGGCAGCGAGTGATCAGGAGGCGGCCCGGCGAACGGTTGCCGGGCACGGCGCGGCACGGCCTTGAGCGTCGCGAGGGCGCGATGGCCCGGCCCGGGCACAACCGCAGCGCGAAGCAGGCTCGAGACTGGCGGACTGGTAACTCACGCACCCCGGCGCCGCGGGAGCGGCCAGGCGGAGGGTGGGCAACGGCGGCAGCCCCACGGCCCGGCGGTCCGGCACCCCGGCGACCGGCGGCCCGGCGAGCGGCAGCACGGGAGTTGCTGCAGCGGGTCAGACGGCCGGGGCCGAAGCGAACCGGCGACAGGCCCGGCAGCGGGCGGCCAGCCGGAGGACCTCGTCGAGGACCGGCAGCCACCGGCGACCGCCACGGCGGCGGCGCGGCAGCGGGAGGACCCGGCAGCCGCCGGACGCGGTCTCTCACCGCGGCGCGCGGCCAAGCGGCCCCGCAGCCCGGCGCGGGAGCCCCGCGGCCCGGCGGGCGGTGCAGCGGGACCCGGCCCCGGTGACCAGGCGGCGGCCCCACCGGGAACGGCGCCCCGCCGGTGCCAGGCCGACTCGCGGCGGCCCCGGCACTCCGGCAGCGGGAGCCGCGCGGCGTCCGGCAGTTCCGGCGGCGAGCAGCACGGCCCGGCGAGCAGCAGCACGGCAGCGAGAAGGACCCGGCAGCCGCCGGGCCCCGCGGCCTGGCACAGGAGCCGTGCCCCGGTGCCCGGCACGGGAACCGCGGAAGACACCCGGCTGGGGCGCCCCTGCAGCCGCCGGACGCGGTCCCCCACCACAGCGCGGCCCCGGGCGGCCTCACGGACCGACATGGCGGCCCGACAGCGGCACGCGCACCAGCGGCGCGGAGCGCGGCATGGCGACGACCAGGCGGTGACGGAACCGCAGCAGCAGCCCGGCAGTCCGGCGACCTGGTGCCTCGGCGGCCGCGTGCGCGGGCGGCCGGCATCTGGCACGGCAGCCACGGACCCGGCAGTCGCTGGGCACGGTCCCCCCACTGCGGGCGGCCCCGGCCGGTCCCGGCGGTCGGTACAGCAGCCCGGCGGTAGCGGCGGGGAACGGCGGACCGAGTGGTCGGCCGCCAGCGGCCCCCGGCAACCGGCGCGACGCTCAGGCCCGCGGTGTGGAGATCCTGCCTGAGGAGCTACCCCGCAGGCGCGGGGACAACGCGCAGCGGCGGAAGTGGCCGCGCACTCAAGCAGAGCAACCCCCCGCGGGCGCGGGGACGACCCGAAGTCCGACGACGACCTGGCCGTCGAACTGGAGCAACCCCCGCGGGCGCGGGGACGACTCGTAGACGTTCGTGGTGGACGAGCGGCGGACCGAGCAACCCCCGCGGGCGCGGGGACGACTGGTCGGGGCGGATCCGCGGTTCCGCCGGCGGAGAGCAACCCCCGCGGGCGCGGGGACGACAGCAGGCCGATGCCGGTACCGGCCAGGGCGACCGAGCAACCCCCGCGGGCGCGGGGACGACTCGCACCGTCTGGTAGCCGGCGCCGTACTGGGCGAGCAACCCCCGCGGGCGCGGGGACGACGGGGGTGTGGAGAGAGTCTCGGCGGCGATGCGGGAGCAACCCCCGCGGGCGCGGGGACGACGAGCAGGTGGTGCCGTCGGAGATGGCGGTCGGGGAGCAACCCCCGCGGGCGCGGGGACGACCAGCGCGCCACCGTCCGCAGCATCGACCCCGGCGAGCAACCCCCGCGGGCGCGGGGACGACACCCAAGGATGGACGCAGCGCCGCATCGGTGAAGAGCAACCCCCGCGGGCGCGGGGACGACCCGCTGGGCCGCCGGATGCTGGTCGCGGGCACGGAGCAACCCCCGCGGGCGCGGGGACGACCCGAGGACGAGGTCGCCGGCCTGGAACTGCCAGGAGCAACCCCCGCGGGCGCGGGGACGACGTCCGCAACGGCGGCATGGTCCTCTTCGTGACCGAGCAACCCCCGCGGGCGCGGGGACGAGAGGGAGACCGCCGGGACCGAGGGCAGGGGCGGGGAGCAACCCCCGCGGGCGCGGGGACGAGACGACGTCGAGCAAGTTGGGGCGGAAGAACAGCGAGCAACCCCCGCGGGCGCGGGGACGAGGTACCCCTGAAAGGGGTCACCCGTGTCCACCCGGAGCAACCCCCGCGGGCGCGGGGACGAGCATGCCGATGTACCCGATCCGTCCCCGGATGCCGAGCAACCCCCGCGGGCGCGGGGACGAGTTCGGCAGCAGGGCGTTGGTGAGCTGCAGGCCCGAGCAACCCCCGCGGGCGCGGGGACGAGGTGGATTCCCTCGGGGAGGGGGTGGATGGCGGGCGAGCAACCCCCGCGGGCGCGGGGACGAGACTTGGTGACCTGCAGCGATGTCACGTGATCATGCCATTTTGCTTCACGTCGTTCGGGGGCGCCATGCCTGTTCGCCTTGACGTGGGCGGGCGATGAGGGTGAGTCCGTCGAAGTCGACGGGGGTCCAGCGGTCGCGGCCTGCGGTGCGGGTGGTCCAGCCCTGTTCGGTTGTCGCGGGTTCGATCATGACGGCTTGGCCGTCGTGGATGCGGTCGGCGAGTACGGTCCAGAGGCGGTCGCGGATGCGTGGGTTGGGGTTGCCGACGAAGACGCCGGCGGCGACTTCGACGAACCACCGGGTGAGGTGGCCGCGGAGCCCGGGCGGGGCTGCGATGAGAACGATCACGGTCGTGCCGGCGCTCACGAGGGCGGCTCCCCGGAGGTGGTGCCGTCCGGCTCGGGCCGCTCCGGGGGCTCTGGGATGTCCGGGATGACGTCGAGGTGGTCCGCGGCGCTCCAGTTGCGGCCGCTACTGACGACGGTGTCGCCTTCGTCCCATAGGGCGCCGAGGTCCTCGTCGATGAGGTCGGTTCCTTCGGAGACGAGGAGCCGTTTGATGTCGGCGACGACGCGGGGCAGGAGTTTGCCGTGGACGACGGCGTCCCGCAGGGCGGTGCGCGCGTCGCGTTCCGAGGTCAGGCCTTGGGCTGCGAGGTCGAAGGCGAGCGGGATGGTGAACTCCGCCTTGTAGAGGTCGGCGATGTCCAGCACGAAGGAGAGTGCGTTGCCGGTGTGGACGAAGCCGAGGGCGGGGCTGGCGCCGAGCCCGGTGATCGCCGCGTGGCAGATGCCGTAGAGGGCGGAGTTGGCCGCGGACAGGAGCCGGTTGACGTCGTCGCCGGCGGCGAAGGCGTCGCCGGGCTTGTAATCGCGCTTCGTCCACGGGACGCCGGTGCGCTGCGAGTGCTGGGCGTAGAGGCGGCGGATGCGGGTGCCTTCCCGGCCCCTCAGCTGCTGGAGGGTCAGGCCGGTGGTGGTCTCCCCGGGGAAGCGCATGTCGTACATGCGGCGGGCCACGGCGACGCGTTCCTTCGGCCGGGTGACCAGCCATGCCTGCCGTAGCTGAAGCTGTGAGCCCCTCGCCGTGCTGGTGCCGGTGGCGTAGAGGCGCACGCCCTGCTCGCCGACCCAGCACACGGCGGTGCCGGAGTCGGCGAGCAGGGTGACGGCAGGGTGGGTGATGCGGCTGCCGGGTCCGACGAGGAGGACGGCGAGCCAGGCAGCCGGTACGTGCACGGTGCGCACCTTGTTGACCAGGACGATGGCGTTGTCGTCCCGGTCGATGTGGCAGCGTTCGGCGTAGAGGCTGCTGATGCGGTCCTCGAGCCGGTGGACATCCTGGGGCCCGGTCCGCCACCACGGGTCAGCCATGACCGGCCCCTTCCGCGGAGCGCAGTGGCGCCAGCGTGAGGAGACCCTGCCCGTAGCCCTTGGCCGGGCCGATGCCGCCGAGGAGAGCGGAGCGCAGCGCGTCGGTGTCGGTGACACGCAGGCGCCCTTCGAAGGTGGCGGTGGACAGGGTGACGCGGGGGCCGTCCTTGCGCTTGCTGAAGCGCAGGATGTCACGGCTGACGACAGCGACCGCCGGTCCCGCCGATGACGGCGCTTCCGGTTCGCTGCTGCCCGTCTGCAGGCCGGGACCGGGACGCATGGCCGTCGCGCCGGGGATGGCGAAGCCGTGGCGTTCGCTCTGCCGGAGCAGCCACTGCAGCTGCTGCGCCACGGTGCGGTGGGCTACGCGGAAGCCTCGGTGCCGGGTGCCGTTGTCGGCTCCTTCCTTCAGACGGGCCGCCTGTTCCTCGCTCGGCTTGGTGGGCCGGGGGACGCTCTGAACGGGGTTGGCGGTGAGGCGGAAGCCGAATTCCCTGCCGCGGGCGACGCGTTCGAGGAGGGGGGTGTAGTCGGCGATGAGGGGGGCGCCTCCGTCGGCTCCGGGCCAGCCGGCGTCGTCGACGAGGTGTTCCCAGGACGGGCGGCTCTCGGTGAGGACGAGGACCTCGGCCCGGTAGGGGGTGTTGTTCTCCAGCCGCCACAGCACCCGCTCGGTGACGGGCTGCACGGCCAGTCCGGCGAGAACGGCGGCGTGCAGGCGGTGCGGGCTGGAGAGCAGGGACACGGCCGCGCGGCGGCGCGGGTTCAGTGCGATCTTCGACAGGTAGGGCATGCGGTCACCAGCCCAGGAGAGCGAACGGGTCGTGGTCGGGCAGTCCGGCGGCGCCGGTGTCCGGCGAGGCGGCGTCCGGCTGAGCACGGCCGGTGGGCAGGGTGACCCACAGGTGGCGCACGGCGCGGCGGCCGAAGCGGGTTCCGGTCTTGAGGTCGAAGGTGTCGGGGACGTCGACGGCGAGCTGGTCGCCGGCCGGGTCCTCGACGGTGGCCTCCAGGGACACGGTGGCGCCCTTGACCTGGCTGCGGCGGTGGCTTCCCGCCTGCCACGGCACTTCCTTCAGGGTGTCCTCCAGTTCCGTGTCGGGGTGCAGACCGAGGCTGACCGGGCCGACGGGCGGGCAGGAGCGGCGGCCGAGGGAGAGCGGGTGCGCGGGGTTGCGCACGGCCTCTTCCAGGCTCGTGAGCAACGGCTTCGGTCCGCGCAGGGCGGCGACGAAGACGGCGTCCTGGAGGTAGAAGCGCTGGGTGACGCCGGTGTGCTTGGCCGGGGTGGTCCGGGTCTGCTGTCCCTTGGCGTTGGTCTTGGCCGAGAGCAGTGGGAGCCCTCGGTAGTCGCTGTAGGTGTGGTAGTCCCGCAGCAGGGTGCCGGGCTGGTCGACCCGGACTCCGAGTTGCAGGCCGAGCAGGTCGGTGAGGGACGCCTCCCGGTCGCGGCCCTCGGCGGCGGCCAGCAGGCCGAGGACACCGGACTTGGTGGGCTGGGGGCGGGTTTCGCGCCTGTTGTAGCGGGAGGGGCCGCCCCAGGACTGCAGGGGGGCGGCCAGCCGCAGCACCAGGACGGCATCGTCGGTGGCGGTCGTCACGCGCCGGCCTCCGAAGCCTCGGAGGGGGTCAGCTCGCCGCCGTCGAGCCACTGGCCGACCAGGGCGTCGACCGCGTCGAGGAGGGCGGGGAAGGGCAGGGAGGAGCCGAACGCCTCGGCGACCTTGTCGCCCTCGGCGGTGTAGGTGGCCAGGGTCCGCAGCGGCTTGTTGCCCCAGGTCTCTCCGACCGCCCGGAGCTCGTCGGCGAGCCGCACGACAGACTCGGCGGCCAGGCCGGTGACACCGGTGACGGGCTCCTCGTAGGCGGAGACCAGGTTCACCGGCTGGTCGGCGCGAACCGTCAGCAGCACCAGGTGGGGCAGAGTGCGGTGCGCGAAGGAGTTCTGGTGCCCGGTCGGCATGGAACGGGCGAACGCGTCGACGAAGCGGACCGCCGTCTCACGGGTCTCGCCGGCGTCGGAGAGGTTGTCGCGGAGCTGATGCACGCCGAGAACCGCGTACCGGTACAGGGTGGAGGAATTGAACTCGACGGTGCCGATCATCCCGGCACCGTGGTCCTCGGTGTTCTCGTCATCCACCGCGGTGTAGTAGTCGAACTCGGTGCGCACGGCGTGGGTGGACAGGGCGTGCGCGACCTGCACGGACGCGTCCACGTTCAGCGTGGGCAGATCGGCGACCATGCGGCCGAACAGGGCGACCTCCGCCGGGTGCCCGGTGGACAGCGTCTGCACGACGGGCAGCTTCTTGACCTCGCTCTTCAGCTCCTCGTCGGCGAGAGCGGCCAGCTCGGCGGCACGGCCGCCGAGCAGCTCCACCAGCGCGTCGAGCTGCTTCTTGCCGAAGAACAGCAGGTAGGCGGACTGGTCGTCCTTCTTGGCGGACTTGGTGATGCCGAGCGGCTCCAGCAGGGCGGCCGCCAGGCGGTCAGCCTGCTCCCCGGCGAGGCCCGCGCCGCCCTGGTCGGCGGGCCGGACGAGACGCTGGGTGAGCAGGGTGGCGATCCGCTTCGTGCGGGTGGCCCGGTCGGCCTCGGGCACCTGCCGGGCGTACTCGGTGCGGGTCGCCCGCTTCCACGCCTGCGAGGAGACGCGGGCCCGGCGGGCCCCGCCGTAGATGGCCTGCTTCGGGGTGCCGGAGTCGTCCCGGTTGACGTTGGACGGCGGGAGGCTCTGCAGGATGTGAACCTCGATGAACAGACGGGGCTGGGTCATGGCATGACTCCTTGAAGGCGTGGAGCACCGCCGAGGCGGCACATGGAGTGAGGGCCGAAGAGATAGAGGTACGCAAGGCTTCGGGACAGATCTGCGGGACCTCGCGCGCTGGGACAGCCGGCAGCCAGCTGTCCCGGAAGCGGCGTCAGGACGTGGCTGCGGAGTGGAAGTCCCGATCCCAGCTTTGCCGGAGGCGCGAGGCCACGTCCGGACGGTGAGGGTCGTCCCAGACCCGCAGGGCGGAGCGGACCATGTCGTAGTCGAGTCCGACACCCGCCCGGTTCAGCAGAGGGATGAGCGACCGCAGGTGCATGGCGAGCTCTGTGGCGTCGGCGGAGGTGAGCAGGACACCGAAGCGCCTCTCCAGTGCCGCGGTTGAGCTTGCACCCCCACCGTCGGCGGCCGCCATCTTGGCGAGCCGGCCGGCGGCGCAGCCTGGGCTGCTGCCCGGGACGTGCATCCGGCGGGAGTGTGCCTGCTGATGGCGGGCGAAGAGGGTCAGCGCGACGTGCTCGGCCATGAGGTCCGAGGTGAGGAATCCCTTGTCGCGCCACTCGGACGCCATGCGGGTGCGGTGGAACGACCACATCGCGGCGACCGTCCCTGCCTCACGCCCGGTCCCGGAGCGTAGTGCGGCCAGTTCGGCTGCGGCGTTCCCGCTGCCGGGGGAGAACGTCACCCAGTACGGCGCGGACTCGCCGGCGTTGCTCTCCCCGCTCTCTGCTTCGCCGTCGTCGCCAGGGACGGAGACACCGGGGTCGGTGTACTGCAGGCCCCAGGCCCTCAGCGTCCGGTCCCGGGCTTTGCCGTCGCTGTCCCACCCGACGAACTCGTGGAACAGTCGTCTGTAGTCCAGGCCGATGCCGGCCTGCCGCAGGAGCGGCACGAGACGCTGCAGGTGCTGCACGAGTTCGTACATGTCCTGGGCCGTGGCCGCAGCAATCAACCGCCGCTCCACCGCTGCCTCACCCAAGACCCCACCGCGGCGAAGACGCAGGCAGGCGGTGCCCAGCCCGACTCCCGGCCGGTGGACAGGCTCGGACGCGCCGTGCTGGTGCAGACCGAAGAGGGTCAGCGTGTGGTGCTCCGCGATGTACGAGGCCGGGAGGCGGTCCGAGCCGCCGTCCGGAAGGGGGACGCGGTGAACGGTCCGCATCGACGCAACGGTGCCGGCTTCCCGGCCGACGCCTTCACGCAGGGCCCGCAGGCTGCGTGCCACGTACTCGGAGAACTCCGGGCGCCACCCTTCTGCCCGCGCCGCCTGCCAGTTCTGTGCGGCCTCTTCCCAGAAGAACTGCCGCACCCGGCCGCCCGTCCCGAGACGTGATGCCCGGGTGCTGTCGAGGGATGTCATACCGGTGCCACCTCCTCCGACGTGGCGCGTCGTTTCTCCGAGACGCGCTCCAGGACCTCGGCGAGCCTCTTCCGGAACAGGCCGATGGCCTTGCCGCTGCGGTAGACGAACTCCTTGTCCCCGTTCCTGACCGTGCGGCCCACCATGGCGCGCGGCGGGGCGGCGGCCATGAGCAGGCCGGCCTCCTTGTTCGCGGCGATCGCGACGGACTGCTCCCAGGCGAGCCGGGCCCGCTCAAGGAGTTCGTCGTCGTCCGCCCCGACGGTCCGCAGCCCGACGAGCAGGCGGCGCATCGTCCGGTCGAGGGAGTGCAGGAACTGCGCCGAGGGCCGGTTGCCCTTGTCGCGGGGCAGCGGGTCGCCTCCAGAGGCGCGCCGCAGGTCGTTGTTGAGGCCGTCGAGGGCCCGGGCGACCTGGTCTGCCTGCTCGACGCACTCCAGCAGTGCCTGACGCAGCCATTCGTCCTGGGCTAGCAGGGCGTTCACCGGCAGAGGCAGATCGTCTCCGACGGCGTTCTCCACCACGGCGGACTGGGTGCCGTACTCCAGACCCGAAGTCTCGACACCGAGCAGGTACTGCTCTGACAGCACTTGGCCGACTTGCAGGTCACCGATCTGCCGCAGCAGCACCGACGTGTAAGGGCCGTCGCTCTGGTCGGGCAGATGCATCGCCAGAAGCGTGTTCAGCCCTTGCCAGGCCGCCCGGCCCGAGGTGTGCCGGCGGGGCCGCCGATGCGGCTGGCCCTTCTTCGGCTTGGCGGTGTGCTGCCACGCCGTGTGCGGCTCGTACTCGGGAGTGCGAGCCAGCCGGTCCCCGGCGGACACGATCACTCGGTTCACCCGAAGTCCCTGCTCCGTCTCGCAGGTGAAAAGACGCACCCGCCGGGCCTGGAACGTCAGCAGGTCCAGCAGCCCGCTTGCCGGGCGCTCCGACCATGCGGGCCGAGCGGGTGACTCGCAGCCGAGCCCGTCCGGACGCTCGTCCCACGCCCACTGTGGCCGGTCGCCGGCGGCGATACCGTCCGGCAGGACCGGCGTGTTCAGCAGCAGCGTCTCGTACAGCGTCCTGCCGGTGGGGACGATGACGCCGAACTGGCCGAGCGGCCCCGTCGGGTTTCCGGTCGTCTTTCCGTTCTTCGCCTGCGGATCGCCCTCGGCACCCGTCTTGATCGACGCGGTGTCGCAACACTGGACATGCAGCAGCCACAGCAGAGCCTCGCCCGGCGTTAGCAGCAGCTCGTCGGCCTCGCTCAGTGAGCTGAACAGGGGCACGTTGTTGCCCGACGCCACCGACGGCACCAACTGGGCGGCCGACTTCGTCTCACCGTTCAGCGCCTTCAGCCCTGCGACCTGTGCGAACGGACGCTCCGGGTCGAACAGCCGGAACCGGTGCCCGTAGCGCTCGGGACCCAGGTAATCCGAGAGGCGTGCGAGCTCCTCCCCGGAGAACTTTCCGCGCCGGAACCGCTCCCCCCACTCCTGCTGGCTCCGCGGTACGCCGAGGGCGTCGAACATGACCGGCAGCAGCAACTGGCGCAGCACCACCGGCAGCATCGTGTGCACCGGCATTTCCAGGCGCCTGATTTTGTGCGCTTCGGACAGCGTGCCCAGCAGACCGTCATGCCGAGTCGAACCATCCACATCGACTGCGGTCAGCACTGCACCGTGGACCAAGTCTCCATTGACTTGCATGGCGGCTTCCCCCTCCCTCTGCATATCCCACGTCCCCCGGACGTGAGGCCGGCAGCACGATGCGGTTCTCCCCAGGCCCGCGTCGCCTTGCCGTTCATCACGCTTGCACACAACGTTCGTTGCTTACAAGCGAGTTGACCATTTCTCCGGGTGGCGATATACCGCCACCCTCTGCGCCGTGACCCAAGGCCAGTACGCTCTGTGCGGGTGTGCGGAGCGCCTCCCGCTCCCTGCAGAGCGGGGGTGTTCCGGTTCGATGCTTCACGTGGTCCCCGCACCAGCGGGGGGCCGCACGGAACCCCGGGAGACGCTCCGCACGCACCCCGTCACCGGTGCTCGACAAGCCCCAGGTCGACGTCGTACGACACCCGATCCGTCCCCAGCAGCGCCGTACCGTCCTCCTCCAGCACCAGAGCCAACTGGTACTTCAGCCAGGGACGGCCCGCCCACCCCGGAAGCGGACGCAGCACATCCTGAGCTGCAGAGGTAAGCCGCGCCGGCAGGCGGATGGTCCCGCCCAGCAGCCGGTCGGTCACCTCGTCGTCGTCCACCTCTCCGTGCACACCGAGCCAGGTGCCGTCGTATGCCCGATAGCCGCCGGAGAAGCGGCGAACGATCACCACCTCGACGGTGGGATCACCGTCCCGGACCACGGCATCGAGCTGGTCCTCGGTGGCAACCCGGCTGCCCGCGTAGTGGAGACCCTCCAGCGTGGGGAAAGCCCACTCCCTCTGACGGCAGAGGAGGAACTCCTCGGCCTTCTCCTCCCGCTTCAGCTCCTTGGCCTGCCACTGCTGCCACGCCTCGGCCTCGTGCCAGCCCACCGGGCATACCTCGTCACTCCCGTACGCCCGTGCCACCAGGCCAGGTACATCGGCGGGGATGCTCCACACCGAACCCTCCCACGGTCGCGGACACTCGTCCTTCACACCGGCGACGGCCGGAAGAGGGCCCGCAGTCTCCGTGACCAGGGCCGCCGACCTCAGCAGAGACCACTTGCCGTAGATCGCCTCCGAAGCTCCGAGAAACCGTGGTGTGCCGTCGCGCCCTCCCGTCGCACCGGTGACCAGTACCCGCGGCACACGGTGAGCATCGGGGCGGCGGGTCCCGCTGTGACGGTGGAGCCGTCCGATGCGCTGCAGGAGCAGGTCGGTGGGGGCCAGGTCAGTGATGAGCACGTCGGCGTCTACGTCGAAGGACTGCTCCGCAAGCTGCGTAGCAATTACCACCATGCGATGTGGCCGGCTCTCACCGGCCTCCGGACCCATCAGCCCCAGACACTCCGCCGTCCTCTCCGCACGGTGCGCTGCGCACAACCGTGCGTGCAGCAGATACAGATCACCGTCGAAGTCCTCGTTCCGCAGACCGTCGTAGATCGCCTGAGCCCGGGCGACCTGATTGACCACCACCAAGGCCACGCCGCCGTCGACGATGGCTTCCCGGACAGCCTCCACCACCCGCGCCCCGTCGACACCGGTATCGGGAAGCCAGGACAACTCCACAGGCGCCGACTCCCGCCAGGAAGGCACCCGCTCACGGGACATCTCGACGACCGCCCCGCCGCCCGCGCCGTAAGCCACGGTGACACACGGGTACCCGACCGGCTGCGGCACCGGCTGATGCACGTCCGCCGTCCCCAGCACGCCGGACAGGTAGGCGTCCACGAAGACCTGGCGCTGGGCGGGCGGCAGCGTCGCCGACAGCAGAACCACCGGAACCCCTGCCTGCCCCAGCCAGCGCAGCGCCTCAACGAGGAACTGCCGCATGTAGACATCCGCAGCATGCACCTCGTCGACGACGACCACCTTTCCGGTGAGCCCGGCGAACCGCAGCATGACGTGACGGGTGCGGGTCGCGGCGTGCAGCAGGTGGTCGACCGTGCCGACAGCGAACGCGGTCAGCAGACCCCGCTTGTTGCCGAGGAACCAGTGCGCCGGGCCGTCCGTCCCGGGGACGAAGCCGACTCCGGCCGGAGCCTCGGCGGCAACCATGCCGTAGTCGGCGTCCTCACCGATCGCCCCGAAGTCATCGTGTCCATCCGCAGCCCCGAAGTCAGCTTCGTCGCCCTCGCACCCGCAACCGCCGTCCTCACCGCCGCCGGCGCCTCTGCCGGCACTGCTGCCGTCCGGACGCTGCTTGCCCTCCCAGATCGCCCGCCACCAGGCGTTGAACCGACGTCGCCCGTGCAACAGTGCCACCTGCGACTCGAGCTCGGGATCGAACGTGCGCACCCACTGCAACACCTGCTCGTACATCGGATCGCTCGTCGCCTGAGTCGGCATCGCCACGAACACACCGTCGAGGCCGAACCTCGCCGCCAAGACCTCAGCCGCCGCAAGCGCAGCCTTGGTCTTGCCCTCCCCCATAGGCGCTTCCGCAATCAACAACCCCGGGGCCGGCATCAAACACGCCCGCTCCACCAGCTCTCGCTGCGACGCCCGCGGGGTCACACCCAGCCGGTCGGTGAGCGGGGCCAGCGGCTTCTGCGGCAGCGGAAGATCTCCCCAGCCACCACGCAGCCGCAGCCCATCCCACCACTCCTCCATACAGTGCTGCGCGTCGGCGAACGAGACCAGCCCGGCATCCGCCAACCCTCGGCCCATCCGGCCGGCGCTCGCGACCCAGTCCGCCATCACGATCAGCCCCGAGAGCGCAAGCTGCTCCGCCTTCCTCAAAGCTCCCACCGGGCCGACGTCCGCCAAGTCCTCGAAACCGACCGCACGCGTGAACACGTCAACCACCGCACGCTGCGCCTCAGCCCACGCAGGACCCCTGCCCTGAACCTCCCGGTGCGGCGGCTTAAGGCCACGGACGGAAGGAAACACCCCGTGATGCCCGGCCACCAGCGGCCACACCCAATCAGCGGCCTCCTCGCTCCCCCACTCAGCCACCAGCCGCGGCTTCAGCAGAGCGGCGCCAGCGACCTCATGGCGCCACGACTTCCGCCGGTCGGCCGGCAGCCGCCCCCACGTCAACCCCGCCGCCAGCACCGGAGCCGCCTCGGCCGCATCCATCGCCTGAAACGCCGGAGATGCCTTCCCGCAGTCGTGGATGCCGCACACCCACATGAACCACGAGCGGCCCCTGCCCCCACTGATCTCATCCAGCCGCTGCCGCAATGCCCGCGACAGGTAGTGGTCCCACATCAGCCCCGCCACGGCCGCCGTGTCCAGGAGATGCCCCAGCAACAGATGAGTCCTGCCCCCGTTCCGCGCTGCCGACTTCCCCCAAAGCCGAGACACCTGCTCCACGGTCTCCGACGACAGCCCCGTCGCCTTCATCAAGGCGACGATCGACCCCCCACGGTCCACCATCGGCCCCCCTTCACTCCGATCCCTGGCACACTAGGCGGTGCCACTGACAATGCACCTCGGACAAGGCAGCGGCGCGGAATGCAAGTAAAGGAAAACCACCCTCCTCGCTAGCATTTCCGCAGGTCATAAAGTGTCGTCCCCGCGCCCGCGGGGGTTGCTCCACCACCAAGGGCGCGAGGCGGTCTCGGACGGCGTCGTCCCCGCGCCCGCGGGGGTTGCTCCCGCGCTCTGTCCGCCACGCAGGTCGCGGAGGTGTCGTCCCCGCGCCCGCGGGGGTTGCTCCAACGGCCCATCACTGTCGGCGCTACCGGTAGAGTCGTCCCCGCGCCCGCGGGGGTTGCTCGACGAACGACGTCAACAACGCTGGCGGCACCTCGTCGTCCCCGCGCCCGCGGGGGTTGCTCGACCTCGAACGAAGAGCAGCACGAGCAGCGTCTGTCGTCCCCGCGCCCGCGGGGGTTGCTCTCGGCCCCGGCGGGTGCTCGCCGGGGCCTGGTGGTCGTCCCCGCGCCCGCGGGGGTTGCTCCGTCAGGTCCGCGCCTTCGGCCGCATCCGGCGCGTCGTCCCCGCGCCCGCGGGGGTTGCTCCCAGACCCGCCGCCCCGGCGGCCGACGCGGCTTGTCGTCCCCGCGCCCGCGGGGGTTGCTCCCTGTCCTACAGCGCCAGCGGGGTCCACCCGGGGTCGTCCCCGCGCCCGCGGGGGTTGCTCCCAGCTGGTGCTCGCGCTCACCGGCTGGTCGTCGTCGTCCCCGCGCCCGCGGGGGTTGCTCCACCAACGGCAACAAGTGGGCGAACGCGGGGGCGTCGTCCCCGCGCCCGCGGGGGTTGCTCGCCGGAGAGGCCGCCCAGACGCTCCGGTCGGCCGTCGTCCCCGCGCCCGCGGGGGTTGCTCGCCCACCCCGCCCGTCCCCGGCACGCCCAAGAAGTCGTCCCCGCGCCCGCGGGGGTTGCTCGAAGTTCGCCGAGATCAGCGACGCCGACGGCAAGTCGTCCCCGCGCCCGCGGGGGTTGCTCTGCCGTCCATGGCCGGGGTCTGCCTGGCGGCGGGTCGTCCCCGCGCCCGCGGGGGTTGCTCCTCCGTCTTATGCTTCACCTGAGAGAAGGCGAGGTCGTCCCCGCGCCCGCGGGGGTTGCTCCCTCGGCAACGCGCTGATAGAGGTGCGGCGGTTGTCGTCCCCGCGCCCGCGGGGGTTGCTCCCACTTTGGGATGTATTGGCCGCAAGCTCCCGCGTCGTCCCCGCGCCCGCGGGGGTTGCTCCTCGGCCTCGACCTACTACGGCCGCGCCCGCGGGTCGTCCCCGCGCCCGCGGGGGTTGCTCGCCCTACGCGAGCTTCCTGACCGACTCAGGGACGTCGTCCCCGCGCCCGCGGGGGTTGCTCCCTGGTGGAGGCGGTCTTCCACCTCCTCACCACGTCGTCCCCGCGCCCGCGGGGGTTGCTCGATCCGGCGGGAGACGGACCGCATCACCGCGGCGTCGTCCCCGCGCCCGCGGGGGTTGCTCCTCGCCGGCCGCGAGGATCGCGGTCGTCTTGCCGTCGTCCCCGCGCCCGCGGGGGTTGCTCCTCCACAGGCGGCGACACCAGCCGTAGCCCGCGGTCGTCCCCGCGCCCGCGGGGGTTGCTCCGGGCGGTCGTCGACGCCCCACTCGCGGGCGAGGTCGTCCCCGCGCCCGCGGGGGTTGCTCCTTCCTCAGCGTCGCGCTCCCGGCAGCCGTGCGGTCGTCCCCGCGCCCGCGGGGGTTGCTCGCCGGCCACGCCCACCAGGGCCGCGGGCTTCTGGTCGTCCCCGCGCCTGCGGGGGTTGCTCCCTCGGTGACATGCTGGACGACCTCGTCCAGGAGTCGTCCCCGCGCCCGCGGGGGTTGCTCGACCATGCTGCGGGAGATCCTCACCATGGGGCCGTCGTCCCAGCGCCCGCGGGGGTTGCTCCCTGGCCGAGGAGCTGCACAACAGCAACCGAGCGTCGTCCCCGCGCCCGCGGGGGTTGCTCGGGAGATGGAGTGAGAGCCCAACCGACCGTACGGTCGTCCCCGCGCCCGCGGGGGTTGCTCCGCCGGCTGCTACGACGACGAGCCCGACCCCGCGTCGTCCCCGCGCCCGCGGGGGTTGCTCCGGCGCTCGTCGCGCTACGACAACCGAGGGGGAGTCGTCCCCGCGCCCGCGGGGGTTGCTCGACGATCCCGCTGTGCCCGCGCTGCGGGCTGGCGTCGTCCCCGCGCCCGCGGGGGTTGCTCGGCTCTGCAGTCCGCGGCGAAGGCCGCTGGCCAGTCGTCCCCGCGCCCGCCGGGGTTGCTCTGCCGCAGAGCGAGGGGAATGTCCCGTGATGGTGTCGTCCCCACGCCCGCGGGGGTCGCTCCCCGGGCGGGTACCGGCAGCGCACGATCGGACAGTCGTCCCCGCGCTCGCGGGGGTTGCTCCGGCGCGCTCCGCAAGATGACGCAGTGGATCACGTCGTCCCTGCGCCTGCGGGGCTTGATATTCCCCTTGGCGCTCACCACCGAGGCGAAGACGCGGCTTGCGCTCCCGCCACCATGGGCCGTTGGCGTAGCCACTGGAGGCCGGCTCATTCTCCGTAGGACCAAGTCTGCCCCGTCTGCCGGTATTCCTTCACGGGCATGGGCTGGACGCCGGCACGCATGCGCGAGAGGTAGAGCAGGCCTTCAAGGTGGTCGATTTCGTGGTGGACGAGTCGGGCGAGGCCGCGGTCGAACAGGGTGGTGACCGTCGCGCCGTCGAGTGTGGTGGTTTCGACGGTGATGGTCAGCGGGCGTGGGACAAGGCCGCGGACGTCGAAGAAGCTGAGGCAGCCCTCGTACTGCTCGTCGGCGTCGGTGGCCCGGTCGGTGATGCGAGGGTTGAGCAGCACGACAGGGGAAGACCCAGACTCGGTCGGCTGGACGACTGCGGCGGCCCGGCCGATGCCGATCTGAGGGGCTGCGAGGCCCATTCCCTTGGCGAAGTCGTGGACACGGCCGATGGACTCCATCGCGGTGAACAACCGGTCCACCACGGATTCGGCTTTGGCGCGCTCGGCTGGCAGGTCGAAGGGGCGGGCGGGGCGGGTGAGGATATCGGCGCCGTGCTGGACCACTCCGAGGCTCTGCATCTGCTGGCTGGGCCGCATATGGATCACCCGAACTCCCCATCGTCGCTGTGTGGTTCGGGCATGGCCCGGAACCGCCACTCCAGACGGTAGCGGGTGTGGAGGGCTGGTGCGGCCGTGGACCACGTGAACACCCGGGCTGAGCCGTCGTCGCTGCGGACGGGTGGGGTACGAAGCGGGAAGGCTTCCGCGGTCATCGAGGTTTCGGTGCCCCAGACCACGGGGTCGAGCCGTGTGGGGAAGGCGAGCTGGACCTGGAGGTGTTCGGTGGGCAGGCGGACTGCTCGCTGGAACCAGCGGCCCCACTTGGTGTCGGAGACGCTGTACGCGTACTCGATCCAGACGCTCTCGCCGGGGTAGAGCGGAAACCGGCCCTGGTTGTTCTCGAACAGCAGCCACACCTCCTTGAAGGCGTCGCGGTCGTGCTTGGTGTGCCAGTGCATCTTCTCGCCGCGGCAGGTGGCGGTGAGGGCGAGTTCGTGCCAGGTCAGCGGGTTGGCCCGGTAGTGGGCATTGGAGCGTTCGGGGTCGCCGGGGTAGCGGTCCACGCTGATGCGGATCAGGTAGCGAGTGATCGGTTCGGTACCGGTGTTGCGCAGGAGACGGCGCATGGTGAGCCGGTATTTCGTGCCGTCGTAGTCCAGGCGGGCCTGGTCGTGTTCGACGACCAGCGCGGCTCCGGTTGCATACGGCTGGTCGATGTGTCGTGGTATCGGCACAGCGGTCGTGGCGATGCTGCTGATGGTGCGGCGGGCAGTCTCGTAGGCCGTGTACCGGTGCCAGATGGCCTTGCCGGCGTTCAGATTCTCGTCCGCGAGGCGGGCGAAGTCCTCGGTGGGCTTGTGGCGTCCGGACTCGATGTGGCTGACGTAGGAGGGGTCGAATCCCATGAGCTGGGCCAGGGCGCGCTTGGAGAGGCTGCGGACCTCACGCCAGTAGGCCACCTCGGCCGCGAAGTCCTCGGCCGCCTGCTCGAACCTGACGGTCACTGGTGCCGGCTGCTCGTCCACTGCGGTTCCCCCGTGCACATGGTGATGAGGATGAATGAGCCGTGAATGAGTCCAGTTCACCACTGCTTCACGGCCTGTGCCCGGCTTTCCATATGTGCAGCGGCCCCGCCCAGCCCGTCGGCTGACGGGCCGCCGACACGAGGAGAGCTCCTATGCCACCCAGGCACATCGTGTACGCGCTCAACGTCTCCAACCCGGACAAGATCGCCTCCGACTCGGGCTGGATCTTCGCCGACCTGCTGGTGCCCGAGCTCGTCGACCAGGGCGCGGCGGTGACCGTCGCGGCTCCGGTGGCTGTTACCGATCCGCGGGCCTCGTTCGTGTGGATGCCGGTCGCGGGCACCAAGTACCGGGCCCGGTTCGACCCGGGCATGGATCGCCTGGCGGAGCTGATGCGCCACCGTCGTCCGGACGTGGTGGTGGCCAACCAGGTGGAGGCGGCTCCCGCGATCCGTGCGGCCCTGCTGGAGGCGAAGCGGGACGCCCTGATCGCCGTCTACTGCCACTACCTGCCCTTCTCCTTCACCGGCGGTGGCGGCCTGGTGGGGGATCCATCTCTGGACGACGCGGGCCTCGGCAAGCCCGTCCAGCTCGCGTTCGTCGCCGGACTGGCCGTGGCGGACCGGGTGCTGGTGCACTCGGCGACCGCCGCGTCCTGGGTGGCGGCCGCCGCTGCCCAGGCCGGCGTGGACGTCGGCGAGAAGCTGCGCGTGGTGCCCGCCCCCAGGGACGAGCGCCTGGTCCGCGACGTGGACCGGCTGACGGCTCGCCGTCCGGGGGAGCCGTTCACCGGGGTCTACAACCACCGCCTGTACGCGCACTACGGCACCGCCCGTTTTGTGCGGCTCGCAAAGCGGCTCACGGGCGAGAGCGCAGCCGAGGTCCGCGTCCGGGTCCTCGACCTGTTCGGCACCCGCAGCCCCAAGCGCATCGCCTTGGACGACAGCCCCGAACGGCTGCGCGCCCAGCTGACCGCGCTGCCCGGCGTCGAGGTCGTCTCCGACGGCGGCGACCGCGGCCGCTACCGCCGGCTGCTGGCCGAGGGCCGCTTCGCTATCGCGCCATTCAGGAACGGCTGCCCCTGGTCGATGTCGGTGATCGACTGCCAGGCGATGGGCCTGCCCGTCATCGCCCCCCGTACCGGGTGGTTCGCCGAGCACATCGACGACGACCTGCTGTTCGGCACCAGCACGGAGGCCCTGGGCCTGGTCGACCGGCTCGCCACCGACACCGAGTTCTACCTCGAGCACGCGAAGCGGGCCCTCGCCTCCACCGCCGGTTTTCACCCCGCCCTGGTCGCAGCCCGCTACCTGGAGGCCCTGGCATGACCACCCACTCGCTCTTCGACGCGGTGATGCTCTCCTTCGACGAGCCCCTCGCCGACGATCTTCACGCCCGCCTGCAGCAGGTCCTGGGCATTCCGGCCAAGCGTCTGCACGGCGTCCGCGGCATGCGCCGCGCCTACCGGCTGGCAGCCGAGACCGTGGACGGCGAGACGTTCTTCCTCGCCGACGGCGACTTCTCCATCGCCCACGAGTTCGCCATCACCGACGTGGCACCGCTCGCGCCGGAGGTGTCCATGCGCGTGTGGCAGGCGGTCAACCCGCTCAACGGCCTCGTCTACGGCTACGGCGGCCTCAAACTGATCCGCCGCTCCGCGCTGCGCGACCTGGGCCACGCCGTCGACGTCCTCGCGGCCCTGCCCGGCCGGATCGAGTTCACCGCCGAGGTCGCCGGCACCACCCGCTGCAACCAGAGCCCCTACCACGCCTGGAAGGCCGGATTCCGCGAGTGCGCCATGCTCGCCCGCGGCAGCGAGTACGGCATGAGCGACGAGCAGACCGCCGCCCGGATCGCCGCCTGGCAGAACTGCTCGCAGGGCGAGTTCGCCGCGTTCGCCGCCTCCGGCGCCGTCGAAGGCGTCGCGTTCGCCGCCGAGTCCGCCCGGCGGCCCGGCAGATTGGACCTGCTCAACGACCCCGACTGGCTGAGAAGCCGGTTCACCCGCGCCCATACGGAACAGGACGTCACCGGATGAACCGGCCGCTGGTTCTCGTCGAGCCCCATGCCCATCTGCACAGCGGCCACCACCACGGCGCCCTGATCGCACTGGCCCGCGCCCACCGGCCCACCGTCGTCATCGCCCCGCACGGGATCACCACCGAGACCCGTGGCGCCCTGACGGCAGCCCGAGCCGTCGTCCTCGAACGACCCCGAGGACGGGCAGCCACACTTCTCCATGCCGCCGAGGGCGCCGCGGCAGTCCTGTCCCGGCTCACGCTGATCTGTCTGGGATCCCGTCGCTGGCCCACACCCGTACGCAGGCTGCCGCATCAGATCGCCGCGCTGGCACGCTGCCTGACCGAGGCAGCGGCCGTGCGAACCGCCCGGTACACGGTCGGCTCCGCACCAGTGTCGGTCCTCAGCGCAGGAGACGCCCTCCACGGCACGGCCGGGCTGCTCGGCGGCATCCACGCCCGCTTCGTCCACGAGATCAACACCACCGAGGACCTGCCCCTGCGGCTGGTCGGCCGCCTCACCCACCGCGGCCGCTCCCGGGTCACCCTGCTGGCACCCACCGACCACGTCCGCACCCAGCTGGGCCGGCACTTCCCCGACCTGACCTGCTTGACCCGCCCGTTCGCCGTCGTGGACCCACGCGACCGCCTCGAGGAACACGAACGCGTCGCCGCACGCCGAGCCGCCGGGCTGAGCAGCGACGACCGGGCGGTCGCCCTGGTCGGCGGCTGGTGGCCGTGCAAGGACATCAGCACCGTCGACGCCGCCCTCCGCCTGCTGCGGCGTCCCCTGCACCTGTTCGTGATCGGCATGCCGCTCGCACACGAGACCCTGCGGCGCTGGCACGGCCTGCCCCACATTCGCCTGCACCTCACCGCCAGGGCCGCCACCCAGGCCGAGATCCGGGGCGTGTACGCAGCCGCCGACGCCAGCCTGCTCTGCCGCCACCCCGGGGTGGGCAAGGAGTCCGGACTCGTCGCCGACGCCGTCCGGTTCGGCGTCCCCCTGATCGCCTCCGCCCATGACTCCCGGCTCACCACCCTGCTGGAGGGGCCGGACTGGGCCCGGACGTTCCCGGCCGGCAACCCGGACGCCCTCGCCTCAATCCTCGACGCCTTGGCGAGCGTGCCACTTCCTCGTCCCGGAGCCGACGCGGCCCAGCACGTCGGTGTGCCGACGGCCGACGCCCAGGCCGCCTTCCTCGCCCGCCTCCCACACCGACCGGCTCGAAGGAGTCGCTGATGGCCGCCACGCCGACGCTGATCGCACTGATCGGCCCCGTCGAGCCCGAACTGCTCAACGCCTGGGTGCGGCACTACCGTGATCTGGGCATCAAGCGGTTCCGCCTCGGCTTCCACTTCCCCGACCACGTCCCCGCCCCGACCCGGGAACTGGTGCTGGACACCTGCCGGAGCAACGGCATCACGCCGGCCCTGGTGAGCACCGGCCCGTGGCACGAGCACACGAACCCGGCGTTGACCGCCGAACTGCGAGTCCTGGCCGGCGACGGCTGGCACCTGATCGCCGACTCCGACGAGTTCCATGCCTACCCCGCGCCGCTGAACCAGATCCTGGCCGACTGCGAGGCCCGCGGCGCCAGGACCGTCGGCGGGCTGCTGCTCGACCGGGTCAGCAGCGACGGCAGCCTGACCGGCTGGAACCCGACCGCCGGCCTGGACGCCGGCTACCCGCTCGGCGGATTCCTCACCCACCGTCTCCTGCGAGCCGACCCGCGCAAGATCGTGCTGGCCCACTCCGCTGTCCCGCTCTCCTCCGGCAACCACCGGGCCCCGGGCCATCGGCCCGCCAACCGGCCGCCGGTCGTCGTCCACCACTTCAAATGGCGTGCCGGCATCCGCGCCGACCTCGAACGCAGGGAGACGCACAGCCTCAACGGTGACTGGCACACCGACTCCCCGGCCATCCCCAGCGAGGCCCGACGCATGCTCGACCACCTCGACCAGCACGACGGCCGGATCGACGTCCTCGCCCCCGACCTGCGCCTCAGGCCGGTCACCCTCGGCACACAGCCGCAGTGGTGGGCCGATGAGGCCACCGACATCGTGGACACCTGGCGCCCGCCCCGGCGTCAGAACGAACCGGGCTCCACGACCTCTTCACCCTCGCCCTCGGGGACGTCGAACCGCGCGTAGAAGTCGTCCAGCGCCTCCGGTGTCACCAGCAGCGCATTTGCGTCGTCCCGCCGGTTGCGCTCCGCCAGCCGTCGCAGCAGCTCCTCCCGGGGCACCGGGAAGTACAGCAGCCGCCAACGGCCGCCGGCCTGCTCGACCAGCAGCTTCCAGTCATCGCGGTCCTTGCGCAGCCACAGACCGTGGTCCAGCACCACGTCCCGGCCTTCGCCCACCAGCTCCACCAGGCGCTGCCGGACCTCCTCGACCACCGGCGCCTCACGCGCGAAGTACTCGTGCTCCGGATAGTCCACGCCGTACCGGCCGTGCCGCTCATGCACCAGCTCGTCCACCGACAACCGCACCGCACCCGCGGACTCAAGCCGCCGCCGGGCGAACGTCGTCTTCCCCGAACCCGTCAAACCCACCAGCAGAAACACCACCGGTCGCACCTCATCCGGCACCTGAGCCGCACCCAGCTGTCCTGCTCCCACCACCAACTCACTTCCTTCCGGACATTTCAGCCCACCCAGAGTGCCAGCCGTCCCGCTACAGCAGCAAAACCTTTCCGAACCGTCCTCGAAGGAGACACCATGACCAGCCCGCTCATCGCCCGGATCCTGCGCACCTACGTCCGTCACGCACCCGTCACCGTCGGTAAAGCCTTCCTCGCCGCCCGCATCCTCGACCCCCACCTGCAAAACCACCCACTCACCACGGTGACCCGCCTGCGATCCGGCGACCGCGTCACCGTCTCCACCAGCGACCTCATACAGCGCTACCAGTACCTCTTCGGAGAGTGGGAGCCACACCTCAGCGCCTTCCTCCGCTCCCGGCTCCGGCCCGGCGACACCTTCATCGACGTCGGCGCCCACCGCGGGGCATTCAGCCTCCTCGCCTCTCACGCCGTCGGGCCGACGGGCCGTGTCGTCGCGATCGAGCCGGCCCCGGACTTCCACCACGACCTCACCACCGCCGTGGCGGCCAACAGGCACACCAACATCCGCACCGTCCAGGCGGCGGTATCCGACACCGAGGGCGAGGTCACCCTCTACCTCGCAGACCCCGAAAACCTCGGCCACACCACCCAGGTCCGCCCCCGCCGCATCCACTCCCAGTTCCGGGCACGCACCGCCCCACTGCCGAGCATCGTCACCGCTGCCGAACTCGCCACCGCCCGCATCATCAAAATCGACGTCGAAGGCGCCGAAGCCGCCGCCGTCCGCAGCCTCCTCCCCGCCGCCACCGAACTCCGCCAGGATGTCGAGATCGCCATCGAAATCGCTCCCAGACTCCTGACCAAACAAGGAGAGAACACCAACGCCGTCATTGCCTCCCTCCACACACTGGGCTTCCACCCCTACCTGCTGACCAACGACTACGAGCCCGCCAGCTACCCATCAGCCCTGCGCAGTCCTCGGCCGCCCAAACGATGCCGAAAGCCGATCACCGAACTAAGCGACGTCATCTTCTCCCGCACCGACGCCGACGAACTCCCGTCATAGAGGAAACGCACAGCGACCATGCCGTCTGGGCCGGAGGTCGTAGAGTTGACCGGGGCGTCGAACGCGGCCACGGCCTGGTCGTGAAGCTCGGAGAGTTGCCGGTCGTCAAGGGCGCGCCAGGTCGTCCCCGCGCCCGGCGGTTGCTCCTTGCTCGCCGCGAGAACGAACTGCTGTCCGCCGTCGTCCCCCGCGTCCGCGGGGGTTGCTCCATCCTGGACTACGCGGCCCGGGAGGGCTGACGTCGTCCCCCGCGCCTGCGGGGGTTGCGCGGGAGTGGGCACGCTGGGCAGTTGGGGCAGCGAGTCGTCCCGGCGCCCGCGGGGTTGCTCTGGCTTATAGCTCGACGGCAGAGCGGGGCACTGGTCGTCCCCGCGCCCGCGGGGGTTACTCGTCGGCGAGGTCGTCGATCCCGGTCAGGCCGAGGTTGTCCCCGCGCCCGCGGGGGTTGCTCTACGGTGCCGAAGTCGCGTGAGCGTGCCGCCTCGTCGTCCCCGCGCCCGCGGGGGTTGGCTCCGCCTGGCCGGGCGGCCCGAGCCGCCGCCCGGGTCGTCCCGCGCCCGTGGGGGTTGCTCCCTGCACGGGTACACGGGACACGGCGGCCTCGTGTCGTCCCGTGTCTGCGGGGGTTGCTCTGCGTATCCGCCCTGGTGGACGAGATGGCGGCGATCGTCCCCGCGCGATCGTCTCAGCCACGGCTCCCGGATCGTCGTCCCCGCACTCACGGCTGCGGCGGCGCGCCCGCCGTGGTGGCCGGGCCGGATCGCCTGCATGGAAATGTCCCTGGCCACCGTGCTGGCCCTGGCCCTGCGCGGCCGCCGCGCCCACTGGGCCCTGGGCGCCCGGCGACAACCCGCCGAAGCCCACGCCTGGGTGTGGACGCCCGCCGGGGGCGCGCTGGGGCTGACCGGCCGGGACACCGACGACCCGCGCCGGCCGTGGGTCGCCGCGGCCCTCTTCCCACCCGTTCGCCACAAAGGGTGAATCGCGCGGCATCCTGTTGACGTGCGGGCCGGTGCACCTGGGCCTCGACGAAACGGCCCGGGAAACCGGCGTGCTCATCGCGCGTGCCGGGCCGTACACCGGACGGGTGACCACATCCTCCACACCCGCCGTAGGACCGGCGCCCGTCATGCGACTCGTCACCGACAGCGAACCCACCATCGGCCTCACCGCGACCGCCCGCAGGCTCCCCGCAGTCCTGGCCCGCACCACCCGCCTCGCCTGGCACGCAGACCGGCACGCCGTCCTCCTCATGCTCAGCGCCCAGACCGCGGCCGCCGTCCTCGCCGCAGTCGCACTGACCAGCACAACCGGCCTGATCACCGCCCTGCTCGACGCCGCAGCCACCTGGGACCACGGGCAACCCACCGGGCCAATCCTGCGCACCGTCTCCTACCCCGCAACGGTTGTCGCGGCCTCCACGGCCGGCGCCGCGCTGTGCGACGCGGCCGCCCGCGCCGCCGCCGCCCGACTCGGCCCCCAAGTCTCCCGCGAGGCAGACCTCCACGTCCTCCAAGCAGCCGCCGAAGTCGAGCTCATCGCCTACGAGCACCCTGGCTTCGAAGACCGCCTCACCGCCGCCGGGAAAGGCGCGGAAACAGCCCGCGACCTCGTCACCGACGCCCAAGCCGCGATCTCCGTACTCGCCCAACTCACCGCCGTCACCACCGTCATCGCCACACTCGACCCGCTGCTCATGACGCTCATCCTCCTCACCGCGGCACCCCGCGCCTACACCTCGCTGCGCGCCGCCCGGATCGAGCACGCAGCCCAGACCGCCGCCCGCGCCGACGACCGGCTGCGCACATCCCTGCGCAGCTACAGCACCGACCGCAGCACCGCCGCCGAAATCCGCTCGGCCGGCATGGGCGGCTTCCTCGCCGTCCGCTACCGCCAGGTCTCCGACCGACTGGAACGCGAAGCTCTCACCGCCGCCCTTCGCGGACTGCGGGTCCAACTGGCCGGCGCGGCCGCGTCCACGCTTGCCCTGTGCGGCGCCGTCGCCGCCCTCACCGGACTCCTCCTCACCGGCCGTATCGAACCCGCGGCCGCCGGGACCGCCGTGGTCGCCCTGCGCACCGCCGCCGCAGCGCTCACCACGCTCACCCGCACCGCCGCCCGCATCTTCCGCACCGGCCTCTTCCTCGACGACTGGGCAGCCTTTCTCCACGAAGCAGCCCGCCACCGCACCCACCGCGGCATCCAGCGCATCCCCGAACCGGGCCCGGACGTGATCCGCGCCCACGGCGTCACCTTCACCTACCCCGGCACCGACCGGCCCGCCGTCACCGACGTGCACCTGGAACTCAAACGCGGCGAAGTCGTCGCCCTGGTCGGCGAAAACGGCTCCGGGAAGACCACGCTGGTCCACCTGCTGACCGGCCTGTACCTACCCGACACCGGCACGGTCACCTGGGACGGCATCAACCTCGCCGACATGGACCCAGCCGCCGTATGGTCCCGGGTCGCCATGACCCCGCAGGACTACACCCGCTGGCCCCTCACCGCCCGCGAAAACATCACCCTCGGCCGGCCCCGCCCCGAAGGAGACGACGCCGTGGTGACAGCCGCACAAGCAAGCAGCGCCGACCAGGTCCTCGCCGCACTCCCCCACGGCCTCGACACCTCCCTCGCCCGATCCTGGTGGGGCGGACACGACCTCTCCGGCGGACAGTGGCAGCGCATCGCCCTCGCCCGCTCCTTCCACGCCGACGCACCCGTCCACGTCCTCGACGAGCCGACCGCAGCACTCGACGCCCGCGCCGAACGACAAGTGTTCGACCAGTTCAAAACACTCGCCGACGGACGGACAGCACTCGTCATCACGCACCGCCTCGCCAACGCACGCTGCGCCGACAGGATCGTGGTCATGGACGCCGGGCGCATCGTCGAAACCGGCACCTACGAGCAACTCCTCCGCCGGCCCAACGGCCTCTTCGCCGAACTTCACCGACTCCAGGAAGGTGCCAAGCCGTAGCCCTTGCCGAACCCATAGGCGTGGGGCGTCCTTCCGACCGCCACGAGCAATCCTCGCGGGCGTGGAGACGACTCCGCCTGCGAGTAGGCGAGCGGACCGAGTCCCGAGCTACCCCCGCCGGCGCGGGGACGACTTCAGCCGCTGCCGCAATGCCCGCGACAGGTAGTGGTCCCACATCAGCCCCGCCACGGCCGCCGTGTCCAGGAGATGCCCCAGCAACAGATGCGTCCTGCCACCGTCCGCGCTGCCGACTTCCCCCAAAGCCGAGACACCCGTTCCACGGTCTCCGACGACAGCCCCATCGCCTTCGTCAAGGCTGATCCCTGGCACACTAGGAGGTGCTACTGACAACGCACCTCGGGCAAGGCAGCGGAGCGGAATGCAAGTAAAGGAAAATCACCCTCCTCGCTAGCATTTCCGCAGGTCATGAAGTGTCGTCCCCGCGCCCGCGGGGGTTGCTCCGCGTCCACCCGCCCGGCGATGGCGTAGGCCCGGTCGTCCCCGCGCCCGCGGGGGTTGCTCCTGCCCGTCGTCCGGCTCGTCCGGGGCGAACAGGTCGTCCCCGCGCCCGCGGGGGTTGCTCCGACGCCGTGCAGCTCCGGCAGCTTGCGCAGATGTCGTCCCCGCGCCCGCGGGGGTTGCTCGGCGGGCTGCATCTGCGTGAGCATGTCGACGAGGTCGTCCCCGCGCTCGCCGGGGTTGCTCCCAGGCATCCTCCTCCCACCCGTCTCCGGCGCGGTCGTCCCCGCGCCCGCGGGGGTTGCTCGACACCGGCCGAACTGAGGGCCGACGCAGAGGTGTCGTCCCCGCGCCTGTGGGGGTTGCTCTTGCGGCAGCGCGCGCCTCGATCTCGTCCGACCGTCGTCCTCGCGCCCGCGGGGGTTGCTCCACCATGCGCCGGGGCAACCCGCGCCTGCTGGTGTCGTCCCCGCGCCTGTGGGGGTTGCTCCCTCCCGGTCGGTCAGCCGTCGCGCTGCTCGAGCCTGACCCTGTCGGTGGAAAGCCGCAGTGCAACAGGCACCTTCGGCATTTCAGGTGCGCTACCTCGTGTACAGCGATGGCCATATGCCGGTTTTGCCTGTTTTTGTCGGCTGGTCTCACGCGCTCCTGCTCAGCGTCTGCCGTTCTGGAGCGGGTGTTGCGTCGCTGGCTTTGGGTGCCGCGCGTTCCGTGCGGGCCCGGCGCAGGGCCGCGGTGTGGGAGGCGTTGGCCTGGCGGCGGCGTTCGGTGCGTGCCTGCTCGATCGGGGCTGGCCCCGGGTCGTCTGGGTCGTCGGGGAAGGCATTGCGGCTGAGTGCCCGCATCGCAGCCATCTGCCGCTCTGCCGCCTCCGCGATAGCCGGATCGATCCGGCGCGGGGGCGCGACGGCCTGGTGTGCTGCGAGGGCACGCCGGTAGCCGTCGGAGGCGGTCTGCCGGGTGCGCTTCGGTCCGGTCGGCGCGGCCGCGGGTGCCGGGCCGGCATCGGCGGGCTCGGGTGCGGGCACGGCGCCGGGCGGGAGGATGCGCAGGGCGCGGACGACGGTGCGGCCGGCGGCGGTGTTGGCGGTTGCGATGATCCGGGTCTGTTCCAGTCGGAGCTTCGTCGCCCAGGCCGGCGACTCCGGGCACACGGTGAGCAGCCCCTTGCTGTGGTCGTAGGACACGGCGGCGACGTGTCCGGCGAGGTCGGGGGTGATGGTCGCCCACCGCTCGCGCAGCGTGGCGCCGGCGGCCGGGAGCTCCCAGGCCCGCTCGGTGACCAGCGCGCGGAGCGCCGCTCCGAGGTGCAGCGGTTCGCGGCCGTCCCGGCGTACCACCGTGGTCGGGCGCTCCTGCCGGGTCTTTGCCGGATGGCCGCCGTTCTTGCGGGCCTGCGCCATCGCGGCCCGCAGTGCGATGCGGGCCAGGTCGACGCCGGACGTCTCGCCGCCGCTCATGCCTGCCCCCAGGTGGTGTGCTCGAGGACCAGGTGGTGCGTGCCCGCCAGGCGTTGGGCTTGATCGACCAGCTTGTGGCTGAACAGCCTCCTCGCGGACGTCTCTCCGTACTGGTCGATGTGGGCGAAGACGACGCTGTGGTCCTTCATTGCCCGCACCCGCCAGGCCCTGACCTGGTCGGGGGTCAGGTCCTCGAGGACGAGCCCGTGCTCCTGGTCCACGCCGTTGACGGCCGGGATCGGCGCGGCGCCAGGGCGCGGCACGGGCACGACAACGGGTGTCACGGGCTCGGCAGGGGCGATGACCGGCAGGGCTGCGGCTTCGGCGCGGGCCTTCGCGGCGGCCTTCCGCGCGCGGACCCGCCCCAGCTCCCGCTCGCGTGCCCACGCGCGGGCTGTGACCTGCTCGTGCAGCTGCCGGTCGACCTCCGCACGGCGCTCTGCCTCGGAGGCGTGCGGCATTGCCGCGTCGACGGCGGCCGCCACCGCGTTGCGCCGGGCCCGGCGGTCGACCTGCCGGTCCTCACACCGCGGGCAGTCCCGGCCGGAGTCGAGGAGCACACCCTCGTCGCACCGGGCGTCGCCGCACTGTTGGCGCTGGGGCAGACCCCGGGCGATCAGCCAGCCCACCGGGTCCTGGATCGGGCGGCCGGTGCGCAGTTGCTCGCTCAGGCGGCGGGCGAACCGGCGGGCGAGGGCCGGCGGCGCGTCCGGGCCCGCGTAGCCCTCCACCCGCTTGAGCTCGCTGCGGACGGCAGCTTCCACCAGACGGCGGGCGTCCGGACGCTCCAGCCGCGCCCACACCAGGTACACCGGGGCCAGGACGGCCCGCAGCTCCTGAGGCGGCAGAGGCGCCCTCCCCTGCTGCTGCTTGCTCTCACCGTGACCGTCCACGACCCGCACCGGGCCAGTGGCTACCGGCCCGCGGCCGCCCTCTACGCCTTCGACGATCGGGGACTCCTTCGGCTGTTCCCCGCGCAGCGGGTTCTCGCGCTCGCGCGCGCGTTCCGGCAGACCAGGGGTCCCCCTACGGCCTTCGCCGGAAAAGCCACAAGAGAGCGAGAGCGGACCACCAGCAGTCACTACAGGAGGGTGATCAGTGTGAAGGGCTGCCGCAACGTCGGGCTCTGCAACTCCCGTAGCAGCCCTTACCGGCATGCCTTCGACCTGCGGTTCCGCATCCATCTCCGGCACCCGAATAGGCCCTGCCGCAACCTCGGGGTCTGAAAACTCGGGCTTCGGGGCCTCCGCACACTCCTCCTGGACGTCGTCGGCGACCGGACTGCCGTGCGCGGCGGCGACCGCCGGAACCATCAGCCGCGACCGGCTCCGCAGGCCCGAGCCCGTCCGCAGACGCACCCGCAGCACCAGCTCCCGGTCCTCCAGACGCTCCAGCACCCGCTCCCCCGCCGCCGCCGTACAGCCCAGCAGCCGGGCCACCGTCGCCGCTGCCCGGCCGCGCCTGGTGTCCACCGCCCCACCACACTGCCGGACCCGACCGGTCTCCCGCGCCTCCAGCACCAGCAACAGCAGCGCCAGCCGGTCCGTGGCCGCACCCCTACCGGTACGCGTACCGATCAACCCTGCCGGAGTGACCCGGCCGTCGCGGTGCTTCCAGCCCGGCGCCATCACGGCCTCCATCAGCCGCTGCAACGTCGCGAACTCCTTCTTCGCCAGCGCCAGCGGGTGCCCGACGACGCCCTGCGCCGCCCACAACGGCAGCACCCGGCACTTCAGGCCGACGTCCTCGCGGTACTCGCCCACCGCCGTGTCGACGGACACCACGCCCGAGCGGCGCAGCGCCGGCAGCACGTCGGAGGCCGTGTACGACGCGGATGCGCCGATCCACCGGCCCAGCTCGGAGGTACGGATCGCTACCACCCCGGTCTCCGACGGCGTCCGCGACGCCAGCACGAGCACCGCCAGGCGCACCGCGTCCGGCGCACCGTCCAGGCCGTCCAGGTCCAGCAGCGTGCGCACCGCGCCGCCCAGACGGGCGCGGGCATCCCGCCCGAGCGACAGCGGATGACCCGCGACCCGCTCCGGGACCGGCCCGGCCGCCGCCGGAACCGACCGCAGCCAACGCCGCGGAAAGCCGGCCACCGACGTGTCGACGGACTCCGACATGGATGCGGCCACCGCCGCCACGGCGCTCACCGCGCGCCCCGGGAATTCGTCATGATCCATCCGCCGACCATGACCCGGATCGCCTGTGGACAGAGATCGCCCAGCGCGACCTTCCCACCCCTGGCGACGGGCATCGAGGGAGACGTCCCGCACGGCGGGATGGACAGCGGACGGACTTGGCTGACGAAGGGCTCAGAGAGAGAGGTGTCCACACCTGCTACAGGTGTGAAATCAGGTCCCGGTGTGACAGTTGGAGCGGGACTCGCGCACCTTAGGGCAGAGGTCTGCGTCACATAAAGCGCACTAGAGGTGCGAACTGGAGCGAAACGGGCGGCGCTCGACTTTTCAGGGGACACCAGATCGGGCACTATGGCGAAGACACCAACTCTCATAAGCGAGCCGGACCACCCCGCGAAAGCGGGACGGCCGACGAACTGACTGGGAGACCACACCGGTCCGCTCCTTGCGGAGAGGACCGGGAGACACCGAGCCCCCTCCGGGAGGAGCGGGTGAGCGTCACCACCACGGCCTGTGGTGGGGGGAGATTTCTCCTCTCGTCCGGGTCTTGCTGCGGGCCCCTGTCCAGGGCCCTTGGTTGGGGGTGAAGCGCCGGCCGTTTCCGCGGCCGGGTGTCGCTGTGTTGCAGGCCCTTGTCCAAGGGGCCGACCCGCTGTCCAAGGCGGGGTGCTGCTGTGAGAACTGGCTCAATGAGCCGAAGCTCGGAACCCGGTGTCCAGCCGGGGCCGAGCAGCCGATCCGGGGTTCCAAACCCGGTCGGAGTGAAGGGCCGCGCGAGGCCGAGTGGATGTCCAGTCCACTGTCTGGCGCGCGCGGCCGATGACCTAGGTCATCCCGACCCCCTCGATCCCGAAGGCGGCGTCGGCGATCCTGGGAACAGCCCGAAGCGCGAGGTCACCTGTCATCGGATGCCTCCTCAACGGCGGCGTCCGGATGCTTCGCGGCCAGCTTCCGGAGGAGATGCGCGTATGCGCGGCGATTCCTTCGGTGAGGCTGGGCGCGCCCAGCCTCCCACTGTGCGACCGCGAGACGCTTGACGCCGATGGCCTCAGCGACTTCGGTCTGGGTCAGGCCGGCGGCAAGCCGAAGCTGCTGTCGGACCTGAGGAGTGGGGAGGGTGTCCTCCTCCATCAGGGCATCAATTCGCCTCAGCGGATCGGACATCGGAGCCTCCGCGGTAGGGAACCATGCACAAAAACATACATGACCCCGACGATCTTCGGTATCGGGAACGAGCGTGTTGTCGTACGAGACACCGACCGAATCCATCCGGCTTCCCTCCCTCCGCTGATGACCGCCCTGCTCCTGACATGAGAACGCGCAGGTGGAAACCCCTAGGTACCTTCGAGACGGCGGCTGTACCAACAGAGTCATTGGCCACCCCTCAGTTCGCGAAGGTGAGCGACGAACGCCTGGGCCTCGCTGGCGTGGGCGTAGTGAGACTGGAGGGCTTGCCCGAGGTCGGCCGCGACCATTGCGAGCGACGGGAGTGACTTCCGGTCGCCGGCGAGCGCCTTCTCTCCGTACGCGAGCGCGGTGTCGAGGTCGCCTTCGCGGGCCGCGACGACACCGAGGGTGACCCGGGCCTCCGCGTTCCGCATGGGCGAGCGCTCTGTGCCGTCGAAGTCCGTCCCGGCTCGGATCACCTGGTTCGCCAGCTGCTCCGCAAGGCGGTTCTCCCCGACCCGGCGCAGCGCGTCCATCCGGTAGAAGTCATATTTGCCCGGATCGACAACAAAATGATCTTCAATGTTCTCCGGATACGGGAGGCGCTCCAGGAGCTGACGCCCCTTGTCCAGCGCCACTTCGGTCTGCGATCGGTCCCCCAGCCGCGCCCACGCCTTGGCCTGCTGCGCGTACAACTGCGCCGCGACGCTCTCGTTCGGCGCCACAGCGATGCCGGCCTCCGCGGCCGCAATGACGCCGCGGTAGTCGCCCCGGGTCAAGGAGAACCAGGCGCGCATCTCGTGCGCCCAACCCTGTACGCTCAGCGCGCCAGCCTCCTGACCGAGCATTAGCGCGGCCTGCCGGGTCGCCTCCGCGTCGCGAGGCCGCCCGGAGTCGTACTCGACGCAGCCCACTAGGAGCGCCAACTTCCCTGCCAGCGCGATGATCTCGCGGTGCTGTGCCAGGCTGACGCGCTGGTGCTGGAGACCGACGACGCGGGCGAGCCACGCCTTGCCCTCGACGAGCAGCTGGTCGGCGGGCATGTACGCGTACTCGCAGCACAGCCGGTCCGCCGTGATCCGCAGCGCGTCCAGCGTGGCGGCGTCCACGTCCGAGGCCCGCAGCCGCGCGATGATGTCCACGGTGTCCATACCGCTGACCTGCAAGATTTCCGCACGGCCGTCCCGGCGCGACCTCTCAGGGAAAAAGGCGCCGGTGGTCGTACCGAAGGTCTGAGCGATGGCGGACCGGTACTTCACCGGCTGCGCGTCACCGGCTTCCCACCGCTTCCACTGCCGGAGCAAGTCCTGCTCGCTCACAACATGGTCCTCCGGCAGCCGGACCATCAGTGCACGCACCGCGTCGGTCTGCGACCAATCCCGAGCAGCACGCTCCTCCACCATCCGGCGAGCCCAGTCAGGACGCTCGTCAGCCATCGCGATCCCCTTCCCCGTACGGTCCAGCGACGCAGCCTGCGCCCCGACAGGGTGATGCTCGCGGAGCGGAAGCCGGCCCTTCTGTGGCCGAGCATGGCACGGCCCCTTGATCGCGCGGAGGTGACAAGTGCCGGTGACATTCCGAATGTCACCGGCTCCTGTCACTTTCCGCAATCGCCGTACCCGAGCACGGTCATGGTCATTCAGTGCCGGGAGAGGCGAGCGGGAGGTGGAGGTCAATGCGGGCCGCCATCCACGGAGGGACGTGTACGACGGAGCGCTGCCAGCAGGTTCTCGGGGTGGCCGTCGTACACGATGTGCGGTTCATCGTCGCTCGGCGGGCAGAAACGCCCTGCGTGCCTGAGCAGGTCCTCCTCGCTGAACGCGATGCTGTTCGCGTCGACCAGCGACCGCTCGTTGCGCTTACGGATCCGGTCCCAGCGCACCTCATGCGGCACAGGCAGGTAGACGAGAACGGGTTCGCCGCCGGCTTCCATCACGGTCGCTGCCCACTGGGTCCGCTCTTCCGGAGTCCAGAAGCCGTGGTCGACCACAACCTCGTGTCCAGCCACCAGGAGTCCCTGGACCTCAAGGGCGATGTCCTTGAGCACGGGCGCCTCCCGGACTCGGAACTGCCCACGGGGGAAGTCCCTGCCGTAATGGCCGTAGCGGCGGAACATCTCCTCGTCTGGGCAGAGCCGCCGGAACCCGGCCTCTTCCAGGGCGCGGGCGAGGGTCGTTTTGCCAGCACCCTGCAAACCGGTCATGAGGATCGTGCGAGGCGCGGGGCCCGGTCGGCCGGACAAAGCGGCAGCGATGCGTGTGATCTCGAATCGTCCTTCCAGCGTGAGGGTGTCAGTGCGCTCTGCTCGAAGGAGCTGGCTGAAGTGGTCTTCGAGGCAAAAGGCGAGCGTGTCGTCCAGCACGACGGTCTCGTGCGTGGTCACCGCTGCACCACCGACGTCGTGCGACGGGTGCGGCCCGGGGCCCCCAAGTCCACGCCGTACTCGAGTAGCTCGCCGTCGGAGTCCAGGAAGCGCGCGGTCAACACAAGGATCGCTGCGACGGTGTCGGGCTCCAGTTCCAGGAGCTCGAGATCGCGGGCGGTTGCGATGCGCGCCGTCTCCTCATCCACACGCTGTACGACGTGGCGCCCAGTGGCTTCGGCAATGAGGTCCAGCGACAGCCCGCCCTTGAGGCGCTCGCTGCGCGCGAGCTCGGGCAGCACCTGGGCGAACTCCGCCGGAATCCAGGACGTTGAGTGGGAGACGATCCCGTGAGCATCTCGGTAGACACGGCTTCGACGAATTACGTCCTCACCAGGATCGATGCCGAGCGCATCCGCGACGTCCTCGGGAGCCGGCACCATGCCCGCAGTGTGGCCGGAGGACTTTTCCCCCACGCCCCACGACGACTTCGTTACGGCGCTCCGATCGTGGCGCTCCGATCCGGATGCGAGCGACAGGGGACGCGCCATGACCTCGGTGCCAACGCCCGGGATGCCGTTGACCAACTTCTCGTCTCGCAGCAGTTTCATGGCGCGGTCGGCCGTTGCGGTGCTGACCTGCCACTGATCTGCCAGGGCACGGATGCTGGGCAGCAGGTCGCCCGGCGCCAGCTCCCCGGAGCCAATGAGGTCGCGGTAGTGACCTGCGATGCGCGCGTATGGCGGCCGATTGTCGGCCCGCGGTTGCCCTGGCATGTCGCCTCGCCTCCTTCTCTTCTGTCTAGATGCCTCACTATACCGCTTGACACCTGAGGGTACCTGAGGCAACCTGATGTATGTGAGACGGTGATCCTCCGGGAGCACCGCGTAATCGAACCACCGCAGTAGTCGTCCGCCCCTCGGGGCGGCGGGGTAGTCCTCGGGTTCACCCGTGGGACGCGAGAGCACCATCGAACTCCCCCGGAGCCTGACGGCAACGACGACTGCGTGTACGTCGCAGCGCTGTGCGCTGTCTGTCCTGCGGGACGCCGGCCTTGTGCCGTGTGGCCCGGAGGGCGGAGAGAGCATCGCGACGCTCCCCCTGCCGCTCCGCCTGTGAGGAGTTCAGATGTCTGCTTCGACCGTTGAGCGCACCGCCCGGCCCCGCAAGAGCCGGACCCGCTCCCGCACCGTTAACGCCCGCCCGGCGCTCGCCCTCTCCACCCTCAAGCCCAACCAATACGACCTCCGCCCCGCCTGCGCGTCGCTGGTCTGCCCCGATTGCGAGACGTGGGTGCCGATCACCGGCCTCCAGACCAAGAAGCCCAAGGTGGTGCCGCACGACACCGGTCGCGCGTTCGAGGCCCCGGCCGTCCGCTGCCGCCTGGGCAGCAACCGTCTGGTCACGGTCGACGTCACGGTCCGGGCGTGGCAGGAGCGCCTGGAGGACGGTCACGCGGAGACCGGCCACCGCCGCAAGACCGCCGTGCGGCGCAAGCCCAAGGTCGCGCCCGCCCTGGCCGTCAGCCAGATCGCCGCACGGGTGACTGCGTCGGAAGACGGAGGTCGGCTCCTGTGGCTGGTGCGCAAGGAGCAGTGGGCGGCGACCGCTGAGTCGGTCCGCGACGCCGACACCCGCCGCGCGCAGCTGCCCGACGGTGACGCGCCGCTGGGCGCGCCGCCGGTGCCGCTCACGACGCTGCGCCCCGAGCACCGCTGATCAGTCAGAAGCACGACTGCGGCCCTGGCCGCCCGATCGAGGGCGGCCAGGGCCGCAGTGATTTTTACGAGTGGCCACCGCAGCAGATTCGAGAGGAGCACCATCCCCCATGAACACCACCACCCGCCGCCCCACCGCCGGACTCGCCTCCGAGTACTTCGACACCGAGACGCTCGCGCTCCTGGGCGACCTCGATGTCGGCATCCCCGACATCGACGACGCGACCGTGGACCTGGACATCCTGTTCGGCACGCCGCTGGACATGCACGAGCCCGCCGGCACCCAGCGCGAGATGCACGCCTACGCCGCCGCCATCGTGGCCGCTCCGTGGCAGAGCTACGAGCTGTCGCTCACCCACGGAGCCGAGATCCAGGCTCGCGTGGACGCCGCCCGCGACATCGTCGCCGACGACCCGGCCATCACCGCCCGGGTCCGTGAGCGCCTGGTCGACGCACTCATCCCGTACGCCGCGCAACTGCGCACCGCGCCGGCGGCCGCCGCGTCTCTCCCGGTCGCGGCCTGAGCTTCCCGCACCTCAAGCACACCGCAGCCCCGCGCTGCCAAGACGCCCACCGCACGGCCCCCGGGCCGGTCGGTGGGCGGTGGAGAGCGCGGAGGAACCCCGCTCTGCCAACCCCGACGAGGAAGGCCTGCCCATGTCCCAGCAGAAGAGCACCCCCACCACCATCACCGCGACCACGGTCGTGATCAGCGACGAGATGCTGGCCCGCGCCGCCGAGCTGGAGGAGGCGCTGCCGGCCTACCGGTCCCCCTGGACCGGAGACTCCGGCGAGCAGTCCTCCGGCGAGTCCGTCGCCCGCCACCTCGAGGCCGCCCGCGCCCTCCTCGACAAGCGCGGCTGGGCCCGCACCTGGATCCTCACCAGCTCCGAGATCGACGCCGACGACGACACCCTGTCCGTGAAGGCGATGGTCCGCCAGCTGCTGCGCGTGGTCCGCGACGAGCTTGGCGCCAGCCGCGGCCCGCTCACCCTGTGGAGCGCGCTGCGCGAGATCCGCGACACCAGCCAGGGCGACTCCGACACCTGCCGCGCCGCCGACCGGGTTCTGGACGTGCTGGTGCAGGCGCTCACCGGGACGGACTTGGCCCAGGCCACCGCGTGGTCGGAGCGCCTGCATCGCACCCACGCCGACATCAACGCCCTGCTCGACGCCGGGATCGTCTTCGCCCGCACCTACGGACCCGCCGTCGAGTCGGTGGTCCGCGGGGCCTGACGGCTGCCTGATCCGCCCGCACCGACCGCTGCACCACGGCGGCCGGGACGGGCGGTGACGGGGAGCCGGGCAGCCCGCCCGCGCCCCAGACGCACGACAGCCCCCGGTGACTTGAGACCCTCCGGGGGCTGTCCAGGACCTGCAACGGAGGACCTGTGATCACCAGCATGACACGACCCCGCCCCACCCCGGCAGAGGCCGTCACCCCCGAACGCCGCCTCGGCCAGCACCTGCTGGCCGTCGTCCGGCAGCAGGACGCCGCGATCCCCGCCCACCGGCGCGCCCCGCGCACGGTCGCGGAAATGCAGGCCCGCCTCACCGCGGCCGCCACGGCGGCGAACCCCGAGTACGCCTGCGGTTCGTGCGGGCGCTGGCACGCCGGCCCCTGCACCGCCGCCTCCACGGTCGTCCCGGTGGTGCCGGTGGCCGGCGCGTGCGGGAGCTGCGGCGGCGCGGGCGGTCGCGTGGAGGACACCAGCTCCGACGGTGTCACCCGGCAGACCTGGCGCCCCTGCACGTCCTGCGGCGGGACCGGGTCGGCGCGGTGAGCGCCCCGGCCCAGCCCCAGACCTGCACGTCCTGCTGCGGCAGCGGCCAGCGCATGGTGACCGTCAACCGCGTCGGCGCGGACGGCCACCCGCACCAGAGCGTGGAGATGGAGACCTGCTTCGGCTGCAACGGCAGCGGGCAGCGAGCCGCCTGACGTGGCCAAACCTCCGATAGCCGTGGCCCGCGCGCTGCACCAGGCGGCCGCGCGGGCCACGGCACTCACCGGCCCGGCCCACCCCCGTGCCAGGAGCCTCCTCGCCGCGGCGGCCCGCGCCGCCGCCTGCGTGTGGGAGGCCGGCCACCCCGTCACCGCACTCCACCCCCGCACCGCAAGGACGGCGCCCGTGCCCGACGACCTCTACCAGCGGTACATGGCCGCGACCCGCGCCCACCGCGACCACGCGAAGGACTGCGGCGACTGCCGGCCCGACGTGCCGTGCACGACCGGACAGCGGCTGTACGAGTCGCTGGCCCGGCTGCAGGACGCCTACCTCAACCGCCAGACCAAGCAGCGCTGACCCCCCAAGGAGGCCCCGTGCCCGTCGACATGAGCCGGTTCGCGACCAACCGGTGGATCAAGACCCACCCGAACAACGTCTACACCCACGGCTCGACGGAGCCGATCCTCAGCGTCCTGGACGTGCGCGGCTTCGAGCTCCACGACTTCTTCCTGGTCGGCCTCAACGACTCCTGCGGCGCGATCTACTTCCCCACCGAGGACCGGGCCAGGGCCGCGGCCCAGGCCCTGGAGCCGGCCTACGCGACCGAGGTGGCCTTCGAGGCGCACCCCCGGGGCGAGGGCATGTGGGCCACCCGGTACAACCGGCGGGCGCTGGACGGGACGGAGCTGTCCAACTTCATCACCAGCCTGACCCTCGAGGGCGGCCGCCAGGTCATCGAGAACGGCCGCTGGGTCAGCTGACGATCCGAATCTGCAGGCTGCCTGATCCGCCCGCTCCGACCGCTGCACCACGGCGGCCGGGACGGGCGGTGAAGGGGAGCCGGACAGCCCGGACCACCGTGACCCGAGGAGTCGGCACATGCCCATCAGCACCCAGCGCACCCAGGCGCGCGCCGCGTTCAAGCAGGGCGACTTCGTCCTGTACCGCGACCCGCAGAAGTTCTGGACGGGCCAGCCCGGCCACACCTTCGTCTGCCGGATCGAGAGGACGTGGATGAACGGCACGTTCACGCTGACCGAGGCCGCCACCGACCGGCCGATCTACGAGGTGCGGCCCGACTACATGCGGCTGCTGCCGGCCGTCGACGCGATGCGCGACATCGACACCGCCCCGCTGAACACCGACGGCGCGGCCGACGACATGACGGCGGCCGCGATCGCCTGGCTCACCCAGCAGCACGCGACCGCCAACCGGCGCGCGGAGCTGCCCCAGGTCGACTGACCCCTACCTCTCCAGCCCTGCCGGGCCGCCGCTTGGGAGAAGCGGTGGCCCGGCACGGCGCACCAGAAAGGACTCCGTCTGTGACCACCCGACGTCAGCCCGCCCGTAAGGCTCCCGCCAAGAAGACGACGACCAGGGCCAAGACCACGACGGCCGCGACGGTGGCCACGGCGGCCGCGGCGGCTGGCGGCCCGGTCGAGGCCGCCGACACCACCGCGTCCCCCGCCTCCGTCCCTGAGCCGGTGCAGGCGCCGGTGCCGGAGGTCGACACCGATGCGATCCTGGCCGCCGCCCGCGCGGAGGCCGACCAGCTGCTGGCCGCCGCCCGCACGGAGGCGGAGGCCCTGATCGCGCAGGCCCGCCGGCAGAGCACCGACGCCGAAACCGCCGCCCAGAAGGCTCAGGCGGAAGCGGACGGCATCCTCGCCGCCGCCAAGGACCAGGCGGACCGGATGCGCAAGCTCACCGCGGAGCAGATCGCGGCGGCCGAGGAGACCGTGCAGCGCGCCCGCACGATCGCCGACGGCGACCTGGCGGCGGCCGAGCAGACCCTCGCCCGCCGCCGCCAGGCCGCGGAGAAGCTCCAGGCCGAGGCCGAGACGGAGGCCGCCCGGATCGTGGAGGCTGCCCGCGCCCGCGCGGCGCAGGTCCGCGCCGAGGCCGAGCAGGACAAGGACCGCGTTCAGGCCGAGGCCGACGCCACCGCCGCGCACGCCGCGCACCTGGTGGAGGAGGCCAAGCAGCGGGCCGCCGACCTGGTGGCCGCCGCCGAGGACGACGCCCGCGCCCGCCGCGACGCCGCGACCAAGATGCGCCAGCAGGCCGAGCAGGAATCCGAGCAGCTGCGCACCCAGGCCCGCGAGGACCTCGCCACGGCCGAGGAGGACGCGGCGCGGATCGTGGACCACGCCCGCAGCCAGGCCACCGAGGTCCTGCGCGACGCCGAGCAGGACGCGCACGACAGGCGCGGCGAGGCGCAGCAGGTCCTCGAGGCCGCCCAGGCGCGTGCCGAGGAGGAGGTCCTGAAGGTCCGCTCGCTCGCGGAGGCCAAGGCGGCCGGCGCCATCGCGAGCGCGGAGGCCGCCGCCTCCGAGCGGATCACGGCGGCCGAGAAGGAGGCGGGCCGCCTGGTCGGCGCCGCCCAGCGGGAGGCCCAGGAGGTCCGCGCCCGGGCCCGCGCCGAGCAGCAGTCGGCGTGGAGGGAGCTGGAGGCCACCCGCGAGGAGGTCGCCAAGGCGCAGGCGCTCATCGCCAAGCAGGAGAAGCGGAAGAACTTCGTCAACACCTGGGGGCCGCGCGTGGCCCTGGGCGCGACGATCGTCCTCACCGCGTCCGGTGAGTTCGCCCTCGCCACGCTGAGCGGCTGGCCGGCGGAGGTCGCCTGGGCGCTGCCGCTGGCGATCGACGTCTACGTGGTGCAGGCGTTCCGCCGGCATCGCGACGTCGCGGGCGCGCTGATCCTCATGGTCGCCGCGAACGCGATCTACCACCTCGCGGACGCCGGACTGGTCGGCGTCGACAAGAAGGGGCACCCGCTGTGGTGGCTCATCGTCGCCGTCGCCGCCATCGCCCCGTGGGTGATGTGGCGGATCCACCAGATCACCAAGGAGCCCGGTGAGACGGGCCCCGGTGAGACCGGCGGCGCGGGCGGTGCCGGGCCGGATGAGACGACCCGCACCGTGCGCGCCGGTGAGACCGGGCACCTCCCGCCGGGCGGTCTCACCGGCTCCGGTGAGACGGCTCCCCACCCCCGCACCGTCCCGGCACTCGTTGCTGAGACGGGTGAGGGTGAGACCCGCCGGGAGCTTGAGACCGGTCCCGCTGAGACGAGCGGCGCGGTGAGCATGACTGAGACGGCGTCTCACACGGGTGAGACGCGCAGGTCAGACGGTGAGACGGCTTCCCCGGACAACGGCGCGACCCCCCTTCCGCTGCGCTCCGGTGAGACCGGCCGCCCCGCTCTCGCCCGGGACGCTGAGATCGAGGGGCAGATCACCTCGCTCCTCAGTCTCATGTACCGGCGCCAGGGCGCGGAGACCGTCTCAGTCGACGAGGCCAAGGACGTCCTCGGTGTCTCACGGGCCACCGCGGGCCGCCGGCTTGAGATCGCGCGGGCGCGGTTCAAGCAGGTCTCGTGAGACCAGCCGCCGACGGGCCCTCCGCCCTGACGCGCAGCGCACCCAGCGGATCGCCGACGGCTACCGCCTGGAGCGGTGACCTGCACGAGCCGCAGTTTCGACGGTTCCGCCGGCTCCCGAGACGAAGGCAGCGCCTCGGGAGCGCGGTGAAGGCGCCGAAACGCCGTGACAAAGCCTCCCAGATCGCCCCCGCCCAGAGAAGGAGAACCCCACTCATGGACATCAACGCACTGTTCACGGATGAGGGCCTGCGGGCCTTCACCGCCACCGTCCGCGACCAGCACGTTCGTGACGCCCAGCAGTACGGGCAGATCGCGGACATCGTGCGCCGGCGCCTGGAGCAGACGCCGATCGAGGGCGACCGCTGGATGTCCAAGAAGCTCCGCGCCTGGAAGGTGGCGCGGCAGCTCAAGGCCATGCAGAAGGCGTCCGGCGAGGCCGCGAGCAAGGCGGAGGCCCTGTACGCGACCTACGTCAACGAGGTTCTGGAGCTTCCCCAGCGCCGGGCGGCCGCGGAGGCCCGGAAGCTGGAGCGCAAGAACAGCCGCCAGTCCGCTGTCGGCGCGGCGGTCGCCAAGTCCCTGGACAAGACGGTGACCTCGCTGGGTGCTCCCCAGAACCAGGTCCCGGGCGCGGTCCCGCAGGCGAGGCCGGCGGAGTTCGTGACCCCGGACACCCCCTGGAACCAGTGGCCGATGGCGGCCGGTGGTGAACGGCCGACCGGCACGATCAACGACTACTTCGCGAAGGGAGACGGGCAGTGACGACGCCTCGGCAGACGCAAAACCGCGCGAAGTTCTGGAACGCGCGGGTCGCCGAAGCCAGGACCGACCAGGAGCGGGCCGGGGTCTGGTACGACGCGTGCCGGACCCTGGCCCGCCAGGCCGAACGCGACGGCAAGCCCGACCTGTGGTCCGCGCTCACCAAGGCGCTGCACGACTTCTACAAGAACAACGGAGGGTGACGAAGTTCTTCTTCATCACCGACTTCTCTTTGCCGCCTGGGGAGCCCCAAGGCGCGCGCGTGTCGTGCGCGCGCGAGGATGCCCCAGGCGGTGACCGTCTGTCAACCCTGTGAGGGAGACGTCATGGCCGACGACGACGGCCCGAACAACCTGATCCACTTCCCCCGCGTGGGCTACACCGCCCCTGCCGACCCTCCGGCGGAGACCCCCGTCCAGACCGCCGTCGATGTGCCGTTCGCCGCCCCCGCGGACGCTTCCCCGGTCGTCTCCGACGCGTTTGCACCCGCGACGCGAACCGACCCGATGGACGTCATCGCGGCGTTGCCCCAGCCCGGTCTCGGGACGCCGTTCGCCGCCGAAGCGGAGCCGGCCGCAGCGACCGCGGCGGCGGGGTCACCGATCCCGGCGACCTTCCGCTCGGAGAGCACGCAGCCTGCCGCGCCGCGTATGGGGTCGCTGTCCCTGGCGGCGATCCTCGCGGTGTCCCTGGCGGCCATGCGCGGCATTCACTCCGCCGTCGCGGCAGGCCGGGCCAACCGGGAGCAGCGCGAAGCGGTCGCGAAGACCGCGAGCACCCCCAAGGACGGCTCCTCCGGGGGCGGTTCGAAGAAGCAGGTGCAGTCCAGTCACGAGTACGGCCGCAAGACCCTCCAGCGCGGTCCTGGCGGACTGGGAGGCCGCTCCGGTGGCGCAGGTCCGGGCAGGTCCGGGCGGGGCGGCAGCGGCTCGCACAGCGGCTCGGGAGGCCGGGGGCGCGGCGGGTCGACGACCCGCTCGCCCAGCGGTGCCGGCGGCTCCGGGGGCGGTGCCCGGGGAGGGCGCGGCGGCGGTGGCTTTGGGCCTGGCCGCTCCAACTCCGGCTCCGGCGGCGGCAAGGGCGGCTCGGGCGTCACCCCGCTCAAGCGCAACTCGCAGGGCGGCGGCGTGAACCTCAAGAAGAACCGCGGTCCCGGATCGTCCGGCGGCTCGGGTGGTTCTGGAGGCTCCGGCGGCGGCAAGAGCCCGAGCAGCAGCGGCGGCCGTGGCGGCCGGAAGAACCGCAACTTCGGCAGCGGCGGATCCGGCTCTCCTGGGGGCGGCACGGGCACCGGCAAGACGACCGGTCCCGGTGCCAAGAGCCCCGGCAAGGGCACGGGGTCGGGCGGGAAGACCACGCCCGGCACCACCAGCTCGAAGGGCCCCGGAACTGGCAAGGGCACGGGCCCCGGCCCCAGAAGCGGGACGAAGAAGTCGCCGCGCGGCACGACCGGCCCCTCCGGGACTCTGCGCAAGAAGCCCGGCACGACCACCTCCGGCACCGGCCCGAAGACGAAGCCGAAGGGGAAGGGCAGCAGCGGCGCGGGCACCACGGCGCCCGGCAGCAAGCGCGGCGGCGGGAAAGGCAAGACCCGCTCCGGTAAGGGCGGCACCGGTCCGGCCTCGGTGCCCAAGGGGCCGGGCGGCAAGTCCCGCAAGGGCAAGAAGGTCACGCTCACGCCCGGCATCGCGCACGGCACGTTCGCGGCGACCGACAAGTACGGCTGCCGCTGCCGCAAGTGCCGGCGCTTCCAGAAGGAGTACAGCCGCAAGGTCCTGGGGGCGATGAAGTCCGCCGCCCGGGGCCGGACCACCTTCGGCGAGGCGGTGCACGAGACCGCAGAGCAGCGGCTCAAGCGCCGCCGCAAGAAGATGCGGCCGCCCATCGTCACGAAGGTCAAGGTCAAGAAGCCGAAGAAGACCGGTCCGAAGACCAGCACCACCAAGCCCGCCGGTCCGGCTGCTAAGGCGCCGGTCGGCCCGGCCGCTGCGGCACCGACGCGCCGCACGACCTGGTCCACGGCCAAGGCGAGGGCCCGTAAGCGCGCCCGGATGCGCACCACCACACTCCCGGAGCCGCGTCCGGCATCGATGCCCGGCCCGGTCACACCGCCGGGCCCCGCCGCTCCGACCGGCCCGACGCCCGTCCCGGCCCCGGCTGCGGCGGCCGCCGGTGGTGCCACTGCCCCGGCCTCGCCGGGCGGCGGCACGGTGCCCGGCACCGGCCCCGGCACGCCGCGCCTGTCGCCGTTTGAGGCGATGGGCATGGCGACGGCGGTGTCCGCTCCGGCTGCTCCGATCACGGTCGAGCGGGCCGACTCCCCCGGGTCCGGTACGGCCACGTCCGGCGGGGGCCTTCCCGCCGGCACCTCGAGCACGAGCACGAAGGAGAACAGCGTGAGTGACGCCTGGCTGACGAAGTGGGGCAGCGGCAGCGTCGCGGACATGGACGCCCAGCACGAGACCGAGGTCACCCTCGACGACACGCTCGACGTCCTGGAGGAGCTCACCAAGCAGTCGTTCAAGGCACACGAGACCTGCCGCAAGCTCTCCGAGAAGGCGCGGCAGATCCGGCACGAGCTGGACGATCTCGCCGCCGACCTGCGCTCCACGCACAACGTCATCGGCCGCCTGACCGGCGCCGCGATGGCCAAGCTGGCGGAGTCCATGGAACTGCTGGCCCGCAAGGCCGACGAGATGGCCACCAAGTCCTTGATGGCGGCGGAGCTGTCCGAGAGCGCGGAGAACGCGATGTTCGACGCCTACCGGCCCCTCCAGCAAGCCACCGAGGACGCGGGCCTGGCCGTGCCCGCCGCCCGCGTCCACAACGAGAACTGAGAGGAGAACAGCACGTGAGCGACAACCTCCCCGCTATCCCGGGCATGAACAACGGCGTCGCCAGCAGCGCCGGCGGCGCCGGCAGCGGCAACGGCTTCCTCGCCCTGGCCGGCCGGACCGCCAAACTCGCCGCCTCCGCCCTCTTCCTCAAGGAGGGCATGCACCTGCTCCGCTCCCACATGCGGGCCAACGCCAACGCGGCCATGCGCCTGTCGGAGATGTGCGGCCAGGCCGAAGTCGAGCCCCGGTTCACCTCGATGATCGAGGACACCTCCGCCGCCCTCACCGCGGTCGCGGAGGCGTCCGGGGAGATGGTCAACGCCGCCGACTCCGTCGACACCGACGCCCGCGGCTTCAACAACGCGCACGACCGGGAGTACCGCCCCGGCTACGAAGCCTCCAACGGCTCCGGCGTGCGGCAGGCCAAGCCCGGCTTCTACCGGCGTACCGGCCGCCGCTGACCCACCCACCCCGCAGCAGCAGGGGCCGGGCCCGCACGCCGGGCCTGGCCCCTGCTGCCTCCTGCCCAGATACGGAGGCTGTGTTGAGCACCATCGACCAGGCGGCGCCGGCCGCCGACACCACCAAGCGCGTCCCGGGCCACGTCATCTACCGGCGCGTCCTGGCCGAACGCACCTCCTACGCCCTCGCGGCCGCGGGGATGGCCGTCGGCCCGCAGCTGGACGACAGCGCCTGGTCCTACCTCGCCTCCGGCGGAGTCGGCATGGGCACCCTCGCCTGGCTGTACGCGAAGACCAAGGACCCCGACCAGGGCCTGGGCATGCTGACCCGGGCGCAGCGGGCGATCCCGTTCCTGACTGCCGCCGGCACCTACGTGGCGAACCTGATTACCCCCGGCTGCAACTGGTGGGAGGTCGTGGCCCCGGCCGCGTGGGCGTCCCTGATGGGATGGATGGCGCCGCTCACCCGCAGCGCCGGCCTGGTCCTGGAGCTCGCCGAGCACCAGGCGCAGCACGGCGCCGACCCCGGTGAGCCGCTTACCTACACCGAGTTCCTCGCCGCGCAGTGGCAGCAGGCCACCGGCGACGGCACCCGGCTGGTGTCCATCACCCCCTTCCGCGCGGACCGGCCCGACTTCGAGGCCGTCGTCGTCGCCCAGGCCGGGAAGGCGGTGCCCACCTTCACCGAAGTGCAGCTGGCCGCCGCGTTCGACTTCCCGGTCGGCACGGTGAAGATCCGCCCGATCCACGGGTCCGGTCCCGGCCGGATGCGGCTGGTCGCCCGCCCCACCAGCGAGGACACCGAGGCCGCCGCCGAAGGCATCCGCGGCCTGTGGGAGACCGCGGTCGCCGCCCCGGGCAAGGCCGCCCCCGGCGTTGACCTGATCGACTGGCGGTCCGAGCCGCACCGCATCGTGCTGCTGGTCGCCTCCCTGCCGGGCAAGGAGATCCACCTGCCGCACACGGCGATCTGCTCCGCCTTCGGCATCGACGACCCCTCCCGGCTCGTCATCGAGACCGACGGCATCCGGCAGGGCGTCATCTCCGTGTACAAGACGAACCCGCTGATGAAGGTCCGCAAGGCCACCGTCGAAGACCTGACGATGGACTCCAAGGGCCGCGTCACCATCGGCGTCTGCCACGACGGCAAGCCCGCCCGGATGCGGCTGTGGGATCCCGGACAGGGCGCGCTGCGCGGCATCACTGCCGGCGTCACCGGTGCGGGCAAGAGTGTGCTGCAGAACCTGATCCTCGCCGCGGAGAAGCGCTCCGGCGTCGTCTCCTGGGTCGGCGACGTCCAGGGAGGCATGTCCCTCCCGGAGGCGGAAGGCCGCGTCGACTGGTTCGCCAAGGGCCCGGTGGAGACGCTCCTGATGCTCACGGCCGCGCACGCGGTCATGAAGTACCGCGAGCGCCTCTCCAACGAGATGGGCCGCGGCGACTTCGCCCTGAACCGGCCGTGGCCGCTCATCAACATCACGCTGGACGAGATCAACCGGCTGCTGTCCCACCCGGACGAAGCGATGCGCAAGGCCACCGCCTACCTCATCGCCGACGTCCAGAAGACCGGCCGCAAGGTCGGCATCGGCATCCGGCTCGCCGTGCAGTCCCTGCATCTCAAGGACCTCGGCGACGACGACGCGATCCGTCAGCAGGGCAAGGTCGGCGCGCTGTTCCTCATGCGCACGGCCTCCTCTTCCACCAAGGAGATGGGCCTGGACGGCATCGCCCCGGCCGGCTTCCAGATGGAGAACATCCCCGCCCGTATCTACGAGAACGGGCAGATCGAGGCGCTGTTCTCCGGCAAGGACGACGAGGACGGCGAGTCCACCGCGGGCATGGCGTACATGTTCCTCGACGGCCGCGCGAAGTTCATGCGCACCTTCTTCGCGGAGAAGAAGGACGGGGTCTACCCCGACCTGATCGCCCTGTACGGCGAGGACCCGCCCACCGGGCTGACCGAGGGCGAGGCCAAGGCCGCGCAGGCCGGGGCCGCGATCTACGGCGTGCGGCACACCAACCCGTACGCCGACTGCGACACCCTCGCCCAGGCGTTCTCCGACGCACCCGGCAGCAAGCCGACGGCCAGCACCCCGGCCCCGGCCGCCGCTGCGGACACCGACGGCGACAGCGGCGAGGCACCCGCCCCACTCGAGGCGCCGTTCGGCATCCCGTTCGGCGACAGCGGCCCCGACATCGGGGAGGAGCCCGGCCTCCAGGACCAGATCCTCGAACTACTCGCCGACGGCCCCAAGCAGCTCAAGGAGCTGCGCGCCGCGCTGCCCGGCTTCCAGCCCTCCAGCGTCAGCAACGCCTGCTCCCAGCTCAAGGCGAAGGGCCTGGCGATCTCCCGCAAGCGGGGCCTGTGGCAGCTCACCGACAACTGACCTTCACCCACCCACTCACTCACCGAAGGAACCGGTACCCGTGGCTCTGTCGATCTCCCTGGTCCTCCTGCTCGGCATCATCGTCGTCATCCTGGTCCGCACCGGCTACCAGCGGATCATGCCGGGCATCGCCGTCTGCCTGTTCGGCTTCTTCCTCGCCAGCACCGGCATCGCCCCCACCATCACCAGCGCCCTGTCCTCCCTCACCGGATGGATCAGTAGCTTCTGACCACCCGATCCCGTCCCTGCCGAACGAGAAGGAGGACACCCCGTCCCCTGGTCCTGGTCGTCGACGACGCCACCGACATCCTCGCGGCCAGCCCCGAGGCCCGCGCCCTGGTCGCCGCCCTCGTACGCACCGGCCGCCAGGACGGCCTGGTGGCCCGCTCCGAGACCCGCCGGCCGTTGCAGTACCCGACGCTGGCCGCGCTCAAGGACGCCGCCGACCAGCAGTAGCCCCGACCGCTCCCCTCGCCCTCGCGCGCCCTCCCTGCCACCACGGCAGGGAGGGTGCCCGCGTCTGCCCCCGAAACGGAGATCACCGTGGACTCCGAGCCCATCACCCGCCCGCTCACAGACGACGAAGCCAAGGCCGAAGCCGAACGGATCATCGCCCGGTCCTTCCAGCCCGAGATGCCGCCCGTGCGGCACATCCCGACGTCGTTCCGCGACGACACCCCGCTGCCCGCCTACGGCGACACCCCGCCCGTCCAGCAGGACGACAAGCGGATCGTCCCCGCGTGGGCAGCCGGGATCGCAGTCGCCTCCATCGGCGTCGGCGCCGGCATCACCGGCATCGGCTGCGGCGCCTGGCTGGTCCTCCAGGGCCTGGCCTCCGTCACGCTCTACGGAGTCCTCATGGTCACCCTGCCGTTCGCCGGCGTCGCCATGGTCGCCACCGCGATCGGCGGCGCGATCAGCAAGGCCCGCAAGTCCGTGTCGAAGACCGTCTACGAGGGCCCGGTCGTGCAGAACATGCAGATCAACAACACCAGCAACCAGCGCGGGACGTTCTCCCGCACCCGCAACAACGTCCGCTGACCCGGGCGCCCTGCCTCGCATCCGAACACCCCGCCCGCAGGCCGGGGCTTCGGGTGCGGGACAGGCCGTGCGGCCTCGCGGTCAGTCGTAGTCGATCCAGATACGGCCGTGGTCATCGACCTCGGCACCCCGGATCTGCCCGCCGACGATCGCGCCGTTGATCGTCACCTCGACGTCGTAGTCCACGTCGATCCACAGCACGCCGTCATCGTCGGTGAACGCGGGCCAAATCGTCCCGTCCGTGTCCACGACCTCGTCGAAGACGACGTCTTCCGGCTCATCGCGGGTGAACCACCCCATCGCAGCCGCCTCCCCTCTCCAGGGCCCGCCGCTCACAGCTTGGCCCACTCGCACGCTCCGTGAACACCACATCGCCAACAAGGAGTTGCCCCGTGCAGTCCAACGACAACACCGGCCACCAGGAGCTCGCCTACCTCCCCATCCCGTTCCCGAAGGAGCCGGCCAAGCCGCCGCGCCTCGCCGCACTGCGCGACTGGTGGGACCGCGCCTGGGACATCGACGGCGTCCTGTACGACATGTGGGACGACATCCTCAGCGCCCCCGACGACGGCCTGCGCCACATGGCGCCCTGGCTGCGCGCCGTCCTCATGGTCACCGGGGTCTCCTTCGTCGTGCTGATGGCCAAGGGCGCCGGCGAAGTCCTCCTCCAGGCCCTGCATCAGATCCTCACCGCCGTGCCCAAGGTGCAGGTCGGCGTCGACACCTCCAACGGCGTCGCCGCCGTCGTTGACCAGCCGGTGCGCACCTACATCTCCCAGCACTCCGCCGGCCTCCCGGTCGCAGCCTCCACCGTCTACACGCTGTGGCTGCTCACCGGCATCACCGGCCTGCTCCTGGGCTTCCTCACCCGCAACAACGGAGCGCGAGCGATGTGGACGGCATGGGGCGCAGCCACCGTGTTCATGGTCTGGACGGCGACCCCGGACACCAGCCGCCCCGTCGCGGCCAGCCTCGCCGCCCTCGCCTGGACGCTCCTGTCCGCGTTCGCCCTGCGTGGCCTGACCCTGCGCCACCGCGTCGTCGCCTGGCGCCCGGCGAAGGTCACCGTCAAGCCGGAGATCCACGTTCCCGTCCAGCCCTTGGCACCCTCCGCTGACCAGCACCCGCACACCAACTGCCCGCTCCGGGATTGACCTCCGGTCGCTCCACCTGGTCCTCGCCCGCCACCGGCGGGCGCGGGCGAGGACCGGACAGGCCGACCGGCCCACCCACACGCCCGCCCCGCCGCCTCGTGCGACGGGGCGCAGCTCTGCTGCCACCGAGGAGGAACAGGCCGTGCCCCACCCGCCCGGCACCACCCGACCCGCGCACCAGACCTGCGACGACGAGCACGACCAGGTCGACATCGACCTGTACGACGACGGCCGCTTTCCGTCGTTCCGGTGGCGGCAGGCACCGGCAGGACTCGCGACCCGCCGCCAGCTGCGCGACATGGGCCTGCGCCCCGGCGGCCAGGAGCCGGTCGCCCGGATCGAATGCCGCGGCGGAAAGCGCTTCGCGTGGCTGTACCGGATCGACCTCGCCCTGCCCAAGCGCACGCCGAGCCTCGCCCAAGAGGCCGCGCTCGACCGCGCGATGGCCAAGCGCCAGACATGCGGCACCTGCCGCCGCCGCTACTTCCACTGCATCCCCTTGAAGACCTTGGGGTCATGCCTGGAGTGCTTCGACGGCACCCCCGCCGACCCCGCCTCCTACATCACTCCCCCGGCCGAGCAGCTGCTCGCCGCCTGATCCGAGAGGACCCCACCCATGCCCACCGAAGAGACCATCCGCTACACCGCCGACGTCGTCCTGCTCGCCGCCGGACACGTCCTGCTGATCGAGCGGGGCTGGGACCCGTTCGAGGGCTGCTGGGCCCTGCCCGGCGGCCACGTCGACGCCGGCGAGACCAGCCTCGCCGCCGCCGCCCGCGAGCTCGAGGAGGAGACCGGCATCACCGTCCCGACCGCCGATCTGCGGCAGACGGGCGTGTACGACGGCCCTGGCCGTGACCCGCGCGGCCGGTACGTCACCGTCGCCTACACGGCCACCCTGCCCGCGCCCGTACCGCCGAAAGCGGGGGACGACGCCACCGCCGCCCGATGGTGGCCCCTCGACGCACTGCCCGTCCTCGCGTTCGACCACGCCGACATCCTCGCGGACGCCACCCGGCAGGCGACCTGACCAGGCACCGTCTGACGGCCCCCCGTGCCGTCCCCGCCCGCACACCCGGGGCGGGGACGGCGCCGAGGACCGGACAGCCCGGCCCGGGAAGGACGACTCCTCATGACCACCAGCACCGACCCCACCATCGCCCCCTCCGCCGTCCCGCTCGTCGACCTGGACAAGAACCTCGACGCCGCGTGCGCGAGCGTCGACGCCCAGATCGCCCGCTGCGACACCAAGGCCTCGCTGCTGCTCGCCTTCACCGGCGCGACCCTGGCCGGCCTCGCCACCCTCGCCGGAAAGCCACTCCCCGGCACCGCGCAGGCGATCGGCGGCGGCGCGGTCCTCGCCCTCGCCGCGGCGGCCGTGCTCCTCCTCCTGGTCGTGCGCCCCAACCTCGGCGGCCGCGGCCGCGTCGTCCAGGAGGGCTTCCCCCTCTGGGCGCGCCTGACCGAGGGCGCGGTCCTCGCCTCCCTGCGGGAGGACACCCGCGCCACCCGCATCCGCGCCCTGTCCGGCCTCGCCGTCGCGAAGTACGTGCGGCTGCGGCGGGCGGTCGACTGCATCCTCACCGCGCTCGCCCTCCTCGCGGCCGCAGCCGTCGCGGCCGTCCTCGGCTGACAAGGAGACCTCCGCTGATGCCCACCACACAGGTCTACGACCCGGTGCCGCTGCCGCCGATCGCGGCGCCGACCGTGTGGCTCGCCACCGCCGACGGCCTGGCCTGCACCGACATGAACGCCGTCGAACGCGCCGTCCGCGGCGAGCGGTGCCCGCTCACCCGCGACGAGGCCCGCTTCGCCGCCGGCCTGATGCTCGGTCACCTGCCGGGCTACGTCGTCGCCGCGCGCACCGGCGTCAGCCGGGAGACCGTCCGCACCTGGTACCCGCGCGAGACCCCCAGCTGACCCCGGAGTGGCCGGCCCGGCCTGGAAACCGCCGGCCACCCCGGCCCAACCCATCCCGGATTGAGGAACCAATGCCTCACGCCCACTTGCCCGCCCCCAGCCCGACGACGGCCGCGGTGATGCGCCGCATCGGCCAGCGCCGCCCCCTCGCCCAGCCGAAGCCCACCTTCCTGTGCTCGCTCTGCCAGGTCACCTGGCGCGGCGACGAGGCCGACTGCTGGTCCTGCGGCCGACCCGCCAACGAGTACAGCCACCCCGGCGCCGCCCTCCACACCCTCCTGTCCGCCGTGCACCCGGCAGCCGCCCAGGACAGCCGACTCGCGCGGCAGCCCAAGCCCCGGTCCCGGAGGACCTGACCGGCGCTCTCCGTGCGTCCCCCGCCGCCGACCACCCCGGTGGGCGGGGACATGCGGTGTCCGCCCGGTCACCCGGACCTGGCGACCGGCCCTCCCCTGGAGGTCACCGTGCCGCTCACCCGCCGCTCCCTGATGGACGCCGCAGCCGCTCGCTTCGGCTGGCGCCGCGCCTTCGGCACCACCACCGAGGTCGGCGCGCTGCTCACCGAGCAGTCCGAGACCGCCTACCGCGAGGCCGCCGACCACGCCGCCCTCGCCACCGCCAAGAACGACGACGTCCTCGCCGTGCAGCCCGGCGTCCTGGACGTCCGCGGCCGGATCCTCGCCGACGTCCTCTACCTCGAGGGCGTCCTCACCGGCGCCCGCAACCGCGGCCTGCCCGGCTAGGTCATCGAGCGCCTGGAGGAAGCCATCGACCACGGCCACGAGCTGACCGTGCTGCTCGCCGACGCCATCCGCGCCACCGCCGCCCACGCGGGCGGCAGCTGAGACGCCCGGGACGGCCGCCGGCGTGAGGCCCGGCCGTCCCGGAGCTCCACCACCCAACGGGCGGTCGCGCCCGGCCCGGCACGACCGTCCGCTCATCCACCGACAAGGAGAACTGTGAAGACCACCTTCGACGGCATCATGCAGCCGCTCGACACCACCATCCCCGACCCGGCCCTCGTAGTCCTCATCGGCGCGGCCGGGGCGGGCAAGTCGACGTGGGCGAGCACCTGGCCCGACACCCAGGTCCTCGAACTCGACCGGTTCCGGGCGCTGGTCAGCGACGACGCCGGATGCCAGGAGGCGACCGCCGACGCCGCGTTCGCGCTCCAGGCCGTCCTGGAGGCCCGCCTCGCCCGCGGGAAGACCACCGTGGTCGACGCCACGAACACCGACGCCACCGTGCGCACCGAACTGATCACGGCCGCCCGCCGCCACGGCGTGCCCGCCGTCGCGCTGCTCGTCCCCACCCCGACCTCCGTGTGCATCGAGCGCCAGACGGGCCGGCCCGCCAGTCGGCGCGTGCCCGAACAGGCCGTCCTCGCCCAGCACGCCGCCATGGTCGCCGCCTTCCCCCACCTGCGCGACGAGGGCTTCGACCACGTCGTCTTCGCCGACAACATCCACCGCCTGGAGCCGTTGCTCCAGCGCGCCAGCGACACCCGCCGCCGCGAGCTCGGCTGGGACGGCAGCGACGGCCTGGGCGATGGTCTGCTGCTGGTCCGCCGATTCTTCGGCGCGGAAGTGCTGCCGCTGTGGCAGTGGCGGGACAACTCGCCCCTCGCCAGCGGTGACCGCGTCGGCGAGATCCGGATCGGGCCCGACCGCCTGGTCCTCGCCCTGCGCACCGACGTCGACGGCGAGGGCGACCTCGGCTTCGACCTGCTGGTGTGCTGCCCGTACGACGACGACTGCACCGGCCCCGCGTGGCAGGCCGTCCACAGTGTCACCGACCTGCTCGTCGCGCACACCAGCAGCCGGCCGCACCCGGACACCGTCTGCACCGTCCACGGCAGCTCTGACGACCACGACCAGGACGACGACCTGGACGACGGCGGTCGCGTCGGCCGAGACGTGCGGGGTGCGCAGGCGGTCAGCGCGTGAGCCGCGCTGCCGACGGCCCGCACCCGCACCCGCTCACCCCGGCCGAACTCCCGGCCGGGGAGGACTGGTGGCACGGCTGCCCCGACTGCCATCTGCCCGTGCAGGGCGGGAGCGCCGGCCTCGCCGCGCACCGCCGCACCGTTCACACCGGCGCGGGCGACCCGCGCATCCGGATCAACATCCAGCCGTGAGCGGCTCCAGCCGCCACCACCCAGTGGAGGACAGCATGGCCCGCAAGCCCGTCACCTGGTACATGACCACCCCCGCCGACGGCGTCATCGAGATGTCCCGACAGGCCGGGACGCCGGTGAACCTCGCCACCGGCGTCGGCCAGGTCGTCGACCACCCCAACCCCTGCCGCAACAAGTGGTACGACGAGACCCGTTTCTCGTACTTCCGGATGGTCAAGCGCGTCGGTGAGGCCCTGGAGGACACCGGCATCTGGCCCGTCACCTGGCCGGTCCGGCTGTGGATCGTGGAGCCGGTCGGCGAGACCGGCAACTGGTCGCAGCGGCACTACCCCTACCGCCTGCTGTCCCACCAGATCCGTGTCGTCGCGGAGGCTGACGCATGGGCGAGCGGCGCTGGAACTGGGAGCAGGTGGGCGGCCGCACCTGCGCCAGCGGACGGTGGGCGGAGGCGGTGGCCGCTTCGGTCTCGCACTCGCGTCGCGAGTCGGCCGCCCAGAGCTGGATCGAGCACCTGGCCCGCAACACCGTCGACCAGGGCCTCGAGGGCGCCGGCTTCAGCCGGGCGGCCGAGCTGTACGCCTACGGTCGCGCGGTCGGCCTTGCCGTCGCCGCCCAGCACCAGACCCGCTTCGAGCCCTACCTCCTGGATGCGCTCCGTGGCGTCGGTCTGGACAAGCCCGCCGCCCTGGCTGTCTGACCCACGCCGACCCTGACGGCTCCTCGTGCCGTCCCACCCGACGCCCCGCGCGCCCGGGTGGGGCGGTGCGGAGGACCGGACAGCCCGGCCCCGCACCCGATACGGAGAACCGCATGACGACAGACACCCCGCGAGAACACCGGGAGTCCGTGCCCGACCGCCTGGCCGCCATCGAAACCCGCCTGCAGGCCGTCCCCGACGGCTGGCGGCAGAGGGACGGCGACGCCGGCCTCATCGAGAACAGCACCGGCCACCCCGTCGCGGTCCTCGGCGACAGCGGAGGCCAGTCCCTCCCGCTCGGTGAATTCCTTGCGGCCGCCCCCGCCGACATCCGGTGGCTCACCCAGCAACTCCGGCAGACCTGGGCGCAGCCGGCCCCCCGACGCACCACGGAAGACACGGCGACACCTCAGCAGCCAATGCCCTGGGACGAAGCCGTCTTCCGCTGCGGCCGGTGCGGCACCACGCACACGGCCACCACGGAAGCCGAATACGTCCGAGCCGTCAGCGCTCACGGCGACGCCCACGAACTGTGGGACCGCCTGGGTCCGATCGAGCGCGACGGCATCGCCTCGATCCTCCGCGTGATCCTCGCCGACGCCGCCCTCGGCACCGAGTTCCTCACCCTCCACGACCGCCAGCAGCCCGACCGCACCTGACGGCTCCCCGTGCCGCCCCACCCCCGGCGCCCCGCCGGCCGGGTGGGGCGGTGCGGAGGACCGGACAGCCCGGCCCACCACCCCGCACACGCAGAAGGCACACCCCCTATCGCCTGGCAGCCAAGGAGGGTGTGCCTTCTCTTATCCGCCCTCACGGGCAGGACGGAGACCATCATGCACTCCCTCGCCGCCTTACGGCAGCCTTCCCGCACTCTCCTCATCACCGCCGCGGCGCTCCCGCTGACCGGCTGGACCGTCCACGCGGTCGCCCTCCACCGGCGTATCGCCGCCGCCCGCCGCGACCCGCTCACCGGACTGCTGCGCCGCGACGCCTACACCGCCCACGCCCAGCGCCTCCTGCGCCGCCACGGCGACGAGGTCGCGGTGGTCCTGGTCGACCAGGACCGCTTCAAGGCCGTCAACGACAGCCTCGGGCACGCGGCGGGGGACATGGTGCTGCGGGTGACCGCGGACCGGCTCGCCGCCTGGTCCGGCCCGCACGCCGCAGTCGGCCGGCTCGGCGGCGACGAGTTCGCCGCCGTCGTGCGCCTGGACCCGGCCAGGCGTGAGGTCCGCCTCGCCCAGCTGGTCCGGATGCTGCACACCCCCGTCGTCCTCGAGGACGGCCGCAGCATCGACGTCGCCGCCTCCGTCGGCGCCGCCACCCCGGACGTCGCCGGATCCCGCGACCTCGCCGTGCTGCAGCGGGCCGCCGACGCCGCCCTCTACGACGGCAAGCACACCGGCCGCGCCGTCATCGCGACGACCGCCCAAACCACGGTGCCGTCCGTCAACGGCCGCCGCTCGGGACGGCCCGGCACGGCGGTGTGGAGGCAGGCCGCATGACGCCGACGCTCTACGCCCCGGACCGGATCCGAGGCATCACCGTCAAGCAGCCCTGGGCGGCCTGCATCCTGCACGGCGACAAGCGGGTGGAGAACCGGCCCCGGGCCTGGGCCCCGGGCTGGTACCTGCTGCACGCGGGAGCCACCGTCGACCGCCCCGCCCTGCGCCTCCCGCTCGTCGCCCGCACCATCCGCGACCGCGAGCTCCCCACCCGGGCGGTCCTCGGCATCGTCCGGATCAACGGCTCCCACACCGACCCCGGCGAGCCGTGCAGCCCCTGGGCGCAGCCCGACCGCGTCCACCTGGACCTCGCCGACGTCCACGCCCTGGCCCTGCCCATCCCGTGCGGCGGACAGCTCGGACCCTGGCGCGTCCCGCTGCCGCTGTTCGAGCAGGTCCTGCTCCAGCTTCCCCACCTCGCCCCGCAGCTCACGGAGGTCACGTCATGAGCGGCACGCGCACCGGCAGCCCGACCGTCACGGACCGGGTCGCCGACCCCCGGATCCCCTTCCCCACCGCCTCCAACCCACTGGCCTGCCAGACCAGCCCGAGGCTGTTCGCGATCGAGGACGTCACCGGCACCGCCCGCCCGGCCGCCCTGAACCTGGCCAAGCGGGCCTGCGGCGCCTGCCCGATCGCGGCCGGCTGCCTGAAGTGGGCCCTGGCCAACCCACACCTGACGCCGACCGGGGTGTGGGCGGCCACCACCCACCGCGACCGCAACCGCCTCCGCCGGGGCCTCCGCGAGCGGCTCGGTGACGACTGGGTCGGCGTCGTCGCCGAACAGGACCGCCGCCGACAGGAGAAGCAGCGGGCCGCCCGCCACGCGCCGCCGACCGTCCGCGAGGCGGTGATGGCCCGCCTGGAGCTCGAGCTCATCCCCACCCGCCCGGCCCCCTACGAGCCGTGGAAGGAGCCGATGACTCCGGCCCGGCAGGCGCAGAACTGGGCCGTCCTCAAGGCCGCCCTCACCACGAAGGCGGCCGCGTGATGGCCGGCGACGACGCGATAGCGCTGGACGGCTACCTGGACGAGGAGACCGTGCCCGGCGACCTGCACGGATCGACGGCTCGGTTCCGGCTCACCGTCTCCCCGACGGACGAGCGAACGGACGAGATGATCCTGCCCTGCAGCGTCGCCGACCCGGTGATGGCGCGCGCGGTCATCCACGACCTGGTCCCCGGCGACAAGCTCCGCGTCACCGGTCACCTCCGGCTCCCCCGCAGGCCGGACGAGCCGATGTGGCTGGCCGTCACCGCCCTCACCGTCCTGGAGACCGCACCCCTGCTGGCCGACCCCGCCGCAGCCGTCGCCACGGCCGTCATCGACCGGTACGGGCCGTACCTGTGCTGGTTCGACGACGACACCCCGGTGGAGGTGTTCACCGAGCACGGCGACTGGGTCGGCACCGCCCCCGAACCGAACGACCTGGGCGACCTGATCGACGCCTTCGAGCGCCGACAGGCCACCGGCGGCGAGTAACGGAACCGCCGCGCCGATCCGACGAAGTCCAGCTTCTTCTCGCTGACCGGGAGACGCCCAGATGTCCGACCAGCCCCGCACCGTCCTGAAGACCTTCCCCGCCGGCCACCCCCGCGGCTCCATGCCTGCCGACGAGTACACCGCCCGCCAGGAGGCCCAGGGCCAGATCGCCCACGTCGTGATGGACATGTCCTCCGACGAGTTCCTCGTCATCGCCGACACCACCACCCCCTAGCCACCCTCCCGTAGTGCCGCGCCCGTCGCGCCGGACGGGCGCGGCACCCGCGTCCACCAGACCGACAGGAGAAGCCCCGTGCCCTCGACCGAACAGCCCCCGTGCGCGTTCTGCGCGATCGCGGCCGGGACCGCCCCGGCTGCGATCGTCCGGGAATGGCCCGACGCCCTCGCGATCCGCCCCCGGTCCGGCGGCGTGACCGACGGCCACGTCATGGTCCTGCCCCGCGTCCACGTCCAGGACGCCGGCACCGACCCGGACGTCACCGCCACGGTCATGCGCCGCGCCGCCGAGCTCATGGCCGACCTGCCCGCCGCGAACCTGATCATCTCCAAGGGCGCGGCCGCCACGCAGACCGTCTTGCACCTGCACGTCCACGTCGTCCCCCGCCAGGAGCACGACGGCCTGCCCCTGCCCTGGACCCCGCAGCACACCGCCCGCGCCGCCGCGCAGAACGGAGCCGTCGCATGAGCAGCGTCAACCTGGTCATGGCCCGCGAGGCCATCCCGGCCGGACCGTCCGTGTTCCTCGCCGGGCCCACCCCCGACAAGAGCGCGCCCGTCCCGTCCTGGCGGCCCGACGCCGTCCGCGCCCTCACCATGCAGTGGACCGGCCGACAGCCGCTGACTGTGCTCAGCCCCGAGTCCCGCGACGGCGAGCGCGCCGACCGCTACGAGACCCAGGTCGACTGGGAGACCCACGCCCGAGCGACCGCCACAGCGATCCTCTTCTGGATCCCCCGCGACCTCGCCGTGCTCCCCGGCTTCACCACCAACGTGGAATTCGGCCTGGACGTCGGCAGCGGCCGGACTGTTCTCGGATGCCCGCCCGACTGCCCCAACCCCGAGCGCAACCGGTACCTGATTTACGTCGCCCGCCGCCACGGCGTCCCGGTGTGCACCACCCTCACCGACGCCGTCGCCGCGGCCCTCGCCCTCATGACCACCCGGGACTGACCCGACTCACCCGACCCGCCGAGCACCGGAAGGACCCTTCGTGGCCCGCATCCGTATCTGGATCGACCCCCAGCACCGCGACGGCAGCGTCTGCGACCACGCCATCGCCCCCTCCGGAAAGCCCCGAGACCCCAACGCCGGCTGCACCGGCCGCACCCGCTACCAGGTGATGTGCAGCGAACACGGAGCCGTCGGCGAGTCCCGCGGCCTGCGCACGCTCGCCGAGCAGGCGCAGAGCGCGCACCGCGATAGCCACAAGGCCGCCCGCACCCCGGCCTCCCGCTGACACCCCGTCCGCCCGGCCGCCGGGACCACCACGGTCCCGGCGGCCCCGTCCAGGTGAGGGCCGATGCCCACCACCATCTTCGACCAGTTCACCCGCCGCACCGCCGAAGTCACCACCCAGCTCATCGCCCTGGGCATCCCGCTCACCGCGCCGGCCCCGCCGCCCGCCACCCCCAACCCGGCGACCCGTGGGCCAGCAGCTACACCGTCCCGGTCGACCGCTTCAGCCTCGCCTGGTGCACCGCGTGACGATGCTCGGCGACTACCACCACACCGGCATCGACCGCCAGGTCCTCACCGTCGACGCCCTGCTGCGCGAGCTCGGGGTCCGCGGCCTCGCCCAGCTCCACTCCGACCTCCACGCGGGCGCCCCCATCGACTACCACTTCACCCGCTGCCCGTAGCTCCGGCATCGGCGAGGATCCCACCCAGCCCGCCTGCGTGCCGTGGCTTGAGTACGCCGGACACGACCACCTGTGCCCGGTCCGTCGCGGCGACGACTACCAGCCCCAGTGGCTCGCCGAAGAGCAGATGACCCAGCTCGAGGAACTGCTCGCCGACGCCATCAAGGAGCGCGAGGAGCGCGCCTCCCTCCGCTACCGGATCCGCGCCCGGCTGTACCGCCGGACGGTGCGCTCGCGACCGCCCGTTTTCGCAGATGCGGACACGGCAGCGGCCCCCTCCACCCCGGCGAGCAGAAGGCCGTCGCTGAGTTCACCGCGATGCTCGCCGCAGGCTGCCCGCGGCGCCCTTCACGAGCTCTGCTGTGAAGGCAAGAGCCGCTTTTGTGTTGTGCGAGCTGTCCCGCACACGACCCGCCCCGGAATATCACGCCGTGATAATCGGGAGCCGTCGTTCCTCGCGCTGGTGAAAGCCAGTCAAAACACCCGAGTCGGGTACCACGACGGTCATGAAAGTCAGTAAGGTGACGCCATGGCCTCTCCTTACCCAGACGGAGACCGGGAAAAGGTAGCGTCCAAGCTGCCCTCGGCGCTCCAGCAACAACTCAAAGTACGTGCCGCCGAACTTGCCCTGGACATCCAGGACGCTGTCGAGGCGGCCATCACGGACTGGCGTGCCCGCACCTCACCGAGTGCGGAAGTCGACACAACCGGCGCCAGGTCGTTCTCCACCTGGTTGCCTCCAGGCCTGTACGAGGACTTCAAGGGCACCTGTGCCAGCCGCAACGTCTCCTACACGCAGGGTCTGGCCCAGTCCATCCGTGACTGGCTCGACGCACACCCCTCCCCGCAGCACGGCGCGAGCACTACCGACCCCGAACGGAAAATCGTCGGCAACCAGAAGGGCGGCGTAGGCAAGACCGCCATCTCGGCAGGCATCGCCCAGGCCTACGCCGAAGCAGGCAAACGAGTCCTCATCGTCGACTTCGACCCCCAGGGACACCTCAGCGAGCAGCTCGGCGTCCCGCAGATCGAACCCGACCACGACAGCCTCGTCTCGCACATGTGCGGCGAAGGCCACGGCGACCTGCGGGACCTGGTCGTCGCCATAGAGGACCCGCGGTTCGGGAAGCGCCTGCACGTCCTGCCCGCCTGCTTCGACGGCTTCCTCCTCGACGCGAAGATCGCCGTCGTCGCCACCCAGAAGCGCGGGTTCCAGAAGGAAGCCGCCCTCGAGATGGCCCTGCGCCCCCTCGAAGCGGACTACGACGTCATCATCATCGACTGCCCGCCCAGCCTCGGCATCGCCATGGACGCCGCCCTGTACTACGGACGACGACGCCGCGGAGAAGCCGTCGGTGTCTCCGGCGTCATCATCCCCGTCCTCGCCGAGGACTCCTCCGCCACCGCGTACACCATGCTGTCCCAGCAGATCGAAGACCTCTGCGACGACCTCTCCATCGACGTCGACTACCTCGGCCTGGTCGTGAACCAGTACGACTCACGCCGCGGCTACGTCGCGACCTCGTCCCTGGACAGCTGGAAGGCCATCGGTGACCCAGCCGTCCTCGCCGTCATCGGCGACCTGAAGGAACAGCGCGAAGCTGTCCGCAAGCGCATGCCGCTGCTCTCCTACGCCCCACACAGCGACCAGGCAGAAGCCATGCGGCAAGTAGCGAGGGGAGCAACCCGTTGAGCAAGGCCGACTCCCTCGGGACCGCACCCGCGTTCGGCGCAGCCCGCGGCGCTCGGAGCTCCCGCCGCAACGCCATCGAGCGCACCCTTGGCGGCAACAGCGCGGCCACCGCAGCGATCAACGAGCTGCCGGTGACGCTCATCAGCGAGAACCCGGACAACCCCCGCAACCACCTCCGCAACCTTGACGAGACCGTCGAGTCGGTCCGTGAAGTCGGAGTGATCCTGCCCATCGTCGTGGCCACCACCGACGCCTATCTGCGCGACCGCCCCCACCGCGCCGACGACCTGGACGAGGGAACGCAGTACATCGTCGTCGACGGCCACCGGCGCCTCGAGGCCGCGCGGCGCGTGGGGCTGGCCACCATCCCCGTCCGTGTCGACGACGCCCGGGTCAGCACTGACCAGTCACTCCTCGAGTCGGCCTTCATCGCGAACTACCACCGCGACGACATGACTGACCTTGAGCAAGCCCACGCCCTTCAACAGCTGGTGGACCACTACGGATCCCAGACCAAGGCCGCCAAGCGCCTCGGCATCTCCCAGGCGACGATCTCCAGCAAGCTGTCGTTGCTGAAACTGTCCCCCGAACTCCAGAAGGACCTCATGACAGGGGCGCGGACGGTGGAGCACGTCCGCAACCTGGGCAAGCTCTCCCCCGCCGAGCAGAAGAGCAAAGCGGATGAACGTGCCGCTGCCGAGCGTCAAAGGCGGCAACAGGGGGCCAAGCCGGCAGCGCCAGCGGCTCAGAAGGAGGGAGAGGACCCGCTATCACGCCGTGATAATCCGGCTGAGGCATCTGCGGTCTCCGGGAACGATCAGCGCCAGGACGACGAGCCCAGGCAAATTGTCCCCGAGCCGCGAGCCCTCCCGGTTGGTGACGATCAGAGCCCGAGTCCGCAGCTGCGACGGTTCCCCTACGAGGACGGTGTAGCGGCCGCGCACCATCTGATTCGCAAAATGCCGCCCGACGAGTTCAGCAAGATGCTCGACCTGCTCCTCAGACACCGGGACAGCCAAGCGGCCTCCGCCGGCTGAGCGACAACCAACTCGAGGGGTGTGTCCAGCGACAACGTCACCGGCGGACACACCCTTCGCCGTCCCAGCCCCGCCCCGCAACGGGGGCCGCCCCGCTCAGACCCCCAGCCGTCATCGTCCTCCGCGGCTTCTGTCGGGGGAGGGCGTCGCGTCGGCTGAGGAGGCCGGCCGAGGCCTGCGCCTCGGGTGCGTCCAGCGTCATGGTGTCCAGCGCGGCACCGAACTTGTGGACACGCTGCCGGGTCAGACCGCGAGCGGTAAGTGCCTGGCGCAGCGCTCGTCCCGGCCATCCCGCTGCCGCCGACGACGGCTTCGTTCGTCCCGGCTGCTGCCTGTTCGGCGCGCTCGACCATGGGGGCCGCGACGATCGGCATGACGGAGAGAACCTCCGCGCATTCCGCGATCGAGCCGGGCGAGCATACCGGCCAGGACATCAAGGGCGGCGGCCACGTCCTCCACCGCGTCCGCGCTCCAGCCTGACGGGCCGCGACGTCGGCCAGCGTGTATGCCGCCACTACGGCCGCTCCGCCAGCGCCTTGACCCGGCCCGGCCCGGTAGTCCGCTTCATGCCCCGCCCAACGAGATGTGACCGCGAGGTGGTGCGCGCTGATCACACGATGACCGCCGTGATCCGCTCCATCCCCGAGCCTCAACGACGGCGATCGGCCAAGGACCCGTCGAGGATGCTGTGGGTCCCGATCCGGTGCCATATGACGTGGGGGAGCCCGGCGACCACGGCCCGGCCGTACGACCACGTCGCGCGTCCGTCCGGCGCCCAGGTGAGTTCGTAGACGCCCGGCGCGCAGCGCACTCCCTTGATGCGTAAGCCGGGGCGGAACTGGCGGCCGGTGCGCAGGTCGGGCACGAAGGCGTCCAGGACGACGCGGCGGAAGCGCCGGCGCTGGGCGGGGGTTAGGTGCTGGAGGTCGGCGGTGAAGCGGGGGCGGGTCTCGAAGGTGGGCACGGTCGTCTCCTCCGGGCAGCACGACGAAGCCCCCGGCGGTTGCCGGGGGCTGGGTAGGCGGTGCTTCCTTGGCGGTGCTCTTTCCTTGCCGCGTGGTGATGCTCAGCGGTGCTAGCTGGTGTCGTTCGGGCCAGGATGTGCGGGCTGCCAGAGAGAGCTATGACATTCGTGCCCGGCCCGGCGCCGCTTCCCGCCCGGCGGACTCCGGTGAAGAGAGCTCAGCCGTTGCTCCCGCCTGGCGGGACATCCAGCTGATCGGCCTTTTCTTGCAGGTCAGAGCCGTGTGTCGTGGCCTGCATGACAGTGGATATCAGGGTGATCCGAGCCGGTCAGATGTACCGCTACTACCTGCGTGAGACCGTGGTCGGTGACGGCCGCCGCCCGGCGGGTGCGCCGCTGCGCGTCGCCCAGGAGCAGGCCGGGGTCCCGGCCGGGCGCTGGATGGGCCGCGGCCTGGCCGTGCTCGGACTCGCGTCGGGGGAGGAAGTCACCGAGGACCAGCTACGGAACCTGTTCGGTGAGCGGGGCCGGCACCCGTACGCGGACCGGATCGAGGCCGACAAGCTCGCCGCGGGCGACTCCCCGAAGAAGGCGTTCAAGGCCGGCGCCCTCGGGCGCCGGGTGACGGTGACCGGGGCGGACCTCGTCTTCCGGCCGCAGCCGACGATCTACCTCCTGTGGGCGCTCGGGGACGAGGAGACCCGGCGGGTGATCGAGGCCGCGCACGAGTACGCGATCGGGCGGGTGCTGGAGTGGATTGAGGACGAGGTAGCGGTGATCCGGTATGGCAAGGACGGCGTCTACCGGGTGCGGCCGCCCGGCGGTCTGGTCGCCGCCCGCTTCCGTCACTACGAGGCTCGCTCCGGACGGCCGCTCCTGCATGACCATCTGCTGCTGTCCGTGAAGGGTCAGCGCCTGGACGGGACGTGGGGCTCGATCCACACCACAGCCCTCCACGAGAACACCGTCGCGGCTTCCGCCCTCTACAACGAGCTGGTGGCCGCTGAGCTCTGCGAGGCGCTGGGGCTGGCGACCGAGCCGCGCACCGTCACCCCGGGACGCAGGCCTGTGATGGAGATAGCCGGCGTCCCGCACGAGCTGATCCGCTGGACTGCCCGGCGCAGCGACCAGATCGCCGCCTGCCTCGAGGATCTGGAGCACGAGTACGTCACCGCCGTCGACGACGACGGCGAACCGCGGTTCCTGCCCGTCGTCTCCGAACGGGCCCGCGCCAAGCTCAATGCCATAGCCGCCCGCAAGACCCGCCCGCCCAAGCAGAAGACCCGGCCGCTGGCGCAGCTGCGCGTGTGGTGGAAGGTGAGCGCGATCCTCACCTCCGGTGTCGCCGCCGACGTCATCACCTCCCTCCTCGAGCACGCCCGCGCCGCGGCCGCCGCGATCCGGGCCCGGGTCGTCGCCGTGGTCGACATCGCGCTGGCGGCCGTCGACGTCACCGCGACCGTGTTCGTGATGAACCAGGGCGGCCGCTTCCACCGCCGGCACCTGCTCGCCGAAGCCCGCCGCCACCTCGCCCTCGTCCTGCGCGGCCAACGTCGCGACCCCGGCCTGGACGACCAGGTGGTGGCCGCCGCCATCGCCACCCACTGCCTGGACATCACCGAGCCGAAGACCGTACGAGGCCGGGAAGCCGGCTACCGCCTCTACACCGCCCGGTGGGCCCTGTCCGACCTCACCGCCCGCCGCAGACCACCCACCCCGGCGCCCGACCCGGACCGACACCCCCCGGCCGATCACGGCGACCCGGCCGCGCACCGGCCCCCGTGCCGGGACGCGGGGGAGTGGGAGATCCCCCGCATCCCGCTCCAGTACAAGCGCGCTGTCCTCGCCGGCGCGGTGGTCCGCGAGCAGCTGCGCACCACCACAGCCACCGCCACCGTGGTGCGGGGCCGGGCGTACGACGTCGTCGCCCACCAGCAGGCGGCGATGCCCGAGCAGCTGCTCGCGCCCGAGCCGGCCGACCCCGAGCACGATGACCAGGAGCCGAAGGCCGACTGCAGGGGAGCGATCGACATGACGGCGCTGCGGGCCCTGCGGGAATCCCGCACGGACGTAGAAGCCCTCGATCTCACCGCCGAACGCCTGCGCTGCCTCCAAGAGGTCGGCGCCAAGATGGCCAACGACTCCCTCGCCCGCACGGACCGCCGCACCGCACAGGCCGATGCCGACGCGGTGCGCCCGAACGACCAGCAGGCGCACCGCCCGCAGGAGCCCGGACCGCACCGCGGCCGGGAGGCCGGCCACTGAGTGACCCGGTGGTGCGCACCCGGCGCGGTGGTGCGCACCGCCTCCACGCGGGCTCTCTCCAGTGCACCGCGTCCACCCGGTGCGCACCACTCCCGCGCGCCGGCCGCACTGGTGCGCGCACCGCCCACCTCGTGGAGGCGCACCGGATGGACGTGATGCGCGCACCACCGCACCGGTGCGCTCCCACCGGGTGCGGTGGTGCGGTCAGCGGTGCAGGGCCACCACGTCTCCACCACCGCGCGGGCCTGTGCCACCTGTTCGTCGCGCAGTGTCTGCAGAGCCGGGACGACGTCGGTCGGTGCGTCGGCGAGGACCTGGCCGACGAAGTGCGCGAGGGTGCGAGCGATGCCCGGCGCGGCCGTCGCGGGGCGCACGTGGCCCGTCCGCGGATCGCCATCAGGTAGAGGACACCGACCTCGTCCAGGACGAAGAAGTCGGCGCAGGGCTCGGTGTCGTCGGACAGCGCGGTCACGGGAGAGACGACCAACTCCGCGACGCCGGGCAGCAGTCCCGGCACCTGCTCCACCTCGGGCGCGAGCCGCGCCGCCGTGGCGTCGTCTCCGGCCTCCACCGCCAGGACGTAGTCGAAGCCGAGCTGGACCAGGCGCGGCGGCAGCGAGGGAACGATCGGGGACATGGGCAACTCCTGACGTACGGGCGCCGTGCCGGTCACGGCGACGTCCCAGCAGGGTCGGCCCGCCAGCCTGTGGAGAGGCCAGAAAGCTCTCCCGAGCCGAAACCGGCGAATCGTGGCATTAACGCTCTGATTTGGCTCCACTTTCCGGCTTGAGTTGGCCCCACCCCTGGGGGCGTACGGGAGCGTTCGGGGGTTGTTCCGGTCTGAACTGGCCCCACCAGGTGGCGGGCGGTGGGACGGTCGTGGTGGGCCACCGCGTGGGGGCGATGCCGGATGGAGTTGTCGAGGGAAGAGCTGTTCCTGCGGATCCGCCGTGACTCGTGGCAGGAGGGGCTGTCGGTTCGGGCACTGGCCCGCAAGTACGGCGTGCACCGCCGGCTGGTACGCGAGGCTCTGGCGTCGCCGGTGCCCAGGCCGCGGAAGACGCCGGTTCGGCCCTCGCCCAGGTTGGAGCCGTTCAAGAAGACGATCGACGAGTGGCTGCTGGGGGATCTGGAAGCACCGCCGAAGCAGCGGCACACGGTCCAGCGGATCTTGAACCGGCTGCGGCAGGAGTGCGGGGCAGAGATCGCTTACACCACGGTCTGGGACTACGTCTCCCGTCGGCGCCGGGAGATCGCCGAGGCTGCGGGGGCGGCGCCGGCGGCGGGGTTCGTGATCCGCCACAACCAGCCGGGCATGGACGCGGAGGTCGACTTCGGCGAGGCATGGGTGGACCTGGCGGGCGAGAGGACGAAGTGCTTCGTCTTTGCCCTGCGTCTGGCCTACTCGGGCAAGGCGGTGCACCGCATCACCACCTCGTGCGGCCAGGAGGCGTTCCTGGACGGCCACGTTCACGCCTTCCGCACGCTGGGCGGCGTCCCCGGCGGGCAGATCCGCTACGACAACCTCTCCCCGGCGGTCTCCCGGGTGATCCACAAGAGCCGGTCACGGGACGAACACCCCAAGTGGACGGAGTTCCGTCAGCACTTCGGGCTCACCCCTTTCTACTGCGAGCCGGGACTTCGCGGGGCTCATGAGAAGGGTGGAGTGGAGGGTCAGGTCGGATACTTTCGCCGCAACTACCTCACGCCCGTTCCCCGGGTGGGCTCGCTGGATGAGCTGAACGAGTCCTTCGCCGAGTTTGAGCGGGCGGAGGAAGGCCGGCGGATCGGGATGCGGATCCGCACGATCGGCCAGGACTTCGCCCGCGAGTCCGTGCTGCTGATGCCGCTGCCGCGGGATTCCTTTGAGACCGGCGTCGTGTTCACCCCGCGGGTGGACCGCTACGGGATGATCGCGGTGAGGGTCTGTCGCTATTCGGTTCCGGCCCGGTTCATCGGCCGCACCGTCCGGGTCGTGCTCCGCTCCAGCGACCTGGTGATCTTCCACGGTCGCACCGAGATCGCCCGCCACCCTCGCCTGACGGCGAAGGGCGCTGAGCGGGTCGTCCTGGACCACTTCCTCGAAGTACTGCTGGCCAAGCCCGGCGCCATGGCCGGCTCCGAAGCCCTGGACCAGGCCCGCAGAGAGGGCTCGTTCACCGCCGCCCACGAAGCATTCTGGGCTGCGGCGAAGAAGGCGGAAGGCGACACCGAGGGCACCAAGCAGCTGGTCCACGTGCTCCTGCTGCACCGCCACCTTGAACACCGTGATGTGATCGCTGGCATCCGATCCGCCCTCGCTGCCGGTGCCCACGCCGCCGACATCGTCGCCCTCGAAGCCCGCAAGGCCGCTCAGAGCGATGGCCGTTCCCCCACCGTGACGGTCACCGGGCCGGCACCGGCTCTGCCCGGGCCGGAACCCAGCGAGGTGGTCAGCCTGAACGCTCGCCGGGCCGTCCGTCTCCCCACAGACCAGCGTCCCCTGCCCGCTCTCGATCGCTGGGACCAGCTGCTGAACCGCTCCAGGAAGGACGTGCCATGACCGGCCCGCACCACAACCTGACCGAGACCGCCTCCGACGCGGCGATCGACACCGCCTGCCGGGTCCTGCGGCTGCCTACCATGCGAGCCCAGTTCCCCGACCTCGTCGCCCGCGCCGAACGCGAACAGCTCTCTTACCGGGGGTTTCTGGCCGAGCTGCTGATGTCCGAGTGCGAGGACCGCGACCGGCGACGCTCGGAGCGACGGATCCGGGCGGCCGGCTTCCCCCGCCAGAAGTGGCTCTCCGACTTCGACTACAACGCCAACCCCAACGTCGAGCCCGCCGTGGTCAACAACCTCGCCACCTGCGACTGGGTCAAGAAGGGCGAACCGCTCTGCCTGATCGGGGACTCCGGCACCGGCAAGTCCCACCTGCTGATCGGTCTTGGGACGGCCGCGGCCATGGCCGGCTGCCGCGTCCGCTATGCCCTGGCCGCCAAGCTCGTCAACGAGCTCGTCGAGGCCGCCGACGAAAAACAACTGTCGAAGACGATCGCCCGCTACGGCCGCGTCGATCTTCTCTGCATTGATGAGTTGGGCTATCTCGAGCTCGACCGGCGGGGCGCCGAGATGCTGTTCCAGGTTCTGACCGAGCGGGAGGAGAAGAACAGTGTGGCCATCGCTTCGAACGAATCGTTCGGAGGCTGGACCAAGACGTTCACCGACCCGCGGCTCTGCGCGGCCATCGTCGACCGGCTCACCTTCAACGGCACCATCATCGAGACCGGCACCGAGTCCTACCGGCTCGCCCAGACCAAAGCCAGGACCGCGAAGACGAACACCCGCTCAGCCTGACGGACCGCTCGGTCCCGCTCAATACCCGGGCACCTACCATCACCCCCATGAGTGACCCATCAGCCCTGGCCCCGTTCCACCTGGACGAAACCGGCGAATCCGACCCCTCCCACTGCCTCTATCTCTTCGACGGCGACATGGAGCAGGTCGCCGACATCTTCGAGGAGCACGACGCCGAGAGTCATGGTCACGGCTGGGAGGGGCTGGCCGAGTCGCTGGTCAGTTCGCGCATGCCCGGCAGCGCGGACAAGCTCCACTTCGGATCAGAAGCAGGCACGTTCGTCGTCTCAAGCAGCGACCTCAAGGCCCTCACAGACCTGGCTGTCCTCTTGCACTCCGCCTTCCACAACCGCGAACTCCTCAGCCACTACATCCTGACGGCCGACCCACGCTTCCTGGACCGATAGGGCCCGTGAGTGGGGCCAGGACTGACCGGAACCCGGGGCCACCTCAGACCGTTCCGACAGCACCAGACTCCGCTGAATGGGGCCATCCCAGACCGGAAAAGTGGGGCCAAAACAAAGCGTTAAAGCCAGAATCGGGACTGCAAAGGTCAAACCGTGCCCCCTTGTCCAGGATGGTCGGCCCAAGCACGAACCCGGCCATGACCCCTTGACCACCTCTGCTACCGCCCTGACCGCTGCCGTGTTTCTCCTGGACAGGGCCACGGTTAGACCGCGGTCAAGGGGGTCCCCTGCACGGTGGTCCCGGCCCGTGCTGCAGATCCGTGTGCGGGCCGGACGACTGCCGACCCGTCCGCATGGCTGGAGAGAAGCCGAGGACACGATGACCACCGATCCCACCCCGCACACCCCGCCGACCCCGGCGGGCACCGCCGCGACAGCGAGCCCCGCACCGGGACCTGCTGCGAGCCCCGCTCTCAGCCCCCGCAGCCCCACGCCGCCATCTGGCCGTTGTCGCAGGCCACACCCCTTGTCCGCCCGTCCAGGACGGCTGCAACTCCTCTTCTCCTAACACGAATGTGTTTGGAGAAGCGTCTCGCGCCCGCAGCCGGCCGCGGCGAAGGCCGGCGCGGACCTGCAGGGCGAGGTCCTGATCACCCTCGCCCGGCTGCGCCTGGCCACACCCCGCCAGCTTAAGGCGCTGCTGCTGCCCCACCAGCAGGGCACCGACCACCTCCGCCGCGCGCTGCGCAATCTGCTCGCCGGGTCCCTGGTCGGCCGGACCCACCGTGCCCAGCAGAGCTACTGGTACTGCACCCCGGCCGGACTCGCCGAAGCCGCCGCCTCCGGCGAACTCGCGCCGACCACCGGCCGGACCACGGGCAAGCGCGTCGCGGCCAGCAAGAGGGGCCTGCGCGAGCACGGCCTCGCCCTGGTTGACACCGTCATCGCCTTCTACCAGCCCGAGGCGGCCGACCCTGCCGACTGGCGGGTGGAAGCCACCCACTCCACCCCGGCCGGGAACCTCATAGCCGACGCCGTGGTGCTCCTGGCCGACGGCTCCAGTGCCTTCGTGGAGATCGACCGCACGATGTCCTACGCCGGCCTGCTCGCCAAGCTGGAACGCTACGACGCCTACCGTGGCGCCCCGCCGTCCGGACGCGGCAACGCCGCCCGCGTCCCGCGCTCCCACTGGCAGGAAACCTATGCCGGGCGGTCGCTGTACCGGCCCTTCCCGCCGCTGCTGTTCGTCTTCGCCCCCGCCCCACGCCGCGCCGCACCGGCGACGAAGGAAGCCGTCTTCCACGACCGCGCCCGCCCGAACTGGCGGATCACCGTGGCGACGACGACCCTGTCCCTGCTGACCGCACACGGACCGGACCGCCCGGTGTGGCGGGTCATCGGCCACCCGGAAACGCGGCGGCCCCTGACTGCGCTGCCCAGGCCGCGGTGAGCACAGCGGGCCCGGCCCGAGGGGAGGCCGGGCCCAGACGCCTCCTTCGCTTCCAGAACTGGAGTCGGCGGAGAAGCTCAAGCCGATGGAGTGAGGGGCCCGCCCTCGGCGTGGCTGAGGAGCGGCCCAGGTCCGGCTGCCCGGCTGCCCGGCGGCCAGGGACGGCGGGGGACTGCGGCCAGCGGGACAAGACCGACTAGGAGCAAGCCTGACCGGGGCACCGAGGGCCAAGACCAGAAGCCCGGCCGGGGCCAGGCGGCGTTCAAGCGCCGGCCTCCAGTACGCGCACAGCCCGTCCGCTGCACGCAGGCATCACGCGCACCTGCTACGAGCGGCCTGTCTCCTGCGGCGCCTGGAGGTCTTGCACCAGGGAGCGCAGATTGACGTGAACCGTGGCTCGCGGGGTGTTGAGTCTGCGGGTCGCCTGCTGGAGGAAGGCTCCGGTCTTCCTCTCGGCGACGACATGGTCGGCATAGCCTGCGGCGCAAGCGAGGTAGAACAGGTCGTTGAGATCGTTGCGGACCCACTCGTCCGATGCGTTGCGCAAGCGGGCCTGGGTAACCTCCAGCACGCCGCCATTGAAGGGCATGCGAGCGAAGAAGTCGATCACCGTCTTCTCGTTCAGGTGAGTGGAGAAGTCCTCGCTGTTGACGCCAGCTGTCTGGAGGGCCTGGGCGAGGTCCCTGCTTTGATCGTTCAGCATGTGTGTGGCCGTCACCAGGCGTATGTCGCGATCTGCTGGATGTTCCCGCATGTACTGGGCGAGCGTAGAGAGGGTGGCGGCCCATCGCTCGATGACCGCGGTGCTGGCGGCTAGCTCTTCGGGAGAGAGTGTTTCTTCCAGCAGGGTGCTTGCCCAGGCCATCCGCCAGGGGAGGTCCTCGGGGCGAGGCGAGGGGGTCGGCGCGGGGGTGCCGATGGAGGGCGGCGTGTAGTCGAAGAAGGGAGAGTTCGCTGCGGTGGTGAACACGTCCGTTGCCGTCAGCTTCGGTCCGCTGACTGCGCCCACCAACTCGTACCGCCGGACGACCAGCGGACTGAGCATGTGCCACCCTCCGTAGCCGTCCAGCATGGCCCGTGCGAGCCGACGGCGGCTGGGCTTCAAGCCAGCACGAGCGGTCTCGACGAGGTGGGCCATTGACAGCGGCAACCGGACCTGCCCTGAGTCAGCCAACTCCCACAACACAGCGGCGGCTTCGAGTTCCTCGGCCTTTTGAATCTTCTCGGGCGCAAAGCGTGCCTGCGCCATCGTGATCCAGTGATTCTGATCCAGGTAGATGACCTTGGACACTGCGCCTCATCTCCGGTGGGTCTGGGATGCCCTGTGCTGGGTGCACAGGACAGACCAGCAGGGCTGCCGTCGGGTTGTACGGTTCCTTCCTCCGCTCTGCGTCACGCGCCTTCGACGCGCTGCCGGCCACACCAGAGCTGAAGCGGATGGCGGGCAGAACAACGCGCAGCTAACGGTCGGGCACGGTTCCGCTTGATCCACGCGCCGAACCGCTGGACTCGAAGCCGAAAGCGTGCGGCGCGTCGCGTGATCTGCTCGGTGCGGTCCGCTACTGTCCTGTCCGACAGGCCAGGGACGGCCTGGAGGCGAGCGAGCCGCCCGGGCGGACTTGTGGGTGCCTTGAGGGTGGGATGCCCAGTCCCGCACCACACACTTCCAGGTAACCGTGCAGGCATTCCTTCACGGCTGCCACCCGGGGGCAGCCGGAGCAAGAACCCCATGCCGCACACGACCGATAAGCGGATCAGCAAGGAACTCGCGGACCTCCTTTACCTGGGACGACTCCAGGCGAAGGGCGGTCGGCCCAGCCTGGACGCCACCGACCGCGGACAACTGGCCTTTCAAGCACTGCTCTTCGAGTGCCTGATGAGCAACCGGGAGCACCCGCACCCCCTGGAACAGCCGGGAAGGTCTGCGATGGCCAGCATCAGCGGCTACCTGAACGCCATCTGCCACCAGCCCGGCCACCTGGAGATCCACACCAACACGGCCTGCCGCGTCGCCAGCCGGATCCTCCCCTACCTCCACGAAGACCACGGCCTGTGTGGCATCCCCGGCCTCCGCGTAATCGACACCACCTGCCGTCGAGTGCGACTGCACCACCTCCCCACAGGAGCGCGCCTCGAACTTGTGGACTCAATGCGCTGGCGTGACATGAAGATCGCGCGCATGATCTTCCGGCAGGAGACCAGATGGCATGAAAGAGATGGGCGATCGCCGCTGTGGCGGAACCACGCTCTCACCAACGAGGAAGCTGCACACCATGCGCGCTGGAGATACACCGCCAGCGCACCGCTACGCAGCGCTCTCCTGATGCGCTCGATGCCGCTCTGGTACCGATTCGACCTGAGCCTCGCCTGGATCACCGGCCATCCCATCCCACCCGACCAGACCGGCTCGTCTGGAACGCTGACTCCGACACCGAACACGATCAAGTGGTCGAGCTGCTGACGCGATCCGCCGCCCGCATCCCAGGAGCCGTCTACCGCGAAAAGACGCCCTCCTTCGGGACCATTCAGCTCGGCTCCGCAACTGCACAGCTCATCAGCAACTACTAGATCGCCAGCGGCACCTCAACGGTCAGCCTGCTTCCGCAGGAAGCGGCGCTCCTTGAACCGTCGACGAACCTGCCACCAGCGGGCGGTGTAGGCAAGATCCTCTCGGCAGATGTCCAGGAACGCATCTCGGGCGGCCACCACGGCCTCAACTTGCCGCTGGAAGCGGCCGGCATTCTTCTCATTCAGGTCTAGGTCGCCGGTCGCGGCGACAAGGATCTCCGCAGCGGCGATGACATGCACGCTGCCACACAGCCGCACGCCTTGCAGTGCCCCGATGAGTTCGCTACTGAGTTCCCAAGCCTGTGGCAGCTGCCCCAACAGCACCTTGTTCGCCGCGCGCCCGGCCTCACGGCGCAGGTGAGCGAACTGGTAGGAGTAGCCGAACGACCGGGCGGAGGCGTCCAACAGCCGCCGGTACGCCTCCGCCCGGTCCTCGTTGCTGCCCAGCCGAGGCACGCCTGCGGGCCGGTACCGTCCGATCAGAGCACTGGCCACACTTCCTGTTGCCCTGATGCCGGCAGCGGCTACACCCGGCGTTATGAAGGTCATACCCGGTTCTACCACTTGCAGGTCCTGGCATCGGCGCGGTGTTGAAGAGCAGACACTCGCCCAGGCGGTCGATGGAAATTGGGAGCGTGGTGGCTTCGCCGGGTGAAAGCATTGGCCAATGAGTGAGCGCAGCCGTGTCACGATGGAAGACATTGATACTCGCACGCCGACGGGTGAGTGCCCGAACTGCCAACTGAACGTGGCGTTCAACCATCTCAGCCGACGCGAAGTGTGGCCGACTCTAAAGGAAAAGCCCTTCGGCGCCGCTCGCTCAGGTGCAGATTTCAACGGCACCACCGCCGTCCCAGCCCCGCGACCCCAGAGCGACGTCTTCCGCGTCGTCGAGCACATCCTCGCCTGCCAGAAGTGCGGGAAGACCGCCATAGTGCACCAGCACTGGGGCCTGGACCTGCCCACGACTGGCGATGACGAAGCCATCGCCGCAGCCATCAAGAACAAGGCGTCCAAGCCCCGGTTCCTGATCCTCGTGCATCCTCGTCGGACGGCACAGACCCTCGATCCAGCAGCCCCACAGGAAGCCCGAGACCTCTTCGGCGAGGCCACGAGGTGCCAGGAAGCTGGCGCGCTGCGGGCAGCGGCAGCGATGTACCGAGCGACTGTCGAAGAGCTCTGCAAAGACCGAGGGGCCACCGGTCGGAACCTCAAGGAAAAGATCGCTGACCTGACCAACAAAGGCGTGCCAGCTGACGTCGTCCGCGATCTTGACGAGGCACGGACACTCGGCAACTGGAGTCTGCACGATGGATTGGCCTTCTCCTACGAAGAGGTGGATGACGTGGCTTCACTGATCCAAGAAGCCGTATTCGTCGTCTACGTTCAGCCCGAACAACGCGCTGCCCTTCGTGCAGCGCGCCAACAACGCCGCCGCCAGGCACGCACCGGGGCATGACGCAGCACAGACGGCGGGTAAGAAGGCTTTAGCCCGGCCACTGCACCACACCGGGTGCCGACCGATGGCCTTCCCTGCCCTGGACCGGGCCGACTCGCTCATCGGCTCGGTCCAGGGCACGCTGGAAGGCGTGAGGAGTGCGCCGATCATCGTGCAACGGCCTTCCAGCGAGGGCGGCCGGAGGGGCACCGTGCACAACAGCGGCCGGGACGAGATCCTCGGCGCCGCCTACAGCGACCGCGATGAGGCCGCCAGCATCACCGAACCGGATGCGGTCCTGGACCACCCGCAGTGGGTGGAGTGGCGCGGTGCCCCCGCCCACGAGTTCAGCGTCACCTGATGCCCGAGAAGGGCGGTGGGGCAAGGCGCAGGTGCACCTGGCCCCACCGCGCGGGTCAGCCGATCAGCTTGTGCAGTACGGGGACGCTGATGCCGAAGGCACCCAGACCCGTGGCGACGGCTGTGGGCACGGACTTGTCGTGGAGGAACATCAGGCCGCCCATGACGAGGCCGCTGATGATGGCCGCCAGGAACACCACGGCGGCGTGCACCGACAGCAGCGGTGGCTCCGACGGTATTCCTGCGTCGGCCGGTTCGGGCGGTTCGGGCCGGGCGGACGTGGGGGAGTGCGGGTGGGGGTCCCGAGCCATCGGGAGTCTCCTAGAAGGCGGGGGGCAGGGTTCGGCGGACACCCATATGGATGTCGTCCGCGGGGTGTACGCCGCGCGGTCGGCGTTCCTGCTGCGGCTCTCTGCCTGAGAGCGCCCCTGCAGGGTCGAAGCCCTGTCTGAGTTCAGAGTAGCGGTGACCGGTGCGGGGGGTTCCCCTGGGCGTCTGGCGGTTAGTCATTGGTACTGCCTCCGGCGTTAGTTCGTAGGACGGGCGGACAGTGACAGGTCTCAGGCGCTTGCGTCTCGTCGTGCCGGGCACGGCCCCCTCCACCTCATAGGGCGGCAAGCCCGACCCCGGACACCAGCGGCCGGGAAGGAAGTTCCCGGGGCATGGCGAAGGCCCGGACGCCTGGCCCGGGCCTTGCCCTGTCGAACCTTTATTCGCCAGTAAGGTAGTCGGTGACCTTGTGTCTACTCGTGCTGTCCTCGGACGCGGTTGGCGGCCCAGTCCGGATCTCGCACAGGCATGGGCGCCTGCGCCTCGCGGGCCGGGGAGCGCAGGATGCGCCAGCTGGCGCTCGGCTCGGTGACGGCGTGGACCAGGACGACGACGGCCTGCCGCGCACTGCCGCCCTGGACCCACGCTCCGGTGAAGCGGACCTGATCGGCCGCCCAGTCGCCCAGGCGCCGCCACGGACGCAGCCGCCCGAGCAGATAGCCGGCCACGAGCTCCACGGCCGCGGTCACGGCGACGACCATCACGACCACCGCATGCCGATGGCTGACAGCAGCTCCGCTCGCTCCGGCGTCAGCGTCACCGCCCGGGAGCGCTGGTTCCCGCTCCAAGCACTGAGCTTGAGTTCCCGTTCCTCCTGGCCGTGGCTGCCGTGGACGGTAAGGCGCTCGATGTGCTTCCGGGGCACTCGAAGGTGCCCCTCGCGCTCGTAGAACTGCTCGGCGGCCTCGTAGTTCAGCATCCATTTGTCGGCCTGTGTACGGCGCGGCGGCGGCTTCTCGTCCTCGCCGGCGGGTTCGATCCCGAGGACCTGCTCGCACAGCCACTGCTGCACGGTCGTGAGCTTGTCCCAGCCGAGCCGGACCGTCCGCACCTACCGACCGAGGTCCTCGCCCTGGAGCACGACCTCGCCCGGCACCATGGGCAGCGGGTGGCCGGCCTTGAGGTGCTGGCGCACGAGGTGGAAGCACCGCTGCCACTCCACGGCCAGGCAGGGCACCAGGACGGGTCGATGTCCTCCAACTGCTCGCGCCGTGCGTCCGTGAGTGCTGTCGGCGGTTGGTACGCGGCCCCGGCGGCCGGAGAACGACCAGGAGCCGACCGGGGGCGGCCGGTTCCGCCCGGTCGGGGCCGGACAGGACGCCCTGCCCGACCCGCCGCTGATGCTCCCGGTCGGCGTTCGACGTTCGGCGTTACGCCGGTTCGTAGGTGACGCTGCTCGTCGTGCAGCCGGCCGCCAGCTCCTGGAGCTTGGCCTGCTCGGCCTGGTCGACGGTGAGGCTCCAGCGGAGCTTGGTGGCGGTCCACTCGGCCACGTACCGGCACACCGCTCCGGTGGCGGGCGGCAGCCACTGGGACGGGTCCTGGTCCGCTTTGGAGCGGTTCGAGCGTGCGGTGACGGCGACGAGGCTGGTGGCCTGGCCGAGGTCGTTGGCGTAGGCCTCCCGGCGTGCGGCGGTCCAGGCGGAGGCGCCGGAGTCCCAGGCCTCGGCGAGCGGCACCATGTGGTCGATGTCCAGTCCTGACGCGGCGTCGACGACGGTCTGGTCGTAGTAGGACAGCCAGCTGCCGCCTGTGAGCGCGCACCGGGCACCAACTTCGGGCGCGGTGACGGCCTCGGCCAGGAGGACCTCGTTCCTCGTGTTGCATCCGTCGGCCGGGTCGGCGCCGGCGTTCCAGTGCTTGAAGGCGGTGCGGGTGTAGCCGTCCCGGGACTCGGCGGTCACCGGCAGGCGGTTGACCGCCTCCTGGACGGGCAGCACGACGGGCTCGGCCGCGTGCGCGGGGACGGTCGACAGGACGGGGGCGAGCGCGAGGGAGAACGCGGCCACGCCGCGCGCGAGATACTTGATCACGCAAGCTGGAATAGCGCACTGGCCGGAGTCGCCCAGCCGGATGCCGACCGCTGTCCCCCCAGCGAGTGAACGGCTTCACCCCCAGAGCGAGCAGCGGTCACGGGCAGGTAACCCATCCAGGAGCAGGCCGGGCCCGACGAGAACGACAACCCGCCCTCGACCAGGCCCACCTTGCACTCACCGCCCCGGCCAAGACGACGGTGACGACCAGCCGGCTGCCCGCGCCGCCCTGTCCCGCAGCAGGCCACCCGTCCCGCTCACGATGTCGGTGGCGGCTGCCAAGCTGAGCGCATGGACCGCGATGACGAACGGCTGCGGCTGGGCCGTCGGGTCTACGGCGCCGACCACGACGATCCCGACCCCGGCCCCCGGCCGGACCGCTCCTACGCCGAGCTGGTCGGCGGCCCCCTCGACGGACTGCTGCTAGACATCGACGGCTGGTCCGCCGAGGACATCGACGACGGTGTCGCCCTGAGCACCGAGCTGACCCGGTGGCCCGGCGGCCGCGCCCTGTACGACCCGCGGCCTGGCGAGCCCCGCGGGCCCGGGCCCGGCGTCGTCTGCCGCCTCCACCACTCCGGCGACACCCCCTGACCACCGCACCCTGCCGGCGCTGTCTCCCAGCCCGGGCTTGCCGGTTCACCTCCGGTGGATGGTGCGGGTGCGCCATGCTGGCGGCAGCAGCGGTACGAACGGCGGGGAGGCAATGTGGGGATATCGCGGGTCGACGAGCCGGACCGCCGGTGCGTACTGCCCGGTGACGTCTCCTGGCTGCTCGAGGTGCAGTACCTGGAGCAGCGCGTCCTCCCTGCCCTGGCCCGGGCTGCCATGGTTGCTGCGGACCGGTTCGACGAGGACGCGTTCGTGATGCCGGGCGAGACCTACCTGGCGGTGGCGGACATCCTCGGCCGCCTGGCCGAGGAACTGCTGCCCGGCGCCGGCGCCGAGGACGGCCTCGTCCTGCTGTTCCTGCGCTCGTGGGAGCTGGACTACCTCTGGCAGGTCCTCACGGTCCTCCGCCGCGCACAGGCTGGCGACCCCGACGCCGCGGAGGTCCGCGAGCTGCTCCACGACGTCGGGTTTGGACTCGACCGGAGCGTCGAGCAGATGGTCGGGGATCTGCAGCGGGTGGTGGCGGTGCTGACGCTGGACATCCCGGCCGTGCGGACGCTGGCCGACGCGATCCTCACCCGCAGCATGCCCGTCGGGCTCGGCGTCGCCCCGCCCGACCAGGCCGCCGTGCGCGAGGCTGTGGTAGGGGTGCGCGCGGTCTGGTCGGCGGCCGGCCTGCGCTGACCGCCGCCGGCCAGCTGCTGCCGGAGGGCTGCAACCTTCCCCCGGGACCACGGGACGCTTCCGCGGCCCGCAGCCAGCGGCGCCGGACGGAGGGGTCACCCGGCTGGCGCGGTCACCGGGTTCGGTGAGGGCACCGGTGAGGGGTGCTGCTGTGTGGTGGGTGCCGGGGCGGCCAGGAGGACGCACAGGACGGCGAAGGCGGCAGCCGCGGCGGTGATGGCGGCCGCCAGGTCGCCGTTGCGGCGGGCACCCGCCGCGTCGGTGGTCGCTGTCGAGCGGAACACCCACAGGCCGATCAGCACGCTGACCGTGAAGACGACGCCGACGACGGGGCTGATGTGGAAGGTCACCGGGGGTTGTTGTCCTTGCTGGTGTCGGCCGCGGGCACGGCCGGGGTCTTGGTGGTGGCGTAGGCGAGCGTCCACAGCGGGAATGCGGTGTCGGGGTCGCCGCCGAGCGCGGTGACGAACCGGCTGACGGCCTCCCACGGCAGGAGGCGCTTGTCGCGGATGTCGCTGACGACCTGGACGTCGCCGCCGCCCATCGACGCGATCTGCCGCACCGTCGGCCGGCCGGCCGCGAGGTGGAGTCCCTGCAGGAGGTCGTGGAGGGTGGAGGGCTGGTTCGGCGGGTCTCCGGCGGGCGTTTCCTCCTGGACGCTCTCCGAGCGGGCCGCCTCCTCCCACAGGGTCCGGATGGCGGGCACGTCGCCCCCGCACGCCACCGTGATCCGGCGGGTCGCCGCCCAGGAGGGGCGGCGCTTGCCCGCGACCACCTTCGACAGGTAGGAGGGGTGCACCCGCGCCCGGGCCGCGAGGTCCTGGCGGGAGAGCGGCTCCCCGCCCTCGGCACCTCGCAGTGAGGCCGCCTCGACCAGCTCGCCGAGCGCCTGCGCGAGCAGGAGCGCGGGATCCGTGGGCGGCTCCGGCCGGGGAGCGGGCCGGACATCGGGACGGCGTGCTTCCCGCGCGGCGCCGTCGATGCCGCGCCGCGGCTGCGGCCTCGGCGCGGCCAGGCGGCGGCTGATCGCGGCCGCGGTGTGGTGGCGGGCGAAGACCGTGGGGCTCACCTTCATCTGCGCGGCCATCTCCTTCGCGGAGGCGCCGGAGCGCCGGGCCTGCTGGATGAGGGCGTCCCGCAGCAGCGGCTCGGTGTGCAGGTGGATGTCGGTGAGCATGCCCAGGGCTTCCAGCGCGTGCCCGCCGCGCGCCCGGACGGCGAGTTCCTCGGCCGCGCGCGCGTACTCGGCGGCCAGGCTCTGCGTCAGCCACGCGATCTCGTTGTACGGGGTCCGGCCGGTTTCCCGCCGCGCGGCGCGGCCGCAGGCCTCGCTGCAGTACTGGCGGGGCCGTCCCGCTCCGGCGGGCGGAAGCAGCGGCGTCCCGCAGCGCCGGCACCGCGCAGAGGCATAGTCATCTTCGGCTATGCGACTAGTCAATCTGGGGCTCCATGGAGGGTGAGGCGCTCACGGAAATTGCTGTGTCGGCAATTCCGGAAAGTCATGCAGGGTATGACGCTGGTATATGCCGCAGGCTTTGGGGTGTGCAGATCGAAAGGTGCGGCGGGGGGTGTGCCCCGGCGCGGGAAACGCTTCTCCGGGTAAGGGGGAGTTCCGGCCACGTGCCGATTACCAGCCGACTCGACGCACGGGGGCGCGGAGCGGGTCCGGAAAGCGCCCCCGCCGTCCACCGGTCCGGCACCACGGAAAACCGGAGCCGGCAGGCGGGCGGCCAAGGCCGGCGGCGCTGCCGGAGACGGTGCAACACGCCTGGCCTGACCAGGCACGCGGCCTCGCGGGGCGGGCATGTGCTCAGTATGATTCCCCTGTCTGACCGAGGAGCTCTGCACCTCGGACGGGGCTTGCGAACAGGGCCGCACTTGGCCTCCCAGAAAATGGGCGCGAGAAATCGACAGCGGAACCCCGGCCTCCTGGCGACCAACCTCGGCCGGGGTTCCACCCCGGAACCTACATCCTTTCGACGCTTCACCGGTCCCCGGTGTCCGCATATTGATGTCTTGGCGATTTAAGGCTTAACGCCGACCAGCGCGCCGGTCATGTCTGATGAACTCTGATCGGATATGAAAACCTGCAGTCCAAATTCTGACGTATTTCCGGCAACTGCTGCCGCACCGCCTTCAAGACGTCAACACACACAAGCCCCGGGCCGGCCTTCGGCCAACACCCCGAGGGCCCCCGCTCCTCGACGGAGCTTCCGGACCGGCCAGCCCTCGCGACACGCCAGGTGCACCTCCCGCCCCCTACGACTCCTCGTCGCACTCCCCGCACGCTCCCCGCTCGCAGCCCTCCACCCTTGCCGGACACCAGCGCTGGACTGCACCGATGACGACACCCTGTGGCTCGCACCGCAGAGCACCGGCTGGGGCCCAGGGCTACGGCTGCCACGCCCTGACCGCTCTCGTCGACGTCCTCCTCGACGACATCTCCGCCCCCGTCCGTCAGCCTGAGGTCCCCGGACGCCCCGCGCACCCTGTTCGAGCTGCTCCGCGACACCCCCAGGGACTCAGCCGCCCACGCGCGCCCAGCTTTTCACCGTCAGGGCCGGCTGACCGCGAGGCCGCCGCTACTCGGACAGCACGAGCGAGGAGCGGCGCCGCCCTCGAGCTGCTGCGGCCCGGTGCGCGCCGCCCCCGGATCCTCCAGCCGTCCGCGGCCGCACCCTGGGACACGGCTGCCGGCACCCCGGAAGGCGCGTGCGCGCAGCTGTGCCCGCAAGCCGCCTCGCCCTGGGGTGCCTTCCGGTCTCCGCGGTCTTCTGCCCGGTGCCGTAGCACCCGGTCCGTGTCCCCTCTTCACCGCGGGCCGCGGCCAGTTGAGCCGCCGTCCGAACCCCGGCGGCCCTTCGGGCCCCTGGCGGGCGCGGCCGTATCCTGGCCGCCTCTCCTGACCAAAGCCACGAGAAGCGGGGCCGCGCCGTGACGTCGATGTACTTGTCCTCCGACAACCCCCGCTGGGCGCCGAAGACCGAGGCGGACCTCCAGGCCGCCATCGACGGCGGCTGGCTGGAGGAGGGCCACCACCTCGACCTCAAGGAGGCCTGCCCCTCCACGAAGGGCGCCAACAAGGAGATGGCCCGCGACCTGGCCTCGTTCGCCGTCCACGGCGGCACCCTGATCTTCGGTGTGCGGGAGGACAAGACCAACCGCGTCTTCGAACTCGCTCCGCAGCCTTTGCACGGCCTGCCGGAGAAGGTCGAACAGATCGCCCGCGCTATCCCGGACCCGGCGCTGCACGTCATCACCGAGACGATCGACGCGGCCGCCGGTGACGGCACCGGCTACCTCGTCGTCCACGTACCGGCCAGCCCCGCAGCCCCCCACATGGTCGACAACCAGTACTACGGGCGCGGCGACAAGACCAAGCACCGGCTCAGCGACGCCGAGGTCGTCGCCCTCCACGCCCGCCGCCGGACCACCGAGACCGACGGCCTGGCCCTGCTGCGCAAGGAGATGGACACCGACCCGCTGCGCGACGTCGGCACCGAGTCCCACCTCTTCCTCATCGCCCAACCCACCGCAGGCCGCCGCGACATGTGCCTGCCGCTGACCGGTGCCCCCGACTGGGCTGCCCGCCTGCGAGGTCTGATCCAGCGCGTCCACGACGACACCCAGCTGCGCCAGGCGCTCGGCGGTCGCGGCTTCGCCCCGGACCTCGACAACCTCCACCTGGCCAACCGGCGTGCCAGGGGAGTAGCCCTGACCACCGCTGGCCTCGACGCCGGCCGCGTCCACGTCCCCGGCGCCGCGTATGCCGAGCAGGTCCTCGAGCTCCAGCTCTTCGAGGACGGGGGCCTGCGCCTGCTCATGACCCGCCTCTCCGACGCCGTCCGCACCCCCTACAGCCCGCCCGGGGAGGACGAGCAGGTCATCTTCGACACCGCGGCCGTCCTCCTCACCCGCCATGTCCTGCAGTTGCTGCGCCTGCTCGCCGACGAGGTCGGCTACCACGGCGGCTGGATCCTCGCGGCCGGCGCGACCCGGCTCCGCGGCCGCCGCCGTCACGTCTCATCCGGCTTCCCCGCCGACAACCGCTACAGCGACGACACCTACGAGGAAGCCACCGCCGTCACCCTGGCCGAACTGCAGCAGGCAGCCGGCGCCGTGACCCGCCGCCTCCTCGGACCCCTGCTGCGCTCACTGGACTCCGAGGAGATCTTCGCCAAGGCACTGAGCGACAACGTCACGTGACCTGCTGGCCGGCCGCCGGATCCCCGGCCGGACCTCACCGGACCGGTGTGTGCTCCGCCCGCCGACGCGGCGGCCGCCTGCCCGGCTGTCACCCGTTACGTCTTCGGCCCGGCATAGGTGCGCGCCCGCACGCCGACCTCGCGCCGCTGCGCTTCCACCTCGGCGGCACCGCTCATCGGTCGTCACATCAGCCGCCTGCGTGACGCCGTTTGTTCGAAAGTCCCTTATGCGACTGCCGGACCCCGGGAGACGTTCCTTGTCCTCAAGGTCCGCGAGATGCGCCAGTGCCCCCAACGGCGCGACGCCGCGCCCTGGACTGGGGCACGGCGTCGCAGCGGTCGTTCGAACAGATCAGTTGGTGAAGTACAGGTACTTCCAGGATCCGTGTGTCGTGGTGTTGACGTCGTCGCCGGACGGGTCATTGATGTAGCTCGTCCGGACGCGCGCCTTGGTGCCGGCCTTGCCAGGCGTACCGGTGTTGACGGTGACCTTGCCTGTCGAGCTGAGTTCGAAGTACCCCGTGGCGGTGCGGCGCCAGGCGCCGTCGCTGTACACCTGGTACTCGTACCACACCTCGCGGCGCGGGTAGTAGCTCATCGTGGTGCTGACGAGCGCGTCCTTGGTCTTGCGGAACCAGTAGTAGTTGTGCGAGCCGACATAGCCGGTCTTGTAGTGACCGGAGACGCTGTTGGAGATGCTGACCTTCGCGTAGCCGACCGACTTCACCGTCTTCGGCGCGTACTTGGTGTCGCCTTTGAACACGGCGGTGACCGTGGTGTCGCGCTTCATGTCGACGACCGCGGAGATGTTGCCACTGGAGTTGACCTTGCCGGTCTTGATCAGCTTGTTCGGCTTGTCGGAGCCGTACGGGTTGGCCCAGATCTCGACCGTGCGGTTGGAGTACGTCTTGCCCAGGTGGGCGGTGAACGTGACGTCCTTGCCGTACGAGTACACCTTGCCGTTGTTGTTCAGCGTCAGCGTCGGCGTGGCACGTGGCACGACGACGGTGTCGGTCTTGGAGACCGCCGTGTGGGCGGCGTCGCCCGCGTAGGCGACGCGGTAGACGACGTTGTCGCCGGTCGGCGGGGTGTCGCTGAAGCTGAACGTGCCGTCCGCCTTGGCCGTCACGCTCGGCAGCGCCTTGCCGCTGGGGCTCGCCACGTCGGTGCGGGTCACGGTCAGCCTGACGCCGGTCGGCAGCGGCTCCGTCGCCGTGATCTTGCCGGTGACCGTCAGCTTGGTGCCGATGGTGCCCTTGGCAGGGGCGTTCACGGTCAGTGTCGGTGTGTTGAGGTTGGCACCGGTGTACGTCGTCAGGGTGTAGGAGCCGTACGAGCCGACCAGGGCGAAGAGCCGGGAGGAGTCGCCCCACACCAGGTCGGCCGCCTCGCCGTCCATGTTGATGGTGCGCAGCGGCATGGTGCCGTTCGGCCTGAAGACCGAGATGGTGCTGAACAGGTTGAGGTAGTCGTAGGTGTAGTTGGCGACGGTGCCCTGGGCGTTGACGTCCGCCCGCCACCCGCTGGCCGGGTATTCGCCGGCCGCGTAGAACTCGCCGTTCGCGTACGCGTCCCGCTGCCGGCCGGCGACGAGCAGCTGCGCGTGGCCGGGGACCAGGTCGAGGTCGGTGATGTAACCGGTCAGCGAGTGGTCGCCCTGATGGTAGGCGATCTTCTCCGGAGTGCCCGACGAGACGTCCAGCACCGTCATGGAGCCCGAGTCGACGTTGGTCTCGCCCACGGCCAGAAGGCCGGGGGAGGACGGGACGGTGTCGACAATGGCCGCGCCGTCCCAGCCGCCGCCGGGCAGCAGCTCGAGCCGGACGGGGCCATCCGCCGCGGCGGCTGCCGCGGCGAGCGTTGCCGGGCCCGCTGGAGCAGTGGGCTCCGCGGTAGGCTCAAGCGTCGGCTCGGCGGTCGCCTCCGCTGTCGGTATCACGGTCGGCTCGGTGGGCTGCGGGGTCGGATCAGCCGCCGGGGCCGGGGCCCAGTCCGGGTCGATCGAACCCAGGTTGCCGCTCGACTGGTGGATGTAGGTGAACCAGACCCTGCCCGCGGAGAAGGCGACATCCTGAGGACCCGCGTCGGCGGAGATCGACCACCGGTGCTTGACCGCGAGCGTGCCCGCGTCGAGAGCAATGACCTCCCGGCTCGCAGGGGCCGCGGCGTAGAGCGTGGCACCGTCGTCCGACAGCGCGAGACCGCAGACGCTGGGGATGTCGTAGACGCGCTTGACCAGGTTGCCGGACCAGTCGGCGACAGCGACGCTGCCATTGACGGGGTCGCCCACGAAAACGCGCTGGTGTGCCGCGTCGGCCACCAGGCCACCGCCGGAAGTGGTGACGGTCGTTGCGGCGGCCGAGGCGGTGTCGGCCGCCGCAACGGTCAGTGCTGCCGAGCTGAAGAGGACGGCGAGAGCCGTCGCGGTGGAGATGCCGCGTCCACGCACAGGTGTTACCCCCAGAGGAAACCCGGTGATCGCCGGGCGCGAGGATCGCACGAGAACACGCGTGACATCGCCCTCGAGACGGGCGCACGGCACGCGGGGCGCGACTGCCAGGGGGAAGCATATGTCGTGTCTGGGACAAGCGCTTCACCGGTTTCCCCTCAGGGCTCAGCCCTCCTCGTGCTCCTTCTCGGCGGGGAGCCGTCTGCGGTGCAGTGGCGCTTTCGCGGGGTGCTCCGGCGCCGTCGGTACGCGGGTAGAGCTTGCCGAGCTGCTCCAGCAGGCGCGCGTACGCCTCCCGTTCCGGCGGCCGCGGTTCGCTCCCGCCCGACTCCCAGCCGCCGATGGTCGCCCGCCGTACACCCAGTGCGGCCCCGACCTCGTCCAGGGGCAGGGCGTGGGCCTGGCGCAGCCGTTTGCGTTCGGCCGGCGGCGGCAGGGGCGGAGCGGGATGCGACCAGCGCGTCGACCGCGTCGAACAGCTCGGACATCCCCACTGCCCCTGCCGCCCCCGGGATCACCGTCCAGGGGTGGCCGCTTCGGGAACAACTGCTGCGATGACCGTGACGGAACTGCCGGGCCTCGGCCGCCCCGAGCGCCGGAGCCTGTTTCCCGACCAGGTGGAGGCGATGCAGCGGCTCGCACGTCAGCTGCGCAGCGCTGGAACGCGGGGCCTGTTCGTGTCGGCGACGGGCACCGGCAAAACGCTGGTGTCCATCCGGACGGCGGACGAACTCGGCGCGCGGCTCGTGCTGTTCGTGGTGCCCACCCTGTACCTGGCCGCCCAGACCGCGCTGGCCTGGCGCCGCGACGGACACCGCGAGCACATGGTGATCGTCTCCTCCCTGGACGCCGCAGGCCGCGACCCTGGTGGCCGCCCGTGTGATGTCCACCGGCGACCCGCACGCGCTGGGCGGGCTGATGTCGGTGGTGGGCCAGGGGGAGGACCAGATCCCGGCGCTGACGGTGATCTGCACTCACGAGTCCCTGACCAAGATCGAGGAGACGCAGCACAGCGGGTTCGACGTGCCGCCGTTCGACCTGGCGATCATGGACGAGACGCACCGCATCGCGGGCCGCGCCGACAAGAAGTGGGCGATCGCCCACAACAACCAGCGCACCCGGGCGGACCGCCGCCTCTCCATGACCGAAGTTCGGGGGCGGCGAAGAGGACGTTTCTTCACCTCCGGACCGCCGACACCCCGCCCGAGATACCCGCCTGGCAACAGCAGGGCTGCGCTCCAGGTCAGGCCCTGGCCAGAGTGTCGGCGTCCTGTGCTTGGATGCGTCACCGTTGCCGGAAGAGGAGCACATGACACGTACGACACCATCGCGGCCGCTGGACATCGCCGAAGCGTTTCCGGAGCTGGCAGGCATGAGCAAGGTGGCCACCCGGCTTCACCCACGCCCGGGAGCGCCGACGGTCCACGACAGCTCGGTGGGCGGGCCGCTGCTGTGGCCCGCCGACGAGCCCTGGCCGGAGGGTGAACCATGGCTCCAGCACTACCGGCCTCTGCCGACTCCGGCAGAGGTGCGCGAACGGCGGGCCCTGCTGACCCAGGCATGGGCGCGACCGCGAAGACCGCGGGAGAGCCTGCTGACCGCACAGGAAGAGGCGGTGATGGAACGGCTGACAGCCGGGCACGATCCACAACTGCTGCCGGCCGGACCGCAGCCGCTGATTCCGCTTGCCCAGCTCTACGCCCGCGACGTGCCCACACTGCCCTTCCCGGAGGGCAGGGACCTGCTGCAGGTGCTGTGGGCACCGTCCTTCGACATCGAAGGAAGCTCAGCCAACGTGCAGTTGCGCTGGCGCACGGCCTCCCAGGTCCAGGAAGTCCTGCACACCCCTGCCGAACCCGCCTACGTTGAATGCGACAACCACCTGCCGGAGCCGTGCCTGCTCCACCCCGAACCGGTGCGTGAATTCCCCCCTCACCAGGAACTCGACGAGGATCTCAGCGACCGTCTCGAGACCTGGTGCGCGCAGCGTTCGTTGAGCTACCACTTCGACCTGTCCGTCGCGCCCGGCTGGAAGGCGGGCGGATGGCCGGCCCCCTTCACCTTCCGCGATCCGGCCGACCCCGACGAACTGTGCTGCGGCGAATGCGGCGGACCGGTGGACGCGCTGCTCACCGTCGACGGCAACGAGTGGCACGGGGGCGCCGTCAGCTGGCGCCCCCTGGAAGCGGGACCGGACGCGGAAGAGCCGGCCGGAGCGCCGTACAGGACGTTGCGCGAACCCACCATGATCACTATCGGGCGCGGCTACACCTTGCAGCTCTACAGCTGCATCGACACACCATCCCACCTACCGCGCACGATCATGCAGTAGCGCGAGGCACACCTCCTCCGGCCCCGTGCTGGTCCCTGCTCCGCCAGCGCCCCCACGCCTGCAGAGCCGCATCGGGCGCAAGACGCGCGGCCAGCTCCCGGTCCACCGCATCCACCCCTCCCCACACGCAACGGTCCTGCCCGCCCGGATGCCGCGCCACACCGGGGGCCGTCAGGCAGGCCTCCCGCCCTCTGTTGCTGCGACCGGATGCTGATCGGTAGGCGTATGGCTGAGCTGTTCCAAGAGGGCGCGCAGCTCGCCGCGACGGATCTCGGGATGGGCGGGTTCGGGGCTGGGCTGCTGCGCAGGTACCGCAGTCAGCCGCGGCGGCCGGACTTCCAATGGGGTGTCGGTGAGCCGCAGGTGGGTGGGCCATGGCATGGACGGCAGCCGGTAGACGGCGTCCTGGCACCAGCAAGCCCGGGACTTCGAACAAACATTGCTTACGGGTTGCGCCAAAAAAGCTAAATGGAATTTTTCGTTCCGGGCGGGGATGCTGGACGCATGCAGTCACGCCTCGTTTCATCCAGCTTCCTCGCCCTGACGGGCACCGTGGTTCTGTGGGCCTCGGCCTTTCCCGCCATCCGGGTGGGGGTCGACGGGCTGGGGGTGCAGGCTCTGTCGTTCTTGCGGATCGTGATCGCTGCCGCCGCCCTGCTGGTGGTGGCGCGTTTCGCGAAGGTCCGCGTACCCCAGTCCCGTGATCTGCCGATGATCGCCTTGTGCGGGGCGACCGGTATCACCGCCTACCAACTCCTGCTCAACTGGGGCGAGGTGAACGTGGCGGCCGGTACGGCGAGCCTGTTGATCGCGGTCGTCCCGGCCTTCAGCGTGCTGTTGGGGAGCCTGTTCCTCAAGGAACGGCTAAGCCGGAACATCGTCCTCGGCAGCGTCGTCGCGATCGGTGGCGCGGCGATCGTCAGCATGGCCAAGGGCGCCGGCGGGTTCTCCGTTGCCGCTCTCGTCGTCCTGGCCGCCGCCGTGGTCCAAGGGGTGTACCACGTCGCCACCAAGCCGCTGCTGGGCCACTACACCGGCCTGGAGGTCGCCACCTACGCGATGGTGGCCGGCGCGGTCTTTGCCCTGCCACTGGCACCCGCCGCCTGGCACGCAACCCTGCAGGCGCCGACCGATGCCTTGGCCTGTGTGCTCTACCTGGGCCTGCTTCCCTCCGCACTCGGCTTCGTGGTCTGGGCTCATGCCGTCGCCCGACTGCCGCTGGCCGCCTCCACCGCTGCCCTGTACCTGGTCGCGCCCGTGGCCCTCGTCATCTCCTTCCTCTGGCTGGGCGAGGTGCCCCACCTCGTCGAGCTGGCGGGCGGAGCGGTCACCGTCGCGGGAGTGATCCTGATCAACAGGCGGCACCCGGCACAGCAACGCCGCCCACAGCGGGGAGACGTCCGCGGCCGCTCAGCGGTCAGCCCGTGACCGCGCACGGCGAGACCACCCGCCGCGGTCCGCGCCGTCTCGTGGAACCCGTCCCCGGCCCCGTCCCCATCAAGGAATAGACCGTGCTCGACGTACGCCGCCTGCGCATCCTCCAACACCTCGCCGCGTACGGGACCGTCGCGGCCACAGCAGATGCCCTCAACCTGACCCCGCCAGCGGTCTCCCACCACCTCGCCGCCCTGCAGAAGGAGGCCGGCGCACCGGTGGTCGAGAAGCAAGGACGCACACTGCGCCTGACCGCCGCAGGCGAACTGCTGGTGGCCCACGCCGAAATCATCCTCGCGGAACTCGCGGCAGCCGAATCCGGCCTGGCAGCCCTGCAAAGTGGTCGGAGCGGCATCGTGCGGATCACCGCCTTCGCATCCGCCGCCCGCACCCTCATCGCACCCCTGTGGCAACAACTGGCCGACACCGACCCCACCCCGGAACTGTCACTGCGACTGTCCGTACAGGAACCCGACAAAGCCCTCGACGAACTGCACAAGCGTTCCACCGACCTCGCCCTGGTCCACAGCTACACCGTGCTACCCCGCAGCTTCCCCGCCACCTACGAGCAAGCGCTCCTCCTGGAGGAACCGGTGCTGCTCGCCCTGTCTCCCAGCCAGGCGGGCGAGATGAGCCTGCAGCCCGGCCAGCCGGTGGACCTGGCCCGCGCGGCACACCTGCCCTGGCTCACCCCGGGACCGGATACCTCCTGCTACGAAATGATCCAGCGCGCCTGCGGCTCGGCCGGCTTCGTCCCGGACATCAGAATCCGCAGCAGCGACTTCACCGTCCTGGCAGCCCTGGTCGCCGCAGGAGCGGGCATCGCCCTCATCCCTCGCATGGCGCTGCCCGACACCACCGAGTCCTTGAGCCTCCACCCCTTGCTCCACCCCGTCTCCCGGTCCGTTTTCACCGTCAGCCGTGCGGGCACCAGCAAGCGCCCCGACCTGCGGCGCGTCCTGCAACTACTCCACGACCAAGTCGCAGCCTCCGGTGGTGGACGACCCACCTAGACGGTCCGTCCCACGAGCAAGATCAGACCAAGGACGCCGGACCACCACCTCCGCACCCGGCCTATGGTCGTCGGCCGCCAACGCGCGGTATGTTCCGGGCGGCCGCCGAGGCAGCGATTGCAGGCCGACACCCGCACCGGGTCAGGGAGCGCTCGACCGGCGCTGCCGGAGCCGGGCAGCCGCGGCCTGTACGACCCACACCTCCGGCTGGCCATGGCGCAGCCGCCACTCTGGTGGCACTCCTTGGCCTTCCCGGATGCCAGTCCGCTCACTGCACGGCGCACTGCGGAGATGTGAGCGGAGCACCGATCGTCGTGTACCGGCCCTCCGGTTTGGGCGGCTGGAAGGTCACCGTGCGCAACCGCAGCGGGACGGGATCCTCGGTCCCGCCTGAAGCGACCACGACCTGGTGTGTTCCCTCGAGGGCGCCGTCCTCTCCGAACGCGAAGCAATCTCGGATGACCCCCACTGGGCGGAGCGGCGCGGCGCCCCACCGGAGGGGAGGCGGGGGGCCGGGCGCAGGTGCACCTGGCCCCACCGTGGGTCAGCCGACCAGCTTGTGCAGCGCGGGCACGCTGACCCAAAAGGCCCCCAGGCCGGATCCTCCGGCGCGTCGCACTATTCTGCTGCCTGCTGCCTGCTGCCTGCTGCCTGCTGCCTGCTGCCTGCTGCCTGCTGCCTGCTGCCTGCTGCCTGCTGCCTGCCGCCCCGAGTGCCGAGCCTCGAGCCATGCCGGCGGCCGTCACCCCTTCCAGCGAGGCCGCCGCTGGCCGGACCGTGGCGCCGTCCTGCGGCTTTGTCGGGCCCCGCGCTGCCGCGCGGATCCGCCCGCGCCGCGCTTCCTCACCGACCCCCGACGCCCACCCTGGCGCTTCGCGGCCTCGTCATCGTTTGTCCCGTCCGCTGCCGACCTGGCCTGGGTTCGCACCGTCGGCGGCGTGCTGTGCCGGGTCGTGCCGCTGGACCACGTGCCGCCCCGTACCGTCGCCATGCGTCGGAAGCGCCTGCAATCGCTGCCAGACCCGTGCGGTCGGTGCCCGGTCCTGGTCCCGGACGCCGAGTGCCACTGCTCGCGCCAAGCTGTCGGGTGCCGGCCTCCCGGCCCGTCCGCCGTTGCAGCGCCCGGCTGGCCGCGCCGACCTCGTAACCGCTGGCACCTCCTCGTACCGCTGGACTGCTTCTCGGGTTTGAAACCGCGGGAATGTCCACACGTGCGGCTCAACGCCTGCCGGTCGCCGCCGAACCGGCGCCGTCTTCACGGCCCGCGTTCGGTTGTCCGGCGCGAAGACGACGCTGGAAGTGCGCGACACCCTCAGCTTGGTCACCAATGGCATGCACGCCCACCTCACCGGCCCCGGCGTCGCCCTGGAGGTCACCCTCGGCAGACGGCAGGAACGACCGATCGACGAGGCACACGCCGCCGACCTGAGCGGGCTCTTCCGCCACGCCGCCGGCACCATGAGCACCCGCAGCACTCCGGAAGGAGGCTGGTGCTTTCACTGCGACGGGACCGCTCGGGCCTGCGCCGGCAACGCTGGCGACCTGCCGACGTGCAGGATGGATCGCGAGCACGGCGTCTGGCCTCGCCGAAGCGGGGGCAGACGCCGTCTCGGCACCTGCGGGCGAATCTTGGCCGGTCAGCGGCGGAGCGGTCCCTCGCCGGTCTGCGGCGCGGGTTGGCGGCAGCCGTGGGCGGCGGCCGCCGACACCAAGTGCTCGGGCCGCCGGCCTTGAGCGCTCGGGCCGCCTCAGGCAGGGTTACCGCCCGCCGGTCAGGCCGGATTGACCGCGTCGGGGCCGCTGCGGCGGCGCAGGCGCAGGGCGATGGCTGCCATCGTGAGGGCGCCGAGAGCCGCGAGGGTGTCCGTGCTCTGCGTCCACCCGGAGAAGTGGAGGACGGTGACGAGCGGTGCGGCGGCGAGTGTGAGATGCGCCGTGGTGCGGATACGGCTGAACGCCTGCCGGCCGGCCAGGAACAGGGCTGCGGCCAACGGCACTCCGAACCTCCACGGGAGGGACAGGCCTGTTCCGAGCGGGTCGGTGACGGTCAGGACGCCTACCAGGAGAACCGCCCACACCGCCATGGCCAGCACGCCTGCCCTGCTCCGCGCTCGGGGGGCCGGACGCAGGTCGGGCGGACACAGGAGCGGAAGTGCGGCGGCCAGGACGGGCGTGATCAGGAACGCCGCGAATTCCCACCGCAGATCCGACGCCGTGGGCCAGGCCGGGTACAGGAACGCCACGGAGCTTCCCAGCGCGCCGGCGACCGAGTACAGCGCGCCCGCCAGGTACGGCCCGGCCATAGCGATCACGGCGCCGATCAGGGTTATCAGGTAGCAGCCGTTCAGGATCGTCACGATCGGCATGCCGCTGCCACCGGCCCCCATGACGTACCAGTTGCTGGTGCTCTCATGGAGGTTGAACGCGGCGTAAGCGGCGGTCACGGCCAGAGCGAAGGGAGCGGCCACGGCGAGGAGCCGTCCCCCGGGTCGGGACGAGGTGAGGCCCAGCCGCATCCGGAGGGCGTGCGCGACGACGTCGGCGGCCTCGCGGAAGCGGGCCCGGTGTCCCGCTCCGGCGGTTGCTTCGCGGTAGGCCTCGGCCATCTCGTCCCCGAAGGCGCGGCGGAACCTCTGGGGGTACAGGTGCAGCAGAACGGGATTCATGCGGTGGCCGCCTTGCCGAAGCTGCCCAGGCGCCGGGTGGCCTCGTGTGCGGTGGCCGCCATCCGCTCGGCCTCGGCGGCCAGGGCGGTGCGCCCGGGAGAGGTCAGCGTGTACGTGCGTCGGAGCCGGCTGTCCACGATCTCTTCCTGGTGCACCTCGATCCATCCCTGCTGCAGCAGGCGCTCCAGCGCCCCGTACAGCGTCCCGGTCCGCAGCTTCACCCGACCGTCCGAGATCGTCTCCACCTCGCGTGCGATCGCGTATCCGTGGCGTGGCTCGTCGGCGAGGGCGGTGAGGACGAGCAAGGTCGGCTCCTGCAGAGCTCGTTGAGTCATGACGATTAACATACTAAGTTCACCGTCATATGTCGATTGCTGACCAGTGGTCGAGGTAAGGGCGTCCGTCCGTGTTCACCCGCGGTCAGCCGCTCAACGGTGACGCCCGGCGCAAGCAGCCTTTTCCGTCAACGAAGCCTGGGGCCAGGCAGTCAGGCGTGGCTGGACGACGTTGGACCCAGCCGGACCGACGGAAGGGCCCAATGCCTTGCCACGTCGTGGCCCAGGGGGGGGAACACGACCATGCGCGTCACCCGCCGCGTCGAGGACTCCACCACCGCAGTCCTGGCCGAACTCGACCTGCGCGCCGAGGTCCGCACCCTCGCCGCCGCTCACACCGCTGCCCACGGCGGCCCTGTCACCGTGCCCGCCGTGCAGCCCGGGCCTGTCCGGCCGACGCGTCCTCGTGCAGGGATTCCCCGACGGCATCCCGGCCACCGCGCCTGCGGCAGCCCTACGCCGCAGGCGCGGTAGCCGGCTCAGCCGGTGTCAACGCGGAGGTGCACCGTGTCCGATCACCGACAGCGCTCGCCAGCTCCGGAGAGCGAACCGGCTCGCGGCCCTCTGCCCTGGGCGACCGGCGGGCGCACCCGGGCTGGCAGCGAAGGGCTGTTCGAGGGCGGCACCGTCGTCCGGGGCAAGATCCCTTCCCGTCCTGGGCCCGTTGGACCGGGCGCGACCGTCAAGGGTCTGCAGTCCCGAAGAGGCTCGGTCAGCCTGACCATCGCCCTGTGACCGACAGCCAGGGGCCGCACGTACTGCGATGCGCGCGGCGCCTGCGGGCCGGGCGGGTTCAGCCGGTCTGGACGCCGACTCCTTCCGCGATTCTGTCGCCGGTCCTGGGGTCGATGTTGCGCCAGTACTGGACGGCGCGTTCGAGGACGGGGCGGCTGACTCCGTTGAGGAGGTGTCGGGTGACGTTGCCGACCAGGCGGTCGCGGGCCTCGTCGTCGAGGACCTTGCGGATCAGGGTGCCGGGCTGGGTGTAGTCGTCGTCGGCGGAGTGGAGGGTGTAGGCGGCGCGGACCATGTCGGCGCTCTCCACGGTCCAGCCGGCGGGGTGGTTGAAGCCGCGAGGCGGAGGAGACCGCGGCGCGGGAGGCGGCCGAAGCGCAGGCGAAGAAGAACCGCGGCCTGTTCGGCCGCCGCCGGTAGCCGGCACGCGGCCCGGCGGCCGGGAGACCACCTGGAGCCGGGCCGCGGCAGGTTCCGCCGGCGCCACCTGACCGCACCAGCCTGCTGTGCGGCCGGCAGCCGCCAGGCCGCACAGCGGAACCGGTCCCGAAGTCACCGGGCCACCGGGCGGGACGGGCAGGCCCATCCCAGGGCGCCAGCCCCCGCAGGCCCTACACAGGGCCGTATGAGACGCAGCCGAGAAGAGACCGCACCCCGCGATCTGCCGGGCGACCTGTGGCACGCCCTGGCCCAGCTCCACCACACCCACCCCGACCCCGTGGGCCGCGTCGGGCCGCTCGCCCGCCCGGCCGGGCTGCTGTCCTTCGCCGCGGCCGCCGACACCGTCCTCGCGGCCCGGGTGCAGCTGTCCGGCGCGGAGACGATGCACGAGGTGAACGACACGCTCCGGGCGATCACCGGGAACATGCGCGCCCACTTCACCGGGCCCGGCACCGCGCTGGAGGTCACGCTCGGCAGACGGCAGGAACTCCCGATCCACGAGGCCCACACCGCCGGCCTCACCCGGCTCTTCCGGCACGCCGCCGGCACCATCGCCGCCCGCAGCACGCCGGGCGGCGGCCGGTGCTTCCACTGCGACGGGACCGGACTCGCCCGGCCCTTGTGGGAGCCGACTGCCGGGCACGCGTGAGCGGCACGCACGAAGAACGCTCGCGCCCCGGGCCGCCCTTCCGGACAGTCTGGGACGCGGGCGGGCGCAACGACCGCGGAGGCTTACGCCGGAACGGGCGCCGCCTCCGGGCGCAGCGCTGCGGGCGGGGAGCGCCGGCCCGTTGCCACCGGGGCACAGGATGCATTTGAAGTCCCGCCCACCTGCGTAAACGCTGTGTGCCGGGCACTGGGGGCGGGGGTCGGCGCGGAGGTGGTCCGAGTAGGGTGCTGTTTGATCGATCATTTGGTGGCGTAGCTTGGAGGGCCGGACGTGGCAGAACAGGGAGAGCCTCAGCGGCAGCGGGTGACTGTGGTCACCGGTGGCAGCCGGGGCATCGGAGCGGCGATCTGTCTGCGCCTGGCGGCCGAGGGGCATGACGTCGTCATCGGCTACCGATCGGATGCCGAGGCGGCCGAGGGAGTGGCCGAAGGGGTCCGCGCGCTGGGCCGGGCGGCCATCGCGGTCGCGGTCGACACCTCCGACGCGACGGACGTGGACCGTCTCTTCGACACTGCTGTCGCGCAGCTGGGCCGCGTTACCGGGCTGGTGAACAACGCCGGGGTGAGCGGACCGGTCGGTCCGCTGGCCGGTGCAGACCCGGAGGGGATGCGGCAGGCCCTGGAGGTCAACGTCCTGGGATATCTGCTGTGTGCCCGTCGGGCCATCGGCGACATGACGGCAGGCGGGGCGATCGTGAACATCTCGTCCGCCGCAGCGACCCTCGGCAGCCCCGGTACCTACGTCCACTACGCGGCGGCGAAGGCCGCCGTGGACGCGATGACGGTCGGACTGTCCAAAGAGGTGGCGGCAGACGGCATCCGTGTCAACTGCGTCGCCCCGGGCACCATCTGGACCGATTTCCATGCCGACCCGCAGCGGCCTGCCAAGATCGCGCCACTCGTCCCCATGGGCCGGGCCGGCCAACCCGAGGAGATCGCCGGAGCGGTCGCCTGGCTGCTCTCGGACGACGCCTCCTATGCCACCGGCACGGTGATGAGGGTTGCCGGCGGAATGTAAAGCAAGATCGGTCGCATCGTCCCGGAGACCGATCACGCGATACCTGCCAGCCGGGGAAGTTGCTGCTCGTCGTTCCGCCGGAGTCTGGCGGAACGACGAGCGGTCCCTCTGTGGTTTCACTCTGCGGCTCGCCTGGCAGTGCAGCGCCGACGCCTTCGACGGCCACCGCACCCCTGTACCACCGGCCTCGCCGCACGACGGAGCAGTCCGAAAGCGAGCGCGCCAGCCGGCCGTGGCCGGAGAAGCGGCGCCGCCTGGAAGGCCCCAGGTATGGGTGTGCCGGACCTGCCGCCGCGAGGTATGGCCGAGACTGCGGTGCATGGACCATCGACCGGGTGCTGGAACTTGCTGTCCGGTCGGTGTCCCGCGCAGTCGGTGTTATGCCGGTTCGTAGGTGACGCTGGTGGTGGTGCAGCCGGCCGCGAGCTCCTGGAGCTTGTCCTGTTCGGGCTGGTCGACGGTGAGGTTCCAGCGGAGCTTGGTGGCGGTCCACTCGGCGACGTACCGGCACACCGCTCCGGTGGCCGGGGGCAGCCACTGGGACGGGTCCTGGTCCGCCTTGGAGCGGTTCGTGCGGGCGGTGACGGCGACGAGGCTGGAGCTTTGGCCGAGGTCGTTGGCGTAGGCCTCCCGGCGTGCCGCGGTCCAGGTGGAGGCGCCGGAGTCCCAGGCCGCGGCGAGCGGCACCATGTGGTCGATGTCCAGTCCTGACGCGGTGTCGGCGACGGTCTGGTCGTAGTAGGAGAGCCAGCTGCCGCCGGTGAGCGCGCACCGGGCGCCGACGGTGGGCGCGGTGACGGCCTCGGCCAGGAGGACCTCGTTGCGGGTGTTGCAGCCGTCGGCGGGGTCGGCGCCTGCGTTCCAGTGCTTGAAGGCGGTGCGGGTGTAGCCGTCCCGGGACTCGGCGGTGACCGGCAGCCGGTTCACCGCCTCCTGAACTGGCAGCACGACGGGTTCGGCCGCGTGCGCGGGGACGGCCGGCAGGACGGGGGCGAGCGCGAGGGAGAACGCGGCCACGCCGCGCGCGAAAAACTTGATCACGCAAGTCGGGATAGCGCACTGTCCTAATCCGCCCAGCCGGAAGCCGACCACTGTCCCCCCATTGAGTGAACAGCTTCACCCTCTAGCCCGATCAGCGGCCACAGGCAGGCACCCTCCTCCTGGAGCAGGCGACCGACCTCACGATGCGCGCCCCCGAAGCCGGGGTGCCCTCGGTGCTCCTCGAGGTCGACCGCGTCACCGAACCCGTCGCCGACCTCGTGGCCAAGCTGCCCCGCTGTAACGACTGGTTCCAGCTTCCGGCGCCGAGGAGCAGCAGGAGCGTGGCATGGATGACGGGAGAAGCCGCGGTGCACGCCTCCTGGCTGTGGCCGCTTCTTTACTCGATCAACGGCGCGAGGGCTACGTCCCGGTCGCGTTCGTGTTCACCGGCAGGACGGCCGGGCAGAGCGCCAGCCGGATCCGGCGCCTGGAGCACGCCCTCGCCCGTACTTCGCCGGCATCCCCTACCGGGGCCGCGCGGAGAGAAGCACGGCCGTCGAATACCACCAGGCGGTGCCCGTGGTCGTCACCGAGCTGGAGCGGATCACGGCCAATTCTGACGGAGCCGCAGGGACGGTGTGGCGCAGGGTCGGGCGCGACGAGTGGCAGACGCTCACCGAGGCCCTGGACAACCCCGACGGTGACCGGCTGTACGTGGTGCAGGCGGAGCAGGCCGACAGGCGGCGGAAGGAGCGCGAAGCCGCAGCCCTCGAGGCGCAGCGCCCGTGTGCAGGCGCTGCGGCGCGAAGTTCACCGACAAGCGGTGGAACTCGATCCGGCAGTACCCGGCGGCGCAGCACCGCGAGCTCCACGGACCGTGCCTGAGCGAGCCCTGGGAACGGGTGCGGGCGGAGAAGGACGCGCGGCGCCAGGCGGAGGAAGCCGCGGCCCGGGAGGCGGCCGAAGCGCAGACGAAGAAGAACCGCGGCCTGGTCGGCCGCGGCCAGTAGCCGGCAGGCGGCCCCGGCGGACGGGGACGACCCGAAGCCGGATCGTCAGCTGGTTCTGCCGACGGGCCTGAGGGCACAGCCCGCTGTTCGGTCGGCGGCCTGCAGGTCGTACGGCGGGGGTCAACCCGGAACGCGAAAGGGTACGACACGCAGCCAACAGAACGCGGGTCACTCAGCTGGCTGCTCCGCGACCCTGTCCAGGGCCATGGAGCCGTACAGATGCTGCTGCGCCTCGGAAGGCGGTCCGGCGGGGGCGGTGATGTGACGCTGCCCGGCCGACGACGTTCAGGACTTCGCGACGTGGGGGCGCGGCTTCGGGAGACCTCCTGTGTTCCCAGGTCCTTTGCTTGAGCGGCCGATACTGGGGGTCGGCGTCGATGCCTGTCAGGTGTGGGGGACGAGGGCGACGGGGGCGGGGGAGCGGAGCAGCGCGAAGTGGTGGACGGGGCCGAGGCCCAGGTGGAGGGCGCCGTGACGGTGCCGGGTGCCGAGGACGAGGAGATCTGCGTGTCGTGCGGCTCGGGCCAGCACTTGGTCCGCGTGACCCTCCTGGGTCATGGCGCGGACGACGACGCCGTGCTCGGCTGCGGCGCGGCCGAGACCCGCGTTGAGGAGGGCGTCGGTTGCTGGCTCGTCGTTGTGGCGGGAGTTGCCGTGTCGCGGCAGGGCGTGTACGGCGACGAGTTCGCAGCCACGGGCCCGGGCTTCCTGGAGGGCGAAGGCGACGTGGGCGGATGCGGGGCGGGCATCGGCGTCCACGCCGAGCACGACGGGCCCGGCTTCCTGCCGGCCGCCGGAACTGGCGGCGCCCACGACCACGAAGGGGCACCAGACGTGGTGGGCGACGCCCGCGGCGGTGGATCCGCTCGTCAGGCGGTGAACGAGGCTGCCGTGCTCGCGGTGTCCGACGACGAGCGCGAAGGATGCTCCGCCGGCCTCGACGAGCACCTCCACCGGGTCACCGGCCAGCACGTCGGTGCGCACCTCCGTGTCCTGCTGCCGGACCCGTGCCCGCGCTTGCGCGGAGCGGACGATCTCGCGTTCCGCAGCCGTCTCCGAGCTGCTGGGCTCGTCGCCCTCACCCGGGACGGCGCTTTCGAACCGCTCCCACAAAGACGCGTGGACGATCCGCAGCGGCAGGCGGTGCAAGCTGGCTTCATCGACGGCCCAGTCGAGCGCTCGCAAGCTCGCGGTGGAGCCGTTCACTCCCACGGTCACCGGTTTCCTCACAGCTCACGCCTCCTCCTCTCCAGTGAAACGAGGCCGCGCGGAGGGTGCAAGCGGTGCCGATCCGGTCAGTGCGGTGGCTCGCCGCGGCGGACGGAGCCCGGGGCGCGCCGGCCGTGGTGGTCGGCCCGTGTGGAGGAGACGAGCTGCCAGGGGACGCTGATGACCATGACGCCCGGGGTGAAGAGGAGCCGGGTCTTGAGGCGGAGGGCGGACTGGTTGTGCAGCAGGTTCTCCCACCAGCGGCCGACGACGTACTCGGGGATGTAGACGCCGACCACGTCCCGCGAGCTCTCGCGGTCCAGGGAACGTACGTGGTCGATGACGGGCCGGGTGACCTCGCGGTAGGGGGAGTCCAGGACGGTGAGGGGCACCTCGATGCCGAGGCGTTGCCACTGCTGTTCCAGTTCCCGTGCCTCCTGCCGGTCGACGGCGACGGTCAGCGCTTCCAGCCGGTCGGGCTTGAAGGCCCGGGCATAGGCCAGGGCGCGCAAGGTCGGCCTGTGGACGTTGGAGACGAGGACCACGGCGAGAACCCGCGAGGGCGAGGTGAGGTCGACGCGCGGGTCATCGCTCGTCAGCTCGGCCGCGGTGCGGTCGTAGTACCCCCGGATGCCGCGCATGAGCAGCCACAGGACCATGGCAGCGAGCACGGCCAGCCAGGCGCCGTCGAGGAACTTCGTCAGGAGGACCACCAGCAGGACCAGACCGGTGATCACCGCGCCGACCGAGTTGACGAGCCGCGCCGCGTGGAGGCGGCGCCTGGCCGCGCGGCCCTCGGAGGTGCGCAGGACGCGGTTCCAGTGCCGGACCATGCCGGTCTGCGAGAGCGTGAAGGACGTGAAGACGCCCAGGATGTAGAGGTGGATCAGCGCCGTGACGCTGGCCTCGAAGCCCCACAGCAGCAGGCCGGCGGTGACGGCCAGCGCGATGATGCCGTTGGAAAAGGCCAGCCGGTCGCCGCGATTGTGCAGCTGGCGCGGCAGGTAGCGGCGCTGTGCGAGGACCGACGCGAGGAGGGGGAAGCCGTTGAACGCTGTGTTCGCCGCGAGGATCAGCACGAGCGCGGTGGCGGCCTGGACGACGTAGAAGCCGGCGCTCTGCCCCCCGAAGACCGCTGCGGCGAGCTGGGCGATGACCGTGCGCTGCTGGTGGGCGGCGCAGCTCCCGTCCAGCCCGGTGAGCCGGCAGGCGTCGGCGGCGATGTGGACGCGGGCGAGCAGGGCGAGCGCCGTGACACCGGCGAACATCGTGATCGCGAGGAGGCCCATCGCGGCCATGGTCACCGCCGCATTGTGCGGCTTCGGCCGGCGGAAGGCGGGGACGCCGTTGGAGATCGCCTCCACACCGGTCAGCGCGGTGCAGCCGTTGGCGAACGCGCGCAGGACGAGAACGACCAGAGCCAGCCCGGCCAGCTGGGCGTCGCCCGCCTGCGGCCGGACACCGTACGAGGCGCTCTCGGCGACCGGCGCGTCACCCACCAGCCAGCGGAACACACCGGTCGCCACCATGACCAGCACACTGCCGACGAACAGGTACGTCGGCGCGGCGAAGGCCCGGCCCGACTCGCGCACCCCCCGCAGGTTCACCACGGCGAGCAGCGCCACCAGGCCCAGTGCCATCGGAACACGCTGCGGATGCAACTGCGGGACGGCTGAGATGATGTTGTCCACCCCGGACGCCACCGACACCGCCACCGTCATCACGTAGTCGACCAGCAGAGCCGCCCCGACCACCAGCCCGGCACGCGGCCCGAGATTCTCCGACACCACCTCGAACGAGCCCCCGCCGCTCGGATACGCTCGCACCACCTGCTGGTAGGACAGCACCACCACCGTCATCAGCACCACGACCGCCAGCGCGATCCACGGCGTGAAGTGCAGATACGCCAGCCCGCCGAGCGTGAGCACCAGCAGGATCTCCTGCGTCGCGTACGCCACCGACGACAACGGGTCCGAAGCGAAGATCGGCAGCGCCAGACGCTTGGGCAGCAGTTCCGCCCCCAGCTCGCTGCTGCGAAGAGCACGCCCCACCATGAGGCGCTTGACGAGGCCCGGAATCCTGATCACCTGAGCGACGGTAGGGCCCGCACGCGCCGTTACCGCGGACCACCACCGTGCCGGGCGGCGGAGGGCGTGTCCGGTCATGCGGCCGGGGCAGTCCCTACTGCGGCGCGGGCGGCATGTGGGCGGCTTTCTGGTCCAGGCGGCGGAGGGCGAGGAGGGTGGCGTCATCGTCGAGGTGGCCTGCGGAGTGGTCGGTGAGTGCGTCCACGAGTCGGTGCAGCAAGGGTGTGCGGTGCGAGCGTGGTGTCACCAGGGGCTGAGGCCGTCAGCTGTTCCGCCCAGGTGGTGAGAGGGAAGTCCCGGGTGCGGCACTCAGGCGCCTGGCTGTGGTGACGAGGCCGGTCATCGTCCAGCGAGTGAAGCCCGCCCAGCCGATGTCGCGCGTCGCCACCGGAGGCAGGACACCGCGTGCGCTCCACGCGGTGGACTTCACCGAGTGGGCTCCACCCCGAAGTGGAGCCCAATCCACTGCGCCGGACGACGATGGACTCCACCGTGGGGCGCACCGCGATGATGCGCCACCCACGCCCGGCACCGCACCACTGCGACGATGCCCGGCACTTCGCGCGCCGGTGCGCCGCACCTGATGCTCCCCACCGCACCGGTTCGCCCGCCGTCAGCGACCCCTTGTCCGGCTCTGCTACACCCCCTCGTCCAGCTCTGCTACCGCGCCATTTCCCCTTGACATCGCCACTTCCGGCTCGCGGTCAGACCGCGGTCAAGGGGTGCGTGATAACGGATCCCGCCCGGCCGTGGCCCGCACCCGGTGCGGCGGTGTGGTGGAGCGGTGGAACAAGTTGAGGTGGTGCGGTGCGGTGTGGTGTGGTGTGCCGGGATGCGCACCACACCGCACCACCACCGTCCTGGAGGTGTGGCTACGTGGTGCGGTGGTGTTCCTCCAGTGCCTGGTCCATCGCCTGCTCCACCCCCGCGGCCTCCAGCCGGCGCAGGACTTCGGCGACGTCGGCGTCGTCCTCGGTGAGGATGTTCCTGGCGAAGCGGGTGATGGTTTCGGCGATGCCCGTCAGGCTGTCCATGCACACGCCGTGGAACAGGAGTTCCAGCAGCAGGCGTCCGAGCTCCGCGGCCAGGAAGGAGTGCGCGGACGGCTCCCCGTCGTGGTCGTCGACGGCGGTGATGGGGATGAAGACGTGCGCGGCGACGTCCAGGAGCAGCCGGTGCAGCTCCGGGCCTATGACGTCGGTGACCGCGCAGGCGGTGTCGATGTCGTCGGCCTGCAACGCCCGCAGGTAGGTGAAGGCGGCGATGACGTCCTCCGGCTCCATCGGCGGGAGCGGCGCGGAGACGGTGTTCTCGGGCATGACAACTCCTCATGATCGGGCCGCCCCGCTGATCGTGGCGGCCTTCAGGACACCCTCCAGCCGCGGGCCTGTGGACAGAGACCACGCTCCGGGGCACGGCGCGGGCGTGACTCCGGTCACGGACAAACTAGGACTGCAAGGGGTGGTCAAGGAGGAATCGGACGCTTGGCGGCGGTGGCTGTCAGACCGCGGTCAAGGGGTGGTTTCACACGGTGGTCCCGGCCCGTGCGCAGATCCGCGCACGGGCCGGACGACCGCCGACCCGGCCAGCCGGCCGGAGAAAGCCGAGGACACCGTGCCCGCCCACTTCACGCCCGGCCCCGCCCACGAGGACCGCGCCACCCGCGCCCGCCGGCCTTCCGGCGACATCGACCAGGCCCCGCAGGCCCCCTCCACGGCCCCCTCCATCGCCCCCTCCACGGCCACTTCGGCCGACGGCCGCGTCGGCCCAGGTCAGCCCCGGAAACCGCGGGTCCCCGGCACGTTCGACTACCCTTCCAAGACTCTGAAGGAGACTTGGAAGCCCACCCACACCAGGAAGCAGGAAGTGCTGAAGGCCCTCGGGATCTTCCAGAGGGCCACCGCCGAACACCTGTGGCGGATGCTGCGCCCCGGCGACCGGCACGACCGGTGCACGAGGGACACCCTCAACGCCCTCAAGCGCGACGGGAAGGTCCGGGTGGAGACGCGGCTGGAATCGGGACACCAGCTATGGGTGCTCACCGAGCGAGGACACAAGGAAGCCAAGCAACTGCTCCCGAAGAACGTCCGGGCCTCCGCACTCCGCAGGCTGGAGGTCGGCGACGACGGCGAGCCGGTCGCCGGTGAGGGCTTCGACGAACACGCGGCCGCCGTCACGACGACCGCCGCGGTCCTCACCGGCGCCGGCTTCGGCACACCGCTGTCCTGGCAGACCGAGATGCCCCACAAGCTCCCCTACGGCTACACCCAGTACGCCGACCTCACGATGCGCGCCCCCGAAGCCGGCGTCCCCGCGATGCTCCTCGAGGTCGACCGCCTCACCGAACCCGTCGCCGACCTCGTGGCCAAACTACGCCGCTACAACGACTGGTTCGAGCTCCTGGCCCCGAAAGCCGACAAGCGCAAGGAGAAGGCCGCCCGGCGGCAGGGTGCGGAGGTGCACGACTTCCGGCTGTGGTCGCGGATCTACCCGGCGACCGGGCGGGAGGGCTACCTGCCGGTGGCGTTCGTGTTCACCGGCCGGACGGCCGCGCAGCGCGCCAGCCGCATGCGGCGCCTGGAGCAGAGCGCCCGCCGCTACTTCGCCGGCACCCCGTACCCGTGGGCCGGGTTCACGGCCGTCGACTACCACCAGGCGGTGCCCGTGGTCGTGACCGAGCTGGAGCGGATCACGGCCGATCCGGACGGGGCGGCGGGGAAGGTGTGGCGCAGGCTCGGGCGCGATGAGTGGCAGACGCTGAGCGAGGCCCTGGACAACCTCGACGGCGAGCGGCTCTACAGGATGGAGAAAGAGCAGTCCCGCCGACGGCAGGCGGAACGCGAGGCCGCGGAGTGGGAGGCGCGGCGGCCGGTGTGCACCCGGTGCGGGACGAAGTTCACCGACGAACGCTGGCAGTTGGTCGTCCAGACCTCATGGCGAAGCACCGGAGACACCCTGTGCGGGCCGTGCTGGCAGGAGGAGGTCGACCGGGCGGAGGCTGAGCGCGCTGCGCGCCGCGAGGCGGAGGAAGCTGCGGTGCGGGAGGCGGCCGAAGCGCATGCGAAGAAGAACCGCGGTTTGTTCGGCCGCCGCCGGTAGCCGGCACATGGCCCGGCGGCCGGGGAAGACCCGGAGCCGGGCCTCGGCCGCGGCGCGTTCCGCCGGCGCACCTGTCCGCACAGCAGGACCGGTCCCGAAGTCACCGCATCACCGGGCGGGACGGACGGGCCCATCCCAGGGCGCCAGCCCACCGCAGGCTCTACACAAGTCGCATGAGACGCAACCGAAAAGAGACCGCACCCCAGGATCTGCCGGGCGGCCTGTGGCAGGCCATGGTCCGGCTCCAGCACACCCATCTCGACCCCGTGGGCCGGGTCGGACTACTTGCCCGCCCGGTCGCACTGCTGTGTCGTTTCGCGCGGCCGCCGACACCATCCTCACGGCCCGCATGCAGCTGACCGGCGCGGAGACGATGCGCGAGGTGAACGACACGCTCCGCGCGATGACCGAGGACCTGCCCACACACACTTCACCGGCCCCGGCGTCGCCCTGGAAGCTCACCCTCAGCACACGCCAGGACCTCACGCTCCACACGGCACACATCGCCGGACTCACCCGGCTCTTCCGGCACGCCACCGGCACCATCGGTGCCCGCAGCATCCCGGGAAGGCGGCCGCTGCTTCCACTGCGACGGGACCGGACGCGCCCGGCCCCTTTGGGAGCCGGCTGCCGGGCTTGTGTGAGCTGCACGCAAAAAGAACGCCCCCACGCTGCGGATGCTGATGGGCCTGATCCGGCCCGACGAGGGCGAGATCCGGGTCTTCGGCCACGCGATCCGGCCGGGCGCCCCGGTGCGCACCGCGCGCTGCAGGGCGTCGCCCAGGCCCGCGATCTCCAGCGCCTCGTCCAGGTGGGCGTCCTCGGCCGGGCGGCCGGTGGCCCGCCAGTACAGCTCCAGGTTCTCCCGCCCGGACAGGTGCGGCAGGAAGCCCGCACCCTCCACGAAGGCGCCGACCCGGGAGAGCGGACAGCAGCAGGGCGATCGCGACGACCAGACCGGCCAGCGGCAGCCACCAGATCCGGGCGGGCAGCGGGGCGGTCGCCGTCACGACGTCCTCCGCGGTCGGCACCATCAGGTCGCCGCGCAGCGAGTCTCCCGCCTGATCCCCGACACGCCCGCTTCCCTGATGCCCCGGGGGCTGTGAACCGCGCACCACCTGGGCGGTCACGCCCGCCGCCGCGACCGGCGTCCATTTCTGGTTCGGAGACGGGACGCTGGGGGCAGGCCAAAAGTCGCCCGGCACTGCCTCGCCGCGTACCGGCCCCTGGCGCTCCTACGTGCCAGCCGCTGGGCTGACGGCGGCGGCCTGGGGTTCGCATGCCCGGCGGTCGTCGGCCGGCACCTGGACCGGATGCCTGCGGGTATGCCACGGCCCTCTTGAGCCTGTGGCCTGGGAGGATCGCCGTTTACGCTTTGGCCTGGTCCCGGAGCCGGCCGACGGCGCGGGGCAGCGGCGGCGTCCGGCCGTCCGGGCCCTTCAGGCACACGCCGCGCGTAGCGCCGGCACGGTGACGGCCCGGTCCCCTGCCCCGCCCGCGTGGCACTCCCTGCCCCTTCGCGGCGCACCTATCCGGTCCCGCCGGAGGCTTTCGGGCAGCCTTGGTGCGTCCGGGAGTGATGAACGCACGGTCATCACTCCCGGGGGCACGCCGGGGCGGCGGGCTTGCAGACGGCTGTGCGCACGGCGGGCAGACCGTCGTCCTCGCCGCTCTCAGGGAGGACCTACTTTCTGCGCATCTCCTCGATGTCCGCCTCGGTCATGCTTCCCAAGCCGCCCATGTCGTTCATCATGCCGAAGTCGTCGGCGGAGGCGTCGTTCCGCCCGTCCTGCTCGTCCTGGTCCACCCACTTGTCGAAGTCGGTCTTGACGTGAAATGCCCTGTCCTTCGTCAGGCGGGGCCAGTACTCCTCCTTGGTCTCGCTCTTGCGCAAGACGAGGGAAAGAGAGCGCGAGGTGAGTCGCTGGGAGGACTTCTGCGGGTCGATCTCCGCGTAGAAGTCGAGGTCGGCCGCGTAGTCGGCCGCTGTGTCGCCCGTGCCGGCGGTGGCGCTGAAGTGCAGTGACGTGGGCGTCAGCTTGCAGACGAGCGTGCCTTCCTGGATATCGCGCAGATCGACGGTCACGTACAGGATGTTCTTCGCCGGGTCCGAGGCACTGCTTCGCTGTGCCCACAAGATCTCGGGCTTGCTGACGTCACCCATCACGCCTCCATCACCTAGAGCTATCAATGCATCCCTCACAGTAATCATCTTTCGGTAGGCAAAGCATCCGGAAGGCCATCGACGCCATCACCGGAACCGGGATTGTCCGCAACGACCACCCGTTCACGGGCCTCGTCCAGTCGTCCGTCGCCACCCCCATTGCTCACCACACTCCCGGCTGACCGGTATCAGGTTCACCACGCGCCCGCTGCGCGGCCGATCAGAGGTGCCTGTGGAAGGGCTGCCGCCCGGCGAGGGCCGGGCAGTGCGCCGGGCACCCAGGGGCCAGGTCCGGGGTTTTGGGCGCTGGGGTGGGGGTGTCAGTAGGCGACGGTGAAGCGTTCGCCGGTGTGCTTGGGGTTTTCGATCTCGTCCACGAGTGCTACGGCGTAGTCCTCGGCGGAGATCCGGCTCTGCCCGTCCGTGTCGGTGATCAGGTCTTCCAGGCCTTCGCGGTAGGTGCCGGTGCGCTTACCGGGGGCGATGGTGGTGGCGGGGGAGATGCTGGTCCAGGGGATGTCGGTGACGGTGCGCAGGTAGTCCAGCGCGTCGCCGTGGGCGTGCATGATCTGCAGCAGGAACTCCGGCAGGCCTTCGGCGTCCCACACCTGCTTGCCGTCCGGCGTGCGCAGCGAGCCCGCGCCGCCCACCGCGACCAGCCGCGGCACCGGCCCCTCCAGGGTGCGCAGAGCGGTGACCAGGGACTCGACGGACGGCTTGATCAGCGCCTGGTGGCCCGGCCCGTCACCGCCGCCGACCGCGCTGACCACCACATCCGCGCCCCTGCCGTGTTCGGCCACCGAGGCTGTGTCCAGGACGTCACCGGTCACCACACTCAGCGCCGGATCCTGAATGCCCAGCTTTGCCGGGTCGCGGACCACTGCGGTCACCGTGTGGCCGCGGCGCAGCGCCTCGTCCAGTACACGCGTGCCGATGGTTCCGGTGGCGCCGTACAGGGTGATCGTGCTCATCGTGGAATGACTCTCCTTGTGGTCGCTGGTCTTGCCGTACTGACCGTAGGGAGGCGTGGAACCGCGGCGGGGGACGCCGGGCCGACCGGGCGCGGTGAAAGCGCGGAAAGGGTCCCGCCGACGATATGAAATCCGGGCCGACGCCCTTACCCGGGCCAAGGAGGGACCGTTGTCGCCAGGGGTGCGGCCGCGCTCGTGTCCGGTCGCTAGGGACACGGATGCAGCCGCCGACGCGAGCAGATGGCGCAGCTTCACTTGCGCAGGTGTACTGCGGGCGGCCGGCGAAGGCCCGGCGAGTGGCATGCGCACGGCTGCCGTCCGCCGCGTCCGCCCGGGGATGACGAGGTTGGCAGAACGTGCCGGCCCGCAGCCTCCTGGTGTCCTCACCTGGGCCGGCTGTCTGCTTAAGCGTGGTAGAAGGCATACAGGCGTCCCTGGTAGACGGCGATGCCGGGGGTGTCGAGGACGGTGGTGCCGTCTGCGATGGGGACGGGGGTGCTCCAGGTGCCGGGTGAGGTGCTGGTTTCGTTGACGCGCCGGCTGAGGTAGGGCTTGCCGTTGGTGTCGGTGTGGGCGCACCACAGGGTGTGGCCGTCGTAGTGCAGGACGGGACTGTTGTTGCTCGTGCCGTGCGGGCCCTGTGCGGAGTTCCATGATGCCTTGGCGGGGTCTTGTCCCTTGGCGCTCCAGTAGGTGTGCATCTGGTTGCGGTCCTGCAGGACGCTGATCCACATGCGGTCCAGGCCGTAGGCGATCGAGGGTGTGCCGAAGGCGCTGGAGGATGTGGCCAGCGTCCGGTGGTGGTTGAACCCGTTGATGACATCCGGGTCTTCGTCGGACAGGATCAGTTCGTTGCCGCTCTTGAAGGCGCTGCGGGCGATCCAGCGCCTATTGTCGTGGTTGACCGCGGCCGGCCCTGCCGCGGTGTCCATCTCCTCCATCACGTACCAGTTCGACCAGCCGTCGGACCACCAGTTCCACCGCAGGTTGCCCCAGCTGGGGTCGGTTGCGTAGCAGTGCAGTGCACGCCGGTAGGGCACCGGTGCCGGCGGCTGGTCGGTGGGGACGCTTGTGGCCGAGGGAGCGGACCATGCGGTGCCGTCGTAGTAGCTGGACTTCATGTGTCCGTCGGCGAAGATGACGTGGAGTTTGTTGTCGTGGACAGCCAGGCGGGGGGCAGTCCGTGAGGTCCATTCCAGTGGCAGGGGCAGGCTCCACTCTCCGGCGTCTTCGCGGTTGCTGCCCTGGGTGCGGGAGACACAGTAGAGGCTGCCGGTGGGGTAGGCGGGGCGCTGGCCGGTGTAGCGGACGCGGAGCTTGTGGTGGCCGTCGCCGTTGAAGTTCCACTCCAGCTCTGGCCGCTGGGCGAGGACGGCCATGTCCTGGCGGGTCAGGATGAAGGTGCGCGAGCAGGACAGGTCGTCGTGGTTGCGCAGGGTGTCCATCAGAGCGATGAAGATCTTGGCGATCTCCCAGCCGATGGCCACGGTGTCGGGCACCGGCACCAGGTTGTTCATGGGGTTGCTCTCGACGTACTCGTCGACCTTCTCCACAGTGGTTTCCAGCGCGAGCTGGAGTTTGTCGTACCACTCGGAGTTGGACTGGTCCGCCTCCCAGACCTGGACGCTGGTCAGGACCGTGCCGCTGGAGCACATCTGGTCCAGGAACACCTTGCGGTTACTGGAGAAGGTGCGGGTCTGGCCTTCCTTGACGGCGCCGAACTCCTCGGAGACGAACGTGTCCCCCACCCCGCCCCCTACCCCGGAGGAGGCGGCGAAGTAGATCTCGTCCCTGCCCCCGCCCTGGTCCCCGACCGCGCGCTCGACGTAGAAGCTGTCCATCTCCAGCTTCACCCGCCACGGCTGCAGCGCCGCCGTCCGACCCTGTCCGGCAGGAGACTCCTGTGAGGAGAGGGCGGCGGAGGTGGAACCGGGGTAGCGGGCGACGCCGGTGACGGCGAAACCGGTCTCCCGCATCGCCTCGACGAACGCCTCATCCTCCTCGATGCGACCGGTAGCCAGATCCTCCAAGGACAGCAGCGACACATTCGGCGCCTCCCATGCCTCCTGCGCCAGCTTCGGCAGCCGCCACCGCAAGTCGGCCATGGAGTACCCCCAGGCAGAAGGCCGCGAAGTGATCGTCAGGGGCACGATCAGCTTCCAGGGAAAAGCCGTCGTCACCGTCTGCCGGTACGCCTGGCCCCACGCTTTGATCTCCTCGGTGTCGATCACCGTCTTCAGCGCGTCCACCAGGACCTGCTCCAGATCGGTCAGCTCCCGGCCCTCCCGCAGCCGGTTCGCACCGTGCAGCATCACCGCCAGCAGCAGGTTCTTCGACCCGCTGGGAGCAGACGCCAGCGCCGCGCCCGCCCGCCGGCTCGTGCTCTCACCCACCAGCAGCGCCTTCAGCCGCTCGATCCGCTCCGCCTGCTGGATACCGGCCATCTGGACGTGTCCTTCCTTTTGCACCCGAGCAGGGGCGCGCCATCGACACGGCCCACCCTGACCAGCCGCTCCTACCTAGTCAGGCATGACACGCATAAGGCCTGAAACATGGCGTAAAGCGCGCATCGTCTGCCGTTACCGTGGCGCTCTTCGCGTTCGTCGGCCCCCGTCCGATACGGCCACGGGGGGCCGTCATCCATCGAACGGTCCGCCGGCCAGGATCTATCGGCACACTGCGGAGAACCGGCCGCCGAAGGCAAGAGCGAGCCACCTGAAACGGCCCTTTCCCTGCGTGATCCGGCAGGTCAGGGTCTGGCCGACAGGTATCGACAGCGGTACGTGCAATGGTGACGGGCAGAGAAGCGAGACGCTCCTCCCGCAGCCCGCAGCCCGCAGCCCGCAGCCCGCAGCCCGCAGCCCGCAGCCCGCAGCCCGCAGCCCGCAGCCCGCATGATCGGACAGGGCCTCTGAGGTGTTTCCCGCTCTCGCTACCCGGCGGTCATGTATGCCGGGTGGATACTTTCTGGCACAGTGCCATCACTATGAGCAGTGAACCTTGCGGCGAGACAGTTGCGGCAGACGTTCTCGCGCCTGCCCGCACTTTCGGATCCAGCAGCATCTCGGCACCGCTGAGCGTGGGCGTCGAGGAGGAACTCCTCCTGGTCGATCCTCTCACCCGCCATCTCAGCCCCCAAGGGCCCGAGGTGGCGCGCGAGGCCGCCGGCGACCTCGGCGACCGGGCCGGCACCGAACTGACCCAGTATCAGATCGAACTGCGCACCGATCCGCACACCTGCCTGAAGGAAGCCGCCGAACAGATCCTTTCCACCAGGACGGCAGCCGCCCGCGCCGCCGCCCGCCTGGGCGTGCGCCTCGCCTCGACCGGTACCCCCGTACTCGGCCAGGCCACCCCGGTCCCGATCACACCCGGCGCCCGCTACGCCCGCAGCGCGGCCCACTTCCGCGCCTTGGACGACGAGCAGAGCGCGTGTGCCTGCCATATCCACGTCGGCCTGCCAGACCCCGCCGACGCCGTACACGTCAGCAACCACCTACGGCCCTGGCTGCCCGCCCTGATCGCCCTCAGCGCCAACTCCCCCTTCAAAGACGGGCATGACACCGGGTACGCGAGCTGGCGCACCACCACCTGGGGGCGCTGGCCCGTCGCCGGCCCACCCCCCTACTTCGAATCACCCGCCCACTTCGACGACCTCGTCCACACCCTCATCAACACCGAAGCACTTATCGACCGCGGCGGCCTGTACTGGGACATCCGCCCCTCCCACCACCTGCCCACCATCGAAATCCGCGTTGCCGACGCCGCCCTCACCCCCGACGACACCCTCACACTCACCGCTGTCGTCCGCGCCCTGACCGCCAACGCCCTCGAGCACATCCACACCAAAGAACCAGCCCCACGCCCGGCACCGGAAATCCTGCGCGCAGCCTGCTGGCGCGCAGCACGCGACGGACTGACCGGCACCGGCATTGACCCACTCACCGGCCGCCTCGTCGCCCACACCACACTCGTCGAAACACTTCTGCACACCATCACCCCAGCACTGCACAGGCACAACGACATCGACCACATCCGCGAGCAATGGCAGCGTCTGCGCGCCCAGGGAACCGGAGCCGACCGCCAGCGCGCCGCTTACAGAAAGCGCGCAAGCCTCCACGACGTCGTCGACTACACCATCTCCGCCACCTGCCCCCAGTAGGCAAACGGTGAAGGCGAGCCTTCAAGCCGCACGGCACGAACCGCACCAGACCCAAGCTGCACCGGTCCGCGGCGACGCGGTCCGGTGTGCGCCCTCTCGATACGACATGTCTCACTCTATGTGGGCTCATGAATACAAAACGTAGTTACTAGTGTGTGATCACGGGAAAGGCGTTATAGCGAGTCGAGGACGACGCGGGGTAGCGAGTGCCGCCCGCAAGCACGGGGCGAAGGAGAAGCCCGGTGGCAACCACCTCCGCGACATCCTGAAGAAGTGCGCAAATCTGGCATTCGCCCCCGGGGGAACGGCGGCGGGCGCGGTCACCCAGGGAGCGAAGAAATGACGACGGAGGCGGGCGGAGCAGGTCAGCGCGGAGGAGATGGGCGCGCTGCTGGTGTTCCTGGCGGAGAACGGGCTCGCCGACGAGGTCGGCTCATGGGTCAGCGCAGAGATCGAGAACCTGCCGATCACCGGTGCACAGCTGCTGGAGGTGCTGGACCCGGACGACGTGGCGGAGGATGCCGCAGACGCCGGGATGTCCGTGCAGGAGTACGCGGATCAGCTCGCCCGCGAGCTGCCTGCGGCCGCCGACGCGATCACCCCTGATGGCGAACTGCCGGACGACGAGGAGTTCGGCCGGCACTTCGAGGAGCACTTCCGCAGGTAGGGCCCCGCATCGCGGCGTCGTACCGCTCGCGCCCGGTGCGGTGCGACGCTGTCGTGTCTCCGGGCGCCGGCCACCTTGGGCTCGCACCAGGTGAGCCGGGCGACGACCGGCCTTGGCGAGCGCAGGGCTTCCCGTCCTGGGTCTGCATTCGAGCACTGGCGTCCCCCGGTGCCTCCCGAAATCGTGAACATCTGCTGTCCCGTTTGCCCGTTGACACTGAACACGGACCGATTGCCAGGGAAGTTGGACAACTGCGACGCAGGCGGACACATCAAGGGCCACCGGATGCGTGACCTGTACCGGTCAGATATGGCTGTCGATAAGCATGGTGATCTGGGCTTTCGACAAGGCACCGACCTTCGTTTGCTTCACAACGCCGTCTGCAAAAAGGATCAGGGTAGGGATGCCTCGAACGGAGAACTTCGCCGGCGTAGACGGGTTCTGGTCCACGTCAATCTTTGCAACCTGGAGCCTGTCCCCGTAGTCCCTGGCCACCTCGTCGAGGAGCGGCGCGATCATCTTGCACGGCCCACACCACTCCGCCCAGAAGTCCAGCAGTACGGGACGATCTGACTTGAGCACGTCTGACTCGAACGACGCGTCGGTCACATGCACAATCTGCTCGGACATCCGGTCTCCTTACACAGTGGCTGTCTACGAGATGCACAACGTCCAAACACCGCTCTGAGTATCGGCTTCCGCTTGATGTCGAAACCTCCTCGTATATGCAGCCTCACCACCACGTAGTCCCGACCCCCGCGAGGGCGGCGAGCTGGTCGGCGTCCAGCCGGTCCCTCCTGGATTTCGTGTTCGAAATCCACACACCCAGCTTCACCGTCACCGGCTCCGCCTCGCCATCGAAGGCGATCTGCTCACTGTGCCCCCTCGGCACGGGCCGGTCCGCGCCTTCCCGCTCCACCCACTGCGCTAGGGCTGCCAGGCCGTGCTGGAATGCCTGCTGCGTCCTGCTCGACCCCTTCGTCGCGTGCGCGGCTGCCGCGGCGGGAGCGGGCGTTTGATCTGGTTGCACGCCCAGCTTGGTCAGCCGCTCCTGCTGCTCCTTGGACAGCTGGGCCCAGGTGCCCGGCTGCTTCTGCCGCTGGAGCCACCGTCCGATGTCGTCGCCGTCCATGAGCACGCCGGGTGCGATGTCGGGCAGGTGGCCGTCGGCGTCGACGAGGTCGGCCAGGATCCGGTAGTGGCGTTGCCAGTCGAGTGGCCAGGGGCAGTTCCAGTCCGGGTCGATCGCCGCCAGCTGCTGCGCGCGCTCCGCCGCCCGCTTCGGATCCTTGCCCAGGCCGCCCTTCCGGCGCAGGTTGGCCATGTGCTGCCCGATGGGCACCATTGCCTCGCCCTCGCCCCAGACGGCGTCCTGCCGGGGCGCGAGGTGCCCGGTGGCCCGTCGGTAGGACCTGAGCGTGGCGAGTTTGTCCTCCCAGGCTTCCTCGCCCGGTTCCCACACCATCCCGGCCTCCGGGGCGTCCAGCAGCGTCTTGCGCCGGTCCTCCAGCTCCCCGGCCCGCAGCGCTTTGCGCTGCTGGTGCACCCATCGGCCAAGTGGAAACGCCTTCGTCGCCCCCACTTCGACCTCGACGTCGTACGGGACGGCGTAGAGGCTGGTGATGTCGTTCTTCTTCCGCCACCGCAGCAGGGCCTGGTAGCCCTCCAGCCACACCAGGGACTCCGGCCGGTACACCCGGGTGCGCAGGAACGCCGCGATCGTGGCGGCGTCGCGCGGGCTGGAGAAGTGCAGCAGGGCCGCTTCGGCGGCGGCCTGCGTGTCGTCGTCCTCCTGGTCCTCGCCGTCGCCCTCCCCGCCGGCCCCGACGATCCGCCCGTCTTCGTCGCGCCGGACGTGGACCTTGCGCTTGCCGCTCGTAAGCGCCCGGGAGGCCAGCTGCTCGACCAGGCGCTCATCGTGCGAGCGCAGGCCTTGGAGGACCGCCACAAGGGGGCGGAACGAGGCGCTGGCGACCATGTCGGTGGGGTCCTCGCCGGGCGCCAGGAAGACCGGCACGATGATCCTGGCGACCTTCGTGGAGCCGTCCTTGTTGAGCCGCAGCGCCCGGCCGATGTTCTGCACGATCTCGACCTGGGAGCCGCGGGTGTCCGCGAAGCAGACGGCCTCCACGCCCCGCTCGCCGGTGATGTCCACGCCTTCCCCGAGCACGCGGACGCTGGCGAGGAAGGCGCGGTGCACGCGGCGCCCGGCCGCGTCGATGCCGTTGGCGAACTGGCGCAGCACCTCACGCCGCTCGGACACGAGGTGGTCGCCGCACAGCCACGCCGACCACACCCGGTCCGGGGGTACGTGGCGGCCGGCCTCCAGCTCGTAGAACTCCGCGTCGATCGACGACGCGGGCAGCTTGTCCGCGGCGGCCAGGTCCTCGTCGGTGGCGTCGCGGGTGTAGAGCGCGGCCGCGGTCTCCGGCAGCTTCTCCGCGAACGCCGCGGCCTCCTCCACCTTCTGGTGGAACGTCATGACGGTGCGCAGGTTGTACGCGGCGGCGTGCTCCAGGAGCGCGGTCTGCAGCAGCGCCAGACGCCGGCCGCGCCGGGCTTCCTCGGACTCTCCGAGGACGGGGGAGGGGTCGCGGATCTCCAGGACGTCGATCTCGAACCCGGCGAGGATTTCGCGCTCGATCGCCTCGCTCAGACCGAGCTCTGCGATCCACGCGCCGTAGGTCCCGTTCGGGTCGTCGGCCATGGTCGCGAGCTCCACCTCCTGGCCGTCCGCGCCCTTCTGGGGCCGGGGCGCGGCGAGGATGCGCGGGGTCGCGGTGAGGTAGAGCCGGAAGGCGGCCGGGATCCGCTGGTTGTCGTGGATCGCCGCCCACGGACGGCCAAGATCACCGGCGGTTCCGTGGGCCTCGTCCACGATGGCGAGGTCGAAGCCGTCCATGCGCTGCCCGTAGAGCCGCTCCCCGCCCGCCAGAGCGGCCTCCAGCGGCCCGCGAACCTTCCGCTGGCCCTCGGGAGCGTCCACGTCCTCACGGTCCACGAGAGAGGCGTACGTGGCGAACACGACGACCGGCCCGTGCCCGGCCCACAGGGCCAGCTGGATCGGGTTGGTCGTGGTGCGCACCCTCAGCGAGTTCAGCACCGGGTCGTTCTCCAGCGAGCACACCGCGACCATCGGGGCCCGGTGGCCCACCGCGCGCCACGCCTGGGCGGTCTGCGCGAGCAGGTCCAGGGTCGGGACGGTGACGAGGATCCGCCCGTCCGCGAAGCTCTCCAGCGCGCACGCGGCCGCCGTGATCGTCTTGCCCGACCCGGTCGCTGACACGATCGTGGCACGGGCACCCTGCGGGGGCACGGATGACCTTGCAGGGAATCCCACCCACCTACGAAACGCGGAGCGCTGATCTACCTGGTGTTCCTTGAGTTGAATCGCTGACATTTCCATGCCTCCCCTAAGCCTGAATTCCCGTGGTCTGTCAGATGGCCGCGTGCGGAATGCAGGCCGCACCGAGGTCGTTCCAGATCGACGCATCCGCCTTATGCCAGCCGCCCGGCTTCCCGTCCTTGAAAGGCGGCTTGTCGTCCGGGTCGTAGTGCCCGGCAGCGAGCGTGCACACGATGACGTCCCCGTCCGCGTTCCGCGTCCGCGCGGTGCACAGACCGCCGGCCTCACCCAGCGCCTCCAGCACCCGGCGCCGCGCCGTGGTGTGCGGGTGGGTGCCCAGCAGCACGGCCTCCCGCACGAACCTCTCCAGCCGCACCAGGTCAGCCCGCTCACGCTGCCGCACGTCCGCGATATGTACGGCCAGCTCAGCGGCCCCCGCCGACCGGCTGCCACGCCGGGACCACTCCCGGTCCGCGATGCCCACCAGGGCCTCGCTCACGGTCCTGACGCCCTCGTCCCAGCCGTCCTCGAACAGCTCGCCCCGAGAGGCCTGCGCCATCCCGTCCAGCTCCACCACCTGGCACTGCGCCCCGGCGACCGCCCCGGGCCTCCAGCGCGGCCACCAGGTCGTCCGCCTTACTGGCGGCCACGCCCTGCGCCTCCAGGAGCGCGAACAGCCTCAACCGGGCGTTCACGCCCACCGTCTGGTACTGCGTCGCCCGACGCACAGAATCGCTGCTCAACGCGGGATCGGGTCCGATCGATTCCTGATGACCGGTCATCTGCGGTCGTTCCTCTCGGAATTGAGGGAGGGCCCCGGGCCGTTGGGGGGTGTCCTGTGTTTCCGCCAACGGTACATGCTGCATCTGCCTGATGCACGCGGTACACTGGAACCTACCCGAACGAGCGACCCACCCCCTCGTAGCCAGCCCGGCCCGCGTCAGCGGGCCCCAACGGTTCTGGAGGCGCAGCCGGAAGGGCCGTCAGGCGGGGGAGCGCAGCGGACCCGCCGGGAGCGCTCCGCGCTCCCCCAACTCCCGCACTGGAGGCCCTACTAGCCGCACCTGCCCACCCGGTCGGCCCGGCCGCGCACCGCGCGGCCCGCCGGGCGCGCAGCGGCCGGCCCCACTCCATCCCGGAGCGCAGCGGAGGGATGGGCCCGTGCGCAGCACGGGCCAGCGGGAGCGCAGCGACCGCCCCGCTTGCACATCGCGCAGCGATGTGGTACCCGCGGAGCGGGTAC
>NZ_JBSFVZ010000025.1:0-131070 GCF_053592575.1 Streptomyces sp. NPDC002640 | reverse complement strand
CACCCACCGCCACCTCACCCGGATACATCCCCAGCACATTCAGCACGTCACGGAAGTTCACCCCCGCCGCACGCACCGCCACCCGCACCTCACCCACACCCAACACCGCCACCGCATCCGGCGCCGGCACCAAACCCACGTTCTCCACCGCACCCCGCACCGACACCCCCACCCGCCACGCCCCCTCGGCAGGGGGGACGAGGCCGGGCCGGGCCTTCGCCAGCCGTGCCGCGAGCACGGTGGTGGCGCGGACGGCGGTCTGGGGTTCGCCGGAGGCGACGGCACGCGCGAGCGCCCGCTCGTCGCCGCCGCCGTCGGTGGAGGTGGCGGTGGAGGTGCCCGTGGCGTCCAGGTCGACCAGCACGATCCGGCCGGGGTGCTCGGACTGCGCCGAGCGCACCAGGCCCCACACGGCGGCCCCCGCCACGTCGGGCAAGGTGTCGGCGGGCTCCGCCTGCACGGCGCCGCGGGTGGCCACGACCAGGGTGGTGTCGGCGTACCGCTCGTCGGCGAGCCAGGCCCGCAGGTGTCCGAGCACCTCGGAGGTCCGCGCGAGCACGGCCTGCGCGTCGGTGCGGCCGGACGCGTCGGTGGAGCCGGAGACCTCGGCGCAGGCGGACAGCACCACGTGCGTGGGCGTCCGGCCGTCGGCGGCGAGCTCCTCGAGCGTGCCGGCCCGGGTGACGAGCGGCTCGCCTCCGCCGGTCTGGGCGAGTTCGCCGGGCTCGGGGCCGGCCGCGGGGACCGGCGTCCAGTCCAGCTGGTACAGGTCGTCGGGCCGCGGCTCCTCGTCGCCGAGGGCGGGCGCGGGCCGGGTGACCACACGGTCCACGGTGACGACGGGGTTGCCGGCGGGGTCGACGGCCCGTATCCGCAGGCCGTCCCCGTCGTCCGCGGGGGATATCCGGGCGCGCAGGGCGGTGGCCCCGGACGCCCACAGCGTCACGCCGGTCCAGGAGAAGGGCAGGCCGGCCTCGCCCTCGTCACCGCGGACGGCGGCCGACTGGAGGGCGGCGTCGAGCAGAGCCGGGTGCAGTCCGAAGCCGCCGGCGGCGCTTTCGGGCACCTGGAGCTCGGCAAAGACGTCCTGGCTTCGCGTCCAGGCCGCCGTGACACCGCGGAACAGCTCGCCGTACTCGAGACCGGCCGCCCCGAGCGCCTCGTAGAGCGCGGCCGGGTCGGCGGGAGCGGCGTCCTCGGGCGGCCAGACGCCGACGAGTTCGGGGTCCTCGGAGACGACCCGGGGCCGGGGCGCGAGGACGCCGACGGCGTGCCGCGTCCAGGGCCGGTCCGGCCAGCCGTCGCCGGCGGCGCCGTCCTCGCGCCGCGCGTGGACGGTGACGTTGCGTCGGCCCTCGTCGTCGGCCTCGCCGACCGTGAGCTGCACCTGCACGGCGCCGTCCTCGGGCACGGTCAGGGGAGCCTCGAGGACCAGCTCGTCCAGCTGGTCGGTGCCCGCCTGCTCACCGGCCCGCACCGCCAGGTCCACGAAGGCCGTACCGGGCAGCACGATCCGGCCGTGCACCCGGTGCTCCGCGAGCCAGGGCTGCGCGACCGGGGAGAGCCTGGCGGTGAACAGGTACCCGTCGTCCTCCGCGAGCGCGATGCCCGCGCCGAGCAGCGGGTGGTGCGTGACGCCGAGCCCCGCGGACGTGACGTCGCCCGCCCAGGAGATCCCGGACGGCCAGTGCCGGTCGGCGGCGAAGGCGTAGGCGGGCAGCGGGATCCGCCGGCCGCCACCACGGGCGAACACGGCGGCCCGGTCGAGGTCCGCGCCGCGCGCGTGGATGCCGGCGAGGGCGCGCAGCAGGGTGGCGTCCTCGTCGTGGTCCGGGCGCAGGGCGGGAACGGCCGTCGCGTCCTCGGCGATGTGCGGCACGAGGGCGGACAGGGTGCCGTCGGGACCGAGTTCGAGGAAGACCCGGGTCTCGCCGAGGGAGGCGATCGCGTCGGCGAACCGGACCGGCTCACGGATCTGCCCCACCCAGTAGTCCGGGGTGGCGATGTCACCAGGAGCCGTGGTCACGACCGGGATGGCCGGAGCGTGGTACGTCAGCGACTTCGCGACGGCGGCGAACTCCGCCTGCATGGGCTCCATCAGCCGCGAGTGGAACGCGTGCGAAACGACCAGCCGCTTCACGCGCACGCCCTCGGCGCGCAGCCGCGCCTCCAGCGCGTCGATCGCGGCGGCGTCACCGGAGACGGTCACGGACGTGGGGCCGTTGACGGCCGCCAGATCGACGCCCTCCGGAAGCTCCAGCCCGTCCTCGGCAGCCTCCACCGCCAGCATCGCGCCACCTGACGGCAGAGCGTCCATCAGCCGGCCACGCGCCGACACCAGCCGGCACGCGTCCTCCAGCGACAGCACCCCCGCGCAGTGCGCGGCGGCGAGTTCACCGATCGAGTGACCGACCAGCACGTCCGGGACCACACCCCACGACTCCACCAGCCGGAACAACGCCACCTCGACCGCGAACAGCGCGGGCTGCGTGTACACCGTCCGCGCCAGCAACTCCGCGTCGTCCCCGAACACCACATCCCGCAACGGCAGTTCGAGATCGACCCGCGCGCACACCGCGTCGAACGCCTCCGCGAACACCGGGAAGGCCTCGTACAGCTCACGCCCCATCCCCACCCGCTGCGCGCCCTGACCCGAGAACAGGAACGCCGTGTTCCCGCCCCGCACCGCACCGGAGACCACCAGCGGCGACGGCTCCCCGTCGGCCAGCGCCCGCAACCCGGCCACCAGCTCGTCCCGGTCACCACCGACCACGACCGCCCGGTGCTCCAGCGCCGCACGCCCCGTCGCCAGCGAGAACGCCACGTCCGACGGCTCCGCCTCCCCGGCCACCGGCAGCAGTTGCTCGGCCTGTCGCCGCAGCGCGGCGGCCGAACGGCCCGACAGCTGCCAGGCCACCGGACCGGCGGCGCCCTCCCCGGTCGTCTCCTGGGCGGCGGAGCTCTCGGGCGCCTCCTCGATGATGGTGTGGACGTTGGTGCCGCTGACGCCAAAGGAGGAGACGCCCGCCCGGCGCGGTCTCTCGCCGCGGGGCCAGTCCCGTGCCTCGGTCAGCAGCTCGACCGCGCCCGCCGACCAGTCCACCTGGGAGGTCGGCCCGTCCACGTGCAGGGTGCGGGGCAGCCGCTCGTTGCGGAGCGCCTGCACCATCTTGATCACGCCGGCGACGCCCGCGGCGGCCTGCGCGTGCCCGATGTTGGACTTGACCGAGCCGAGCAGCATCGGCCGGCCCTCGGGCCGGTCCTGGCCGTAGGCGGCGAGCAGGGCCTGCGCCTCGATCGGGTCGCCGAGCCGCGTGCCGGTCCCGTGCGCCTCGACGACGTCCACGTCGGACGGGGAGAGGCGGGCGCCGACGAGCGCCTGGAGGATCACCCGCTGCTGGGAGGGGCCGTTGGGGGCGGTCAGTCCGTTGGACGCGCCGTCCTGGTTGACGGCCGAGCCCCGGACCACGGCGAGAACCTCGTGGCCGTTGCGCACGGCGTCCGAGAGCCGCTCGACCAGGAGCACGCCGACGCCCTCGGACCAGCCGGTGCCGTCGGCTGCGTCCGCGAAGGACTTGCAGCGGCCGTCGGCGGCCAGCCCGCGCTGCCGGCTGAACTCGGTGAAGACGCCGGGGGTGGCCATGACGGTGACGCCGCCTGCCAGCGCGAGGCTGCTCTCGCCGCTGCGCAGCGACTGGCAGGCCAGGTGCAGGGCGACCAGCGACGACGAGCACGCCGTGTCGACGGTCACCGCGGGCCCTTCCAGGCCGAGGGTGTAGGAGACCCGGCCGGAGATCACGGCGGTCGCGCCGCCGGTCAACAGGTGCCCGGCGGTGCCGGGTTCGCCCGCCAGCAGGCGGAGGTAGCTCTGGTCGTTGCTGCCCGCGAACACGCCGGTGCGGGTGCCGCGGACCGACTGGGGGTCGATCCCGGCGTGCTCGAACGCCTCCCAGGCGGCCCGCAGCAGCAGGCGCTGCTGCGGGTCCATGGCGAGGGCCTCGCGCGGGGAGACACCGAAGAAGTCGGCGTCGAACTCGGTCGCGTGGTGGACGAATCCGCCCTCGCGGGCGTAGCTGTGTCCCTCGCCGTCCGGGTCGCCGTCGAAGAGTTTCGCGAGGTCCCAGCCGCGGTCCGTGGGGAAGCCGGAGATCGCGTCGCGTCCCTCGGCCACCAGCCGCCACAGGTCCTCGGGCGTCCGTATCCCGCCCGGGTAGTGGCAGCTCATGCCGATGATCGCGATCGGCTCCTGGGCCGCGGCCTCCTGGTCGCGCAGTTTCTGCTTGGTCCGGCGCAGGTCGAGCGTGACCAGCTTGAGGTAGTCCCGGAGCGTCTCGTCTTCTGCCATGTTCCCGGTACCTCCCAGGCTGCCGCTCGGCCACGGTCCACCCGGGGCCGTCATGCCGCGGGTCCGTTTTCGGGACATCCGCGTCCGCGACGCTATGGACGGCCGGAGAGGGCGGGCAACCCCTACCTGGCGGGACGACCCCTTATCCGGGGAACGCGGGCCGCCGCGGCCGGGGGCTCAGCGCAGGGCGACGGGGAACTGCAGCATGCCGCGGATGATGAAGGAGCCGCGTCTGCGGACCGGGCCGGCGCGGTGGATGCCGGGCGCCCGGGCGGCGAGCGCGGCCAGGGCCGTCTCCGCCTCCATGCGGGCCAGGGCGGCTCCCAGGCAGAAGTGGATGCCCGCCGAGAAGGCGAGGTTCTCCGGGCCGGGGTCGCGGGTGATGTCGAACCGTCCGGGGTCGGGATAGACCTCGGGATCGCGGTTGGTGCCTCCCGCGCAGATCGCCACCTCCTCGCCGGCGGCGATCGTCTGTCCCTCGAGCTCGACGTCGGTGTGCGCGATCCTGCGGTACTGCTGCACCGGCGGGTCGTGGCGCAGGGTCTCGCGGACGACGGCGGGCGCCAGCGACGGGTCGGCGACCAGCATGTCCCACTGCTCGGGGTGCTCGAGGAGGGCGAGCAGTCCGTTGCCGATCAGGTTGACGGTGGTCTCGGTGCCGGCCAGCGGGAGGAACATGCACAGGGGGACCATCTCGTCCATGGTCATCCGCCCGTCCTCGACCGCGGGGAGCAGGTCGCTGATCAGGTCCTCGCGGGGGTCGGCCTTCCGTTCGGCGATGATGTCGTGGAACATCACCGTCATCTCCGCGATGGCGGCGGCCGCGCCGCGGGCGGCCTGGACGGTGGCGACGCCGTCGAGCAGGTAGGCCATGCGGCGGCTGAGCCGGAAGAAGAGCTGCCGGTGGCGGGGCGGGATGCCGACCAGGTCGCCGATCACGCGCAGCGGGAGCTGCTGGGCGAAGGCCCGCATGAAGTTGACCTGGTCGCGGCCCGCGAGCATCTCGTCGATGAGCTCGTCGGTGAACCGCTCGACCTGCGGCTGCCAGTGGGCGAGCCGGCGGGGGTTGAGCGACGGGGTGGCGAGCCGGCGCAGGCGGGTGTGGTCGGGCGGGTCGAGTCCGAGCATGGAGTTGTCGAACGGCATGAACTCGGGCGGCTTGTCGCCTTCCGCGGTGCGGACGCCGAAGCGCCGGTCCCGCAGAATCTGGTTGGCGACACGGTGGCTGGCGGTCGCCCAGGCGCCCACCGCGCTGCGGTGCAGGGGCCCGCGCGCGCGAAGCCGCTCGTAGAGCGGATAGGGATCGTCGGGGACCAGCAGCACGGCGGCGTACGGGTCGCCCTCCTCGGCGGTCCTGCGCAGGTAGTCCTGCACCACGGTCGCCTGGTATCGCGCTCTGCGCTCCGCCTCGAGTTCCGACATCCGTCACCCCACAGCGCATGGGGCAGTCCGTCTGCCCCGTCCGTCACGCTACGGGGAGACGCACCCCTAGCCTCAACCCCTACGTCCGCCGGGCGCACCGCGGGAGAGCTGGTGGGCGGGGCGGAGGTAGGGGCTCCGCGCGACGGCAGCACCCGGCGCGGAGAGGTCGGTGGCGTGTCCGCGCACCCGCCGCCCGGGCGGGGCTCAGGGCTCGTCCGTGTGCCGGGCCGCGGCAAGGTCCAGGAACCGGGCGAACTCGCGGACCGAGTCGTCGCTCCCGTTCCCCCCGGCGAGCACGACCGCGGGAGGGCGGACGCCGTCGCCCGCGGCCAGCCGGGCCAGCTCGTACGCCCCCGCTCCCCCGCCGGAGAAGGCGCCCAGCGCCGACAGCCGGCCTTCCGTCACCACCGGCCGCAGCGCCTCGTACCAGGCGCGGACGCCGTCGGGGGCGGGGTGCAGCAGGATCAGCGCGTCCGGGCCGGGGTAGAACCGGGCCACCCGAGAGTACCAGGAGGGCGGCGCGTCCGGCGAGGGCGCCAGGCAGACGACCCCGCCGGTGCCGGGCCGGAGCGTGGCGAACGCGGTGTCGGGCCGCGTCGCGCGGGGCACGGCGTCGAGGAAGCCGGCGACGGTCGTGACGTCGTCGGCCCGGTGGGGCAGCTCGCGGAGCAGGCGGGCGCAGTGCGCCAGCAGGCCGGTCGCGTCCGGGAGCCGCGCGCGGTCGTGCTCGACGGCCAGGACCAGGCCGCCGCCCTCGTCGTAGTGCGAGACGAACGTGACCGGGAACGAGGTGGGGGCGCCCGTCCTCTCGGGGCTTTCCACGCGGACGCCGAGCGCGGCGAGCGAGGGCTCCAGTCCTTCGTGCGGCCGGAGCCGGGTCTCGAAGACGAGCAGGGTGTCGTAGGCGCGGGGCGGACGGGCCGCCTGCCGGTCGGTGTCGTCGTCGGGGGCGGTCCAGGAGCGGATCTGGCCCGCGGACACCCATTCGTAGGCGGCCAGGTCGAGCGCCCGGTCGCGCAGCCGGACCAGGAGGTCGGGCACGGTGGCGCCCGGGTCGACCTCGACGGACACGGGCAGCGGGTTGCGCAGGGCGCCCGGGAGGCGTTCCACGCCGTCGAGCGGGATCCCCCGGCCGGAGACGGCGACGCTGAACCGCACGGGCGTCGGCCCCGCCGCCCCGGCCGCCCGGTACAGCAGCAGCGCCCACGCGACCTGGAGCGCCCCGCTCTCCGTGGCGCCCCAGCGGGCCGCCCACACCCGCAGGCGGGTGGCCTCGGCGGCGGTGAGCCGCAGCACGGCCCGGCCGGTCCCGGGCGGGGCCGGCGGGCCGGGGGGCGTGACGACCGCGAGGGCCTCGGCGCTCCGCGGGGGGACGGCGCGCAGCCAGAAGTCCCGTGCCGCGGTGAGGTCCTGGCCGGCGAGCCAGTGCGCGTGGTCGCGCTGGTCGGGTCGCCGGTCGCCGCCGGGCAGCGTGCCGCCCGCCACGTACGCCCGGTAGAACTCCTCCAGGAGCAGGCGCACGCTCCAGGTGTCGAGCAGCGCGTGGTGGTAGGTGAGCAGGACGCGGGTGGCCGGCGCGGCCACGGGCGCGCCGTCCGGGCCGATGTGCCGGGGGCCGTCGAACAGGGTGACCCGCAGCGGGCCCGGGGAGCGCGGGTCGAGGCCGCGCCGGCGGTCGCCGACGAGGACGTCGGACCAGGACGCCTTCGCGTAGGACAGCCGGACCACCTCGGACACGACGCGGTCGTGGACGACGACGCGGGGGTCGGGCCCGGCGGCGAAGGACGACCTGAGCACCGACTCCTGGTCGAAGACCGACTGCCAGGCCGCGGTGAACCGCCCGGTGTCCAGCGGGCCGTGCCAGGTCCAGCTGAGCTGCTCGATCTGACGGCCGGTGCCGGGGTGGGCGTCGGCGTCGGCGAGGAGTTCCCGCTGGAGCGGGCTCGCCGCCACGGTGAGCCGCGGCGTGTCGCATGCCGTCACCACCGGCGCGCCGTCGGCACCGCGCGCCAGCTCCTCCAGGACGTCGCGCAGCACGGCGAGGAGGCGGTCCGCGGACTCCGCGGTGATGCCGTCCCGGGGGGCCGGCAGCCACTCCAGCCCGAGGCGCAGCCGCCCGCCGGAGGCCGTCCGGGCGGTGAGGTCGAGCGCGTACGGCACCACGGGCCTCGGGCCGGGCGAACCGGCCGCGTCGGGGACGAACCGCGCCAGCACGGGGACGGGTTCGCGCAGCACCAGCCGCAGGGCCGGGTCGGCCGCGTACTCCCGGCACGCGCCGTACGAGCCGCTTCCGACGGTGGCCAGACGCCGGGCGATCCGCTCGACGGCGTCCGCGGCGTCCGCGGCGTCCCCGTCGTGGCCGGCGGCGGCCATGAGGACGACGGGCTCGGTCTCGGCGAGCGGCCCGACCGTCCGGGCGAGGGCGGGGCTGTCCTGACGGCCGTCGGTGTGGACGTCGAAGGACGCGTACCCGGTGCCGCGCCACCGGGCCAGGGCCAGGCCGACTGCTCCGGTGAGCAGTTGGGCCGGGGTGAGCCCGAGCCGGCCGGCCAGGACGCCGGTGAGGCGGGTGGTGGCCGCCTTGCCCAGCAGGAAGCCGGGATGCCGGGTGGGGGCGTGGTCCGGGAGGGGGAAGCGGGAGCGGAACGCGGTGGCCGCCGCGCGGTCCTCCGCGACGGTCCGCCAGCGGTCGGTGGCGGTCGGGTCGGCGGCCAGGGCGGGCAGCGAGGCCACCCAGTCCGCGTACCGCACGTCCTCCTCCGCGACGAGGTCCTCCTCACCCGCCGTCAGGAGGGTTTCCAGGTCGGCCCGCAGGACGCCGGCCGAGCGGGCGTCGGCGACGAGCTCGTGGACGACCACCGCGAGCCGGCGCCGCTTGCGCAGGAGGACGGCCCCGAGGGGGTGGCCGGCCGAGGGGTCGAGCCCGCGGGCGACGTCGGCGACGGCCGCCGCCTCGCGTGCCCGGCCGACGTCGGCGACGCCGCACAGGGTCCCGTCCGGTGTCGCGGGCGCGGGGTCGGTGCCCGTGTCGTCCGGACCGGAGGAGGACGTGCCGGAGGAGGACGTGCCGGAGGAGGACGTGGCGGAGGGAGTCGTTCCAGAGGAGGACGTGGCGGAGGAGGTCGTGCCGGAGGGGGGCGCTCCGACCCGTGTGCCGAGCAGCGGGTGGGCGCGGACGAGCGCGCGCAGGGCACGGGCGACCTGGGCGGGGGCGAGCGGTTCCGTCACGTCGACCAGCACGACCGGGTGCGTCCGGGACCGGCCCTCCTGGTCGCGCAGCAGGTCGAGCTGGGCCGGAGCGAGCGGCACGCCGGGCCGGTCGGGGGAGGTGAGCAGGTCCGCGACCAGCCCGGCGGGGAAGGCGTCCGCGTCGGCCGCTCCCGCCACGTGCAGCAGGTGGTGGTCGCTCCCCAGCCGCTCCAGCCGGTGCTCCCACCGTCGCCCCGCGGTTGCCTCGCCCGGGCGGCCGGCGCCGGCGCGCTCGAGCACCGCCGCCACCCGTCCCTCGCTCAGCGGCCCGCGCACCTCCAGCACGGGCGGGCCGTGGGGCAGTTGACCGGGATCGACGACCACGGTCGTCGCCGCCCCGGGGGGAGCCGTGCCGAGGGACGGGCCGCCTAGGGGGCCGCCCGGGGACGAGCCGTCGAGTCCGGCGTCCTGGAGACCCGCGTCCCGTTCTTCGCTCATCGCGGTGTCGGGGCGGTCGCGGCCCCTGCCTCCTCTCCCCTGTGTCGGTGCGCTCCTTGCTCTCCTTGCTCTCCCTGCGTCCTCCGGGCCGGCGGCGGTCAGCCGGTCCGGGTCGCCTTCTCCCCGCCGGGGGCGGCGAGCGCGGAACGCGCCGGGGGGAGTTCGGAGGAGCTCATCAGGATCGACCGCTGCAGCCGGCGCAGCCCGGCGGACGGTTCGAGGCCGAACTCGCGGACCAGGGCGCGGCGCAGGCGCTGGTAGACCTCCAGCGCCTCGGTGCGCCGGCCCGAGCGGTGCAGCGCCATCATGAACTGGCCGTGCAGCGTCTCGTGGGTGTGGTGGCGGCTGACCAGGACGGACAGTTCGCCGATGATCTCCCGGTGGCGGCCCAGCCGCAGATCGGCCTCGATGCGCTGGTCCAGCGCGCAGAGCCGGATCTCCTCCAGGCGGCGGACCTCGGCCGCCAGGTGGGTTCCGGCCCGTACGTCGACGAGCGCGTCCCCCCTCCACATCGCCAACGCCTCGCGCAGCTGCCGGGCCGCGCCCGCCAGGTCTCCGGCGTCCATGGCCCGGTGTCCCATACCGGCCAGGCGCTCGAACTCGCGGACGTCGCTGGAACCGCCCGAGGTGTTCAGCAGGTAGCCGCCGGGCACGGTGATCAGCACGTCCTTGGCGGTGCGCGGCGGTGCGCCGCCGGCGTCGTGCGCGAGGGCCGCGTCGATCATCTCCCGCAGCTGCAGCACGTACGTCTGCAGCGTGGCACGCGCACTGCGCGGCTGCTTCGTACCCCACAGCTCCTCGGTCAGCGAGGAGACGTAGACGACCTGGTCGGCGTTGAGGGCGAGCAGGACGAGCACCTGCCGCGGCTTGGGGGCCGTCGGCGTGATCGAGACCCCGTTCTCCCGGACGGTCACCCCGCCCAGTACCGAGATGTCCAAGGCTTCTCCCCCACGCCGGATGAGTCGGCAGTCTGCGAGCTTCCGTCAGCCCGATGCTGTGATGGTTCGAGTAAAAAACAGCACGGACGGTTTGTCAACGCGTCGAGAGTGCTTCGAGCGGGCCATTCTGCGGTCTCTATCGGCAGTCGAGAGGGTGAATCACCCACAAAACAGACGACGGGAGGCCCTGTGGCCACCCCGATCGGCTGGCCACGGCAATGAAAAACAGCTCAAGCGGTCTTTTGTTGAGGGTCAGACCCTCAGCCCTTCAGCCCTCAGCCCTCGGCGCCCGCGCTCAGGGGAGGCAGCATCAGGTCCCAGAACCTGGTGACCGTCCCTCCGTCGAGCCAGGACCCGTCCCGGCCGCCGAGCACCTCGAAACCCACCGTCGCCGCCACGACGGCCTCCGCGGCCCCCCGCGTCGACACACCGGCCGCGAGCAGGTCGGCCTGGGCGGCCCGGTCCAGCATGCGCTCCACCCACGCCTGCCACTCCTGGCGGGGATCGGCGCCGTCCGCGTCCTCCCCCTGGAACTCCGGCCCGCCGCACAGCGCGAAACCGGCCCGGACCACGACATCCTCGGAGAGGCGTCTCACCAGCGCGTGCATGGCGTCGACCACGCCCAGGAGGGGGCCGGCCGCCTCGGCGGCCTCGGTCGTCCGCCGCACGGCGACCGCGGCCTCCCGCCGGACGGCGTCGGCCAGTGCGCGCTTGCTGGCGAAGTGGAAGTGCAGCGCCCCGTTGCTGACGCCCGCGCGCAGGCTGATGGCGGAGATCGAGGCACTCGCGTACCCCTGCTCCGCGAACACCTCGGACGCGGCGCGCAACAGCGCCCGTCGCGTACGGGCGGCTCTCTCCTGCTTCACCATCACAAGCCTCCTGACACACCGCGGCGCTCGTCGTCCATCTCGGGCCTTCCGGGGCAGGGGCAGGACGGAGAGGCGGACCGGGGCACGCTCCAGGTCCTTGCGGCCACAATAACAAACCGCGCGTGCGGTTTATAGAGGGGGCCGACGTCTACCGGCGGGTGGGGCCCCAACGGCTCGGCGCCGCGGGCTCCCCGCCCTCCTCCTCCGCTTCACACCATGAAGGCCGCGCGGTGGTCCCGGGCCCATGCCTCGAAGGACCGCGCGGGGCGTCCCGTCACCCTGCCGACCGCGTCGTCGACCTGGGACTTGGCGCCCGCCCGCTGACGGTCCGCGCTCGCCAGGAGCGCCTCGACGACCTCGGCCGGGTGGCGCCGGGCCCATATGGCGCGGGCCTGTTCCCGGGTCAGCTCCTCCAGCCGGAGCGGAACCCGCAGGATGCGCCCGAGCTGCTCGGTCTGCTCGGCGGCGCTGAGCGCCGCCGGTCCGGTCAGGGGGTAGGACCGTCCCGCGTGCTCGTCCTCGGTCAGTGCGCGTGCGGCGACCTCCGCGACGTCCCGGGGATCCACGCACGCGTTGGCGGAGGCCCCGTACAGCGCCCGCACCACGCGTTCCTCGCGTACCGAGGCCGCCCAGGACAGCGTGTTGGACATGAACGCGCGCGGCCGCAGCAGCGTCCACTCCAGGCCGGACCCGCGCAGCAGTTCCTCGGAGGCGCGCTGCCAGCGGGTGAGGGCGTCGTCGGCGTGCGGGTCGAGGACGGCGGCGGCGGAGAGTTTCACCACCCGCCGGACGCCGGCGGACCGCGCCGCGCGGAGGAAGGCGGCGTCGTGGTCGCCGCCGACGACCGTGGTGACCAGGAACGCCGTCCGCACCCCCGCGAGCGCCGACGCGAGGGACGCCGGATCACGGTAGTCCGCCGTCACCGCACGAGCCGTGCGGCACTCGTCCGGCAACCGTCCGGGATCGCGCGTCATCACCCGCACCCGCGGAGCGTCCCCGGGTCCGGTCCCGGGGGCGGCGGAAAGCGACCGCACGACCTCCCTCCCCACGGTCCCCGTCGCACCGGTCACAAGAATCACTGGCGTTCCCCTCTCGCGCAGAGCGCTTCATTCCGGTCCCGCACACCGACAGGCCGCGGACCACGATCGGTAGCTTGTAAGATACGAACTGGGCGGTTTTTTGTCGGCCCTCTGTAACCAGCGACCGAAGGAGGCCGACGACATGGTGAAGCAGGAACGGGCCATCCAGACCCGCCGGACCATCCTCTCCGCGGCTGCCGCGGTCTTCGAGGACCGCGGCTACCAGGCCGCGACCATCAGCGAGATCCTCACCACGGCCGGCGTGACCAAGGGAGCGCTGTACTTCCACTTCCCGTCGAAGGAGCACCTGGCCCAGGGCGTGCTGCACGAACAGGACCAGTGGCTGCCCGTGCCCGATCGTGCCTGCAAGGTCCAGCAGCTCGTCGACACGGTCATGCTGCACGCCTACCGCCTGCAGACCGACCCGATGGTCAGGGCGGGCGTCCGGCTCTCGCTCGACCAGCAGGCACACGGCCTCGACCGGAGCGGTCCCTTCGTCCGCTGGGGCGAGATAATCAGGGATCTGCTCGAGAAGGCCCAGGAACAGGGCGAGTTGCTGCCGAACGTCCACCCCGTCGAGACCGCGGACACCCTGGTGGGCGCCTTCGCCGGGGTCCAGGCCATGTCGCAGGCCATGTGCGACTACCAGGACCTGCTGCGCCGGGCCTCCCACCTGCTGCGGCACGTCCTGCCCAGCGTGGCCGTCCCCTCGCTGCTCGCCTCCGTCGACTTCTCCGAGGCGCGGGGCGGGACGATCGCCGACGAGCTGCGCAGGCCGGCGACCGGAGAGCGTGCGGCAACGGTCGGCTGACGGACCAGCCAGGGGGCGTGCTGAGCGGGCCTGACCGCCCGGGCTGGCAGAACGGACCGGGTGCACAGGGCGGGTCAGCCGGCGAGACGCACCCGCCCGGCCGTCTCGGGTCCTTCACCGCGCGCGGCGGCGGTGCCCTCACCGAAGTAGGTGGACAGGGCGGGCGCGAGACCGTCGCTGCCCGGCGCCGCCCAGGCGATGTAGCCGTCGGGCCGTACCAGCAGGGCGTCGCAGGGGAGCTCGGGCGTGGGCTCGGCGTCCACGACACGCACCACTCCGTACCGTCGCCGCCCGACCTCCTGCTCCCCGTACGCACGGCCCCGCGCGCCGAAGCGCAGCAGCAGCGGCCTTCCCGCGCGCAGCAGCCCGATCACATCGGTCCGTCTCCTCGCCGTCGTGAGACGGACGTTGCGCAGGAACGCGCCTTCCCGCGGGGGCTCGTCCGGGGTCGGCGCGGGACAGGCGGTGGCCTGCGCGCTGATCATCGACCCGAGGAAGGCGTTCTCCCCTGCCTGGGCGCCGCCTTGGGCGAAGAGCCTCACGAACAGCGAGCGCAGCGGGTCGAGTTCCGGGTCGGGCCGCATCAGGGCGAGCTGCGCCCGCGTGTGGTCGATGACCCGCTGCGCCTCGGGTCTTCGCTCCTGGTCGTACGTGTCGAGCAGCCCCTCCCCCGCGCGGCCGAGCACCGTGTAGGCGAGCTTCCACCCCAGCCCCACGGCGTCCAGCAGCCCCGTGCTGAGGCCTTGGCCGCCGATCGGGAAGTGGATGTGCGCCGCGTCCCCGGCCAGCAGGATCCGTCCCGACCGGTAGGAATCCGCGAGGCGGGAGTAGTCGCTGAACCTGCTCAGCCACCGGGGGGCGGTCATCGCGATGTCGCGGCCCGCGATCCAGCCGACCTCGCGGCGCAACTCCTCCAGGGAGGGCGGCCGGTGGCGCTCCCGGTGCGGGCCCGAGCAGTTGACGGTCCGCAGCCGGATCGTGCCGTCGGGAACGTCCTTCACGATGATCCAGCCGCGCGGCGTGCGGTGCCATCCCGGCCGCAGGGCGTCGGTCCGGTCCAGCCGGACGTCACCCGCGAGTGCGGACACGGTCGCCGGATAGGTGCGGGAGCCGATGCCGGCCTCCTCGCGCACCGGGCCCCGCGCGCCGTCCGCCCCGACCAGGTAGTCGGCCTCGCACTCCACGGGCCTCCCGTCCGGGCCCTCCACGCCGACCCGGACCCCGCCCGCTTCCTGCCGCACCCCGGTCACCCGGTATCCGCGCAGGATCCGCGCGCCGAGGGCCCGGGCACGCTGCTCGAACAGGTGCTCAAGGCGGTCCTGCGGGCACTTGAGGATCGGCTCGGGCTCCCCCGCCGGAGCCGACACGACGAGCCCGGGAATTCCCGCGAAGTGGAAGGGGCTCTGCGTCGGGGCCGCGCCGGCCTCGGCGACGCCGGCCTGCACGAGCCCGTCGAGGTGACCGCGCCGGACCAGACACTGCACCGCCCGGGCGTGCAGGGTGGTGGCCCTGGGCCGCTCGGACACCTCGGTCCCGGCTTCGACGACGAGGGTGCGTACCCCGTAGCCGGCCAACTCGCTGGCGAGGAACAGCCCCACCGGGCCGCCCCCGACGACCACCACGTGCGCCCGCATGGCGATCCCCCCTCGGAAGGCTGGCGCGCACACGCGACACCGGCCAGCTCGCTCATCTACGCGGTGAACGAAAAATATACCGGGCAGACGGTTCTTTGCAAGGGTGTGCCCGAGGGGCCGGGTGGGACCGACGTGCGAGGTCAGGCCGGTGCGACGCCGCCCTTGGAGCGTTCGGTCTTGCGTCCCTTGACGCCGGGAGCGAGGGTGCGCGGGTCGACGGCCTCGGCCGGCGCGCCGGTCGCGTACAGGCCGTCGGGTTCGGTGTCGCGGTCGTGGGGCAGCAGCCAGAAGACCCGGCGGCGGAAGGTGCCCGACGAGTGCGACGGCCGTGCCCGGGGCCCGAGTTGGGCGTACCCGATCATCCTGCCGTCACGGTGGTAGGCGGGCTTGCCACGACGGGTGGGCAGCCGGTCCAGGCTCTGCCGCACGTAGTCGAGTCCGTCGACGTCCTCCAGCCACACGAGGGCGACTTCGTGACTGATCTCGTCCTCTGCGATGAGGGCACTCATGCGTCCTCCTCATGGGCGAGCAGCCCGATGCCCGGGTAGTACTTCCGCTGGTTGGACAGGATCATCCCCTTCGGGGACGCGAGCCCCACCGCCTCGCGGACCCGCGCGGCGAAGGACCGGGACGAAAGGGGGGAGGCGCCCTCATTCTGGCACCACCCCTTGTAACGCTGGTAGAGCTGCGCCTGTTCCACCCTGAACTCCGGTGAGAGGCGGCACACTTCGGCGAGGAAGCGGCCCGTGTGGTCCTCGGTCTCGGCGTAGGCGGTGGTCGCCACCCGGACGCGCTCGGGGCCGGTGAGGTCCTTGCCGCCGGCCAGGTAGCGGCGGGAGCCGTCGATCAGCCAGTTGAGAATGCCCGGTCCCTCCTCGGTGACGAGCAGGTCGGCCAGATTGTCGATCTTGCGGTCGTCGGACACGACCCGCTCGAAGGGGATCATGCGTATGCGGCGCCAGAAGGCGAAACCGCCCGTGCCCACCTCGGGCCGGTGATTGCCCAGCAGCCACAGCTTGTGCGTCGGCTCGAAGCTGAAGAAGTCCTGCCGCATGCGTCTCGCCTTGATCCGGTCGCCACCGGTGAGCAGCTTGACCCGCGCCTCGTCGAAACGGTCGCCCGGCTTGACCTCGGAGCAGACGATGACCCGGCGGCCGTGCAGCTCGGCGAGGTCCGTCGGATGTCCTTCGTAGGGGCGGGCCATCAGGAACCCGGGGGGCGCGGCGTCGGCGTAGTCGCCGAGCAGCTTGAGCAGGACGTCCAGCAGCACGGACTTGCCGTTCTTGCCGGAGCCGAACAGGAAGGGCATGACCTGGCCACCGACGTCTCCCGTGATCGAGTAGCCCAGCAGGACATGGAGGAAGTCGATCATCTCCTCGCCCTCGGCGTTCTCGCCGAAGGTGTCGGTGAGGAACCGGAGCCAGCGGGGCGTGGGCATCTGCCGCGGGCTGACGGTGGTGGAGCGGGAGTGGAAGTCCATCTCCGGGGATGCGGGCCGCACCCGCCCCGTGCGCATGTCGACGATGCCGCCCGGCGTGCACAGGGCGTACGGGTCCGCGTCCAGCAGGGCCGCGTTGAGGACCATGCCGGGGGCCGATCTCGCCTGGACGAGCATGGAGTTCATGCCGGAGGTGCTCAACGCCCGGCGCCGGTGCTGCTGCAGGGCCTGCGTGGTGTACACCCCGCGGGGGTCGTTGGTGGCGATGTTCTCGGCCAGGTCGCCGGCGGCCCACATCACCGTGTCCTCCTCGTCGATCTGCCAGCGCGTGGAGTCCCACCGGTACCAGCCGAGGCCGGGGACGTGCCGGTAGTCGTTGGCGTAGAGCTTGACGAACAGTTTGGCGTTGCCGCGATCGCTGAGGGTGTCGGGTAGCAGTCCCGCCGCCGTCGCGTGTTCAGGTCGCGGGCCGGGATCCGCAGCCTCCTGCGGCCCTTGGCCCTGAGCGTGGGCGTTGTTGGCGTACGCCACGATCTGGGCGGCCACGGCACGGGGGTCGAAAAGCCCCTCGCCGGGGTCGATGGTCACACATACCCCCCGAAGCACAGCGCTGGGCACTGCGTCACGAGCAGGGACCGCGGCCGCACCCGGAGCAGGGCCAGCGGACCACGCCCGGACCCCCGTGAGTCCATGCGCCGGAACTGCGGCCCATCGGCCATGTGTTCTCCCAACAGCGACCGAAGCGACCCACTGATGCACACACACTAGCGAGTTTCGATCACGGGGCGTAGAGCTCTGAAAAAAACCGTCCGGTTTGTCAACGCCGCGGAAAGTTGGCGTCCGTAGCTGCCGACGAACTTCGGTAGCTCCGTCGACGCGCCGCGAATGCGCAGGTCGGAGGGGGTGTGCTCGAACATCAGCGACCGAAGCGACTCGGCTTGGGAGTATACGACGCTCTCCTGCGTGCGCCTGTGCGTCATAGATAGGAACCTTCGGTCGCTTCGGTCGCTGATCGCCTGACACGCGTCTGTGAACTGCGTTTTTTCCCGCAGCGGCGGCAGCGACCGACGGTCGGTCGGTCGCTGCCCGGGCCGCGAACCGGGAGTGCCGTCGGTTTCCGCTTTCTTTTTCTTCCCTCCGTGTTCACGTGCGGCAGGGCGCCGCACTACCGTGTGCGCCCGTTCGGTGGTTAGGTCGCTTCGGTCGCTTCGGTCGCTGCAAGGAGAACCCGCATGCCTGATGAGCTGCACTCTTCCGACAGCGACTCAAGCGCCGCGGCCTCCCGGAGCCCCGCGCCCGCACCTGTCGCCCTCGCCCGCTGGTGCGCCGACCAGGGCTGGCCGGTCCTCCCGCTCGCGCCGGGCCAGAAGACCCCGGCGGCGAACTGCGAGGCCTGCCGTGGGGCGGGCCACACCTTCGACGACTGCTCCTGCTCGGCGGCCGGTCGCTGGTGCCACGGCTTCCACGCGGCGACGCTCGACCTCGAACGGATAGGGCAGTGGTGGTCCGTCAACCCTCGCTTCGGAGTGGGTGTCGCCTGCGGCCCCGCGGAGCTCGTCGTCATCGACATCGACGCCCACCCGGGCCGGGAGCTGCCGCCCCGGGACCGGGTCCTGCCGGGGATCGAGATCAGCGACCGCGTGGACCTGGCCGGCGTGCGCACCGGCTTCCACACGCTCGCGGTCCTCGCCGCGCTGGCGGGCCGGGAGAGCCCGGCCGAGGACACGGCGACGCTGCGGGTGAGAACCCCGTCGGGCGGGATGCACGTCTGGTACCAGGTCCCCGACGGCCGCCGCTGGCAGTGCTCCACCGGCTCGACCGCGGGACGTGCCCTGGCCTGGCAGGTCGACGTCCGCGCCCACGGCGGGTACATCGTCGCACCGGGCACGACCACGCGCGCGGGCACATACACCGCCATCGGCGAGGCTCGCCGTCCCGCGCCGCTTCCCGCCTGGCTGGCCGCCGAGTTGGCCCGCACCGGCCACGCCCCCACTCCCCCGCCGCCTGCTCCGCGCCCGGTGCCGCCCCGGGCGCGGCAGGCCGTGGTGGAGGCGGGCGGCGGCCGTGACCGGGCGGGGCGACTGCTGGCGCACTGCCTCGCCGAGGTCGCGGCGTGCGGCGCGGTCCCCGAGGGCGCCGGTTTCACGGACAAGCTGAACCGCGCGGCGTTCACGGTGGGCGGCCTGGTAGCCGGCGGCCACGTCCCGCAGGAGGCAGCGGAGGAGGCGCTCCTGCGCACCGCGGAGCTGGCCCGGCCGGGGCAAGGACGGCGGGCGGCCCAGATCATCCGCAACGGCCTGGCCGCGGGAGCCCGGCGCCCCCTGTACCTCAACGGGTGAGTCGTCCCCTTCTCCTCCATTACCGGGTAATAACCGGGCGGCGGGTCAAGTGACCAACCGCAACCGTTGAACGCCTCGTCGGGTGAGTGGCATCCGCGTGTTGCATGCCAGGTCGTAGGCCGCAAGGCCGATCCTCTTGCCTGAGACCTTCGTGCCCCGGCATGGAGTGCTCACCGCTGGCTTGGGCGCCCGGGTCCCGGCGGCGGCACGAGCCAGCAGCACGGCAGTGGTCATTACCGGGTAATAACCGGGGTGCCGCGTACGGCCGCCGCCGGGTCAGGGGGAGCGACCATTACCGGGTAATAGTCGAGCGGCCTCGCGGCGGGGGCTTGAGGAGACGGGGGGTGCCATCCGGTGGAGACGGAGGCGGTGCGAGGCGGGTCGGCTATTACCCGGTAATGAAGTGGCCGAGCCAGTACCTCTCCCCCGGCCCCCGGTGTGCCCGCCCTCGACGGGCGCACCACGGTGCGCGTCATTACCGGGTAATAGCCGGGGCCTCTCCCCCGCCCCCGCTGTCCTCTCGTGCAGGGCTTGATGGTTGTTGGTGATTCCAGGAGTGGGAGGGCTCGTTCGGGCGACAGTCCCGTGCCGCTTCAGGGGGCGCGAGGGACGAGTAGGAAGTTCCTGACGGGCGGACGGGAACCGAACGTCGCCCCCAGGCGTGGATCATGTGGGCTCGTCGGAGGCCCGTTTTCCGTCGGGGCCTTCTCCCGGCCGAGGGAGTGGCGAGGTGTTGAGCAGTGCGACAGCCGTGCCGGGCAGGGAGGCTCGGGGGAGGCTCAGGATCGGGAAGGTGCTGCTTCGCGTCCTTCTCTGTGTCGTCCTGTATCCGTTCATCGGCGCGATGGCGTGGGTGGGGATCATCGAGAGTCTCGGGGTCCCTCTGACCTCGCCGTCGGAACTCGAGGCGGCCCGGATATCGATCACGATCACGGGCGTGCCTTCTGTGCTCCTGATGGTCGTCGCCGGGCTTGCTCATCAGCGGATGAACGACGCTCGGTTCCGGGCGATCCTGACGGTTCCGATGCTCATGTGCGGGTTCCTGTACATCGGCGCTGGCACGGGTGAGGTACTCCAGTTCGGTCTGCTGGCGCAGCTCGTCTATGTGTGGGTGGCGCCCGTCCGGCTGATCCGGGAGTCCGACCGGGTGGCCGGCTCTTGAGCCGATGGATTCCGCTCCTCGCGCCCGGCCGGGCCGTCATTACCGGGTAATAACGGGCGCTGCGTCATTACCCGGTAATCGTCGGGGCCACGTCATCCCCCGACCGGGGCCGAGGCCCTGCTGACACACCCTCACGGGTGAAAACTGACCAACCCAACGCGTCGGTGCCACACACCCCCCGGAAGCGTTAGTAAGGTATCCCCCATGAGTTCGCCAGCCACGTCCGACCGCGAAAAGGTCGTCTCCAAGCTGCCGGGATGGCTCCGGCAGAACCTCAAGGTCCGAGCCGCCCAGCACGGCATCGAGATCCAGAAGGCCGTCGAGCAGGGCATCACCCGCTGGTGCCGGCTCGCTTCCTCCCCCGACTCCATCCCCACCGCGGGCGCCGACTCGTTCGCCACCTTCCTGCCGCCCGGGCAGTGGGACGAGTTCCGGCAGATCGCCGCCCAGCGCGGCGTCTCCCTCGCTCAGGGTCTCGCCCAGTCCGTGCAGTTGTGGCTCGACGCGAACCCGGCGCCGGAGATCGAACGGCCCGCCGTCACGCGACGGATCATCGTCTGCAACCAGAAGGGCGGCGTCGGCAAGACCGCCATCACCGCCGGACTCGGCGAGGCCCTCGCGGAGTCCGCCGACCGGCTGCACCCCGTCCGCGTCGCCAAGCAGTTGCTGAAGGCGCTGCGCGCCGCCGGGCAGAGCGAGGAGCAGGAGGCCGACGGCGGCCGCCCTGCCCCCGATCCGCTGGAGATCGAGAACCTTCCCGGTCCCGGACTGCGCGTGCTGCTGGTGGACTTCGACCCCCAGTGCCACCTCACCAATCAGCTCGGCGGCTCTCCCCTGCCGATGGACGGCGACAGCCTCACCAACCACATGGGCGGCAACCCTCAGGGTGACCTGCGGGACCTGATCGTCCCCATCGAGCCGGAGACCTTCGGCGACCGGCTCCACCTGCTGCCCGCCTGCAACGACGCCTTCCTGCTCGACGTCCGCCTGTCCAGCGTGCGTGCCCGCGAGGCGGCGCTCGAGCGGGCGTTGCTGCCCATCGAGGACGACTACGACGTCATCCTCGTCGACTGCCCGCCCAGCCTCGGCCTCAGCATGGACGCGGCCGTCTACTACGGCCGCCGGCGCGAGGGCGAGGAGGCCGGCCGGTCCGGTGCGCTGATCGTCGTTCAGGCCGAGGACAGCTCCGCCGACGCCTACGACCTGCTCACCACCCAGATCGAGGACCTCCGCAGCGACCTCGCCCTCGACATCGACTACCTCGGCATCGTCGTCAACCTCTACGACGGCCGCCGCGGCTTCATCGCCACGTCGTCGCTCCAGGGATGGGTCGACATAAAGGACCCGCGGGTCGTCGGCCTCATCGGGGACCGTAAAGAACAGAAGGAAGCGGTCCGTGTGAAGCGCCCCCTGCTCTCCTACGCCCCCAGCTGCGACCAGTCCGTCAGCATGCGTGCGCTGGCACGGGAGGTGGCATGAGCAACAAGGCCAAGGCGCTCGGGGCCGGGCGGTTCGGCAGCAGCGCGGCCGCCCCGGTCAGCGCCCGCCGCCAGGCGGTCGCCGCCGCCACCGGTGTCCCCACGGCCGGGATCGCTCCTCCCACCCAGCTGCCCGTCGACCGGATCAGCCCCAACCCGGACAACCCCCGCTCCAGCCTGGGCGACCTCGCCGAACTCGCCGGAAGCCTCAAGGAACACGGGCAGAAGCAGGCCATCACGGTCATGAACCGTGACGCCTACATCAAGGCCAACCCCGGCAAGGCGACCGACCTCGAGCCCAACGCCACGCATGTCGTCGTCGACGGCAGCAGCCGTCTGGCCGCCGCCCGCGAATGCGGGCTCACCCACCTCAAGGTGTGGGTGGACGACGAGCAGGGCGCCGACTCAGAGGAGATCCTCGAGTCCGCGCTCGTCGCGAACATCCACCGCAAGGCCCTGCCGGAGCTCGACGAGGCGCGGGCCCTGCAGCGGCTGCTGCACATCCACGGCTCACAGGCGGCCCTGGCCAAGCGGCTCCACAAGTCGCAGGGCTGGATCTCCCAGCGTCTGGCCCTCCTCAACCTGACGCCCGAACTGCGGGCGAAGATCGGGCAGGAACCCATCAAGTTCCTGCGGGCCGTCGGCAACCGGCCCCAGGGGGAACAGGCCGCGGCCCTGGAGGAACTGAAGCGCAGGGCGGTGGGGGAGAGGCCCGCCACCGGCGACACCGGCAGCACCGTCGCCCCCGCCACCAGTGCCGCCCCTGCCGCGGCTCCGGTGGCGGCGGAATCGGGTGCCACGGCGACGGAGGCTCCGGGTACGCCCGTCGGGGACGCGCCTGGCGGGTCACCGCGGCAGGACGGCGTCGAGAGTCATTACCCGGTAATAGCTTCCACCGTGTCGCGGGCCGAGGACACCGATTCCCCGGAGGAGGCGGTCGTCGGCCGGGAGGACGCGGTCGCCGCCCCGGCGGACGCCGTCGCCGCCCCGGAGCAGGCCGAGGGCATCCCCGAGCCGCGCTCCGGCCCGTCCGAGGCGGACGACCAGGAGCGGGCGGGGGAGCAGGAGGAACAGGAACAGCTGAGGCGGCTGCCCTACGACGACCCCTTCTACGTCGCGGGACACCTGCGCCGGCGCATGGAGCCTCACCACCGGGCACGGCTCGTCCGGTTCCTCCTCGACGACCTGAAGGAGGACGACCGGCGGCAGTACACCGAGGTCCTGGAGACGGCCGCCGACCCCACGGCCTGACCCGGCTGCGACGCGTGCCCGGTCAGGCCCGGGGCTGCGGCCCGGCCGCCGGGCATGGCGGCCGGGCCGGGGGAGGGGGAGCGGGTCAGCCGGCCGCCAAGACGACGGTGGCGCCGGTGTCGGCGTACCTGATCTCCTCGTACACCGCTGCCCCGCGCTCCGGGGAGAGGTCCAGGGAGCCGAGGACCGAGGGCACGGAGATGGAGGGCAGGAGGTGACGCAGAAGGTCGGACGTCCTGCTCTGCAGATCCTGATGGTCGCTCATGACCTGCGACATCGACTGGATGCCGGCGAAGGTCCCGACGATGACGTCGGCGGTGAGGAAGGGCTCGACATGGGGGAGGAGTTCCCCCTGGGCCTTGCCTGCTTCCAGCAGCGTCCGGCAGATTTCGCTCCAGCGCCGGAAGGGGCCGCTGCGGTCCAGTCCCTCGGCCTGCTGGTCCAGACTCAGACGCACGCCCGCGCGGACCATGGGGTCGGTCTGCAGGCGGTAGGCGTGCAGGAGGACGACGTCGCTGAGTTCCTGCAGCTTGCAGGCACGCTCCGGAACCGCGAACTGCTGGTCCTGTGCGTGGAGGACCGCCTGGGCGAGTTGCTCCTTCGACCCGAAGTGGAAGTACAGAGCGCCCTTGGTCACGTCGGCGGTGCTGAGGATCTCCGCGATGGTCGCGGCCTGGTAGCCACGCTCCTCGAAGACCTGCGCCGCAGCCGCGACGATCCTCCTGCGGGTACGGATGGCCCGTTCCTGCGTCATCCCTTCATCCCTGCTTCCTGCTGCTGGTGCCGTGGGCGGACAGGACGCCCGCCCGGGACGCAAAAAAACCGCCCAGTCTGTATCTTAGAGGGCGGAGGATCCGGGGCAGGTGCCCGTTTTACCTGGTGTTTGCCGGAGACATGTGCACGGCCGGGCTGAAGAGGCGTCGAGAAATGTCTGAGGCCGGCTCCTGGGCCGGCCGTTCGGGGGTGGGGAAGACCACGGTGGGCGAGTGCGGGCGGGCGTGCCGAGCGTTCTCACCCGCGCGGGCGCCGCGCCGTCGGAGGTGCGCTGCCGGAAGGTGCGCTGCGCGGGCGGAGACGCACTCCGCCCGCGACGCTGCCGTCGGGATCAGGTCGCGGGCAGGGCCGTCACGACGCAGGTGAACACGGTTTCGTCCTGCTGACGGCCGACGATCCGGACGACGGCGGGGGCGTCGGGCCCGCCCACGGACTCCGGCTCGGCCTCGATCACGCACGGCAGGTCGAGTTCGACGTACTTCTTGAAGTCGCAGGCCATGGTGAGGGGCAGGAGCGAGCGGGCTCCCAGGGCCGCGGTCGCCCCCTGGCGGGCAGCCTCGAGCAGCAGCATGCCGGGAACGTGGTCGAGCTGGTGGTCGAAGAGGACCGGGTGGCGGGTGTCGACCCGCAACTGCCAGAGGTTCGGGGCAGCGGTGGGGGAGAGGACCACGTCGGACGGGGAGAGGCGGCCCACGCTCTGCGGTGCCACCGGAGCGGTCAGGGCGAGGGGGCGGTACCCGGGGTCGAGGACGCGCTCAGGACGCAGTCGCCGGTAGACGGCCGGAGCGACGCACGTGAAGGAGAACCGGCCGGAGGCTGCGCGCCGGCCGCCCCGCAGCACGGTCGTCGTGTAGCGCAGCGCGCTCAACCGTCTTCCTCGTCTGACAGCCGCGCAGGTCACCTCCAGTTCCAGTTCGGCGGGCGCCGGGCCGATGAGCAGGTGCTCGGGGTGCACCGTCAGCGCGAGGTCCTCCATCAGGAACTGGTGGCCGAAGGGGACGCCGAACTCGGCGTGCGCGAGCAGGGAACCGACCTGACGGATCGTTTCGGCGGCGATCAGCGGGTCGTGGTGTCCGCCTTCCGTCGGCGTGAAGAAGCTGTGACCCCTCGGCCACTGGGCGGTCATCCGGAAATTGGTGTCGTCCAGGCGCTCCCAGCCAGTGAGCATGACCTCGGCGACTGCTGCGCGGTGCACCAGTTCCCTGGGAACGGTGCTGGTCAGCGTCCTGGGCGCGGCCTGCGGGGCGGGCCGGCGGATCAGAGTGTTGCCGGGCTGGATGGTGCTCACGGTCATCGCTCCCCCTGACGAGTCGAAAGACGCGGTGTGCAGGAACTCAAAAGATAGAGACCAGTCGGTTTTATTTCTAGGGGAATCAGACCTTCCTCTTAGGACGGCCGGGTCCGTCCTCCAGCGGAACGGGTGACGCCGCTCGAGCGGTGCTCCGGCCTCCCTGTGGCGCGGCGGCCCACCCTGACCGAGGGCGAGAGGAGAGCGGACGTGGACCAACCGCAGGTCACCCCCCTGGCATGGCGCGTCGACCGGGGCCGACCGGACCAGGACGAACTGGCCGCACTGGCCGTCGTGTTGCACGCGCTGGCCGGACGGAAGGCGGCGGGGACCGAAGTCGCCCCTCTCGCACCCCGCACCCCGCGGTGGTGCCGGCAGCGTGAACCCGCCGCGCCGTACAGCGCCCCGGGCAGCTGGCGCTGACCGCCGCCCGCCCCTCCGTCCCGCCGCAACCCCACCACCCCCCGGGCATGCCTCCGGGAGGCGGGGAGAGCGGCAGACGATCACTAGAAACCGCATATGCGGTTTGTTAATCTTTGCGGCGCGGGCCGCCACGCCCGCCGAGGGTGAGTCGCCACGGGGCCGTACCCCCCGGACACGGCCGGCCCGTCGACGACAGACGCGGCAGGGGCGGCGCCGGGTGCCCCGCGTGCCGCCGAGGACCAGCGCACCCGCCAGGAGACGACTGATGGTCAAGCAGGAGCGGGCGCTGCGCACCCGGCGGGCGCTGATCCGCGCCGGGGCGCAGGCGTTCGCCGACGAAGGGTTCACGGCCGCCTCGCTGACGGCGATCAGCCGTGCGGCGGGGGTCAGCAACGGCGCCCTGCACTTCCACTTCGAGAACAAGATGGCCCTGGCCCGGGCCGTGGAGGAGGAGGCGCTGGCCGCGCTGCGCCACGTCGTCCAGGAGGCGCTCGAGCGCGAGACCACAGCACTGTCCGCCCTGGTCAGGGCCACGCACGGCTTGGTCGGCCGGATCGCCGAGGACGCCGTCGCACGGGCCGGCTTCGGGCTGTGCGACGACCTCGGCCGCCACGAGGGGGTCTGCCCCCGGCGGGAGTGGCAGCGCTGGGTCGAGGAGACCGTGCGACGCGCGGAACGGGACGGATGGCTCAGCGCGGGCGTGGCGGCCTCCGACGCCGCCGCGGCGGTGGTGGCCGCGACGGTGGGCCTCGAGGTGCTGGGGAGCCATGACCGGACCTGGTGGTCGAAGGAGCGGGTCACGGGGTTCTGGCGGCTGCTCCTGCCGCGCCTGACGGCCCGTCACGCGTCGGTCGACGCCACCGGCGGCGGGTGAGCACGCCCGCACAGCGCGCCCACCTCCATAAACAAACAGCTTGGTCGGTTTCATATTGACAAACCGACCGAGCTGTTTTTTAGTTGTTCCCGTCAGAAGCGGCAGGGGCAGGTACCAACTCGCGCAAGAAACAGGGGAGACGGCATGGACATCGACGTTCTGGGAGCGCTGAACGTCAGGGAGAACGGCGTCTCGGTGACTCCGACGGCTCCCAAGCCGCGCCAGCTCCTCGCGCTGCTCTCGCTGCGGGCGGACCACGTCGTGCCGGTCGGGACGCTGATCGAGGAACTCTGGGGGGAGCGGCCGCCGCGCAGCGCCCGCACCACGCTGCAGACGTACGTGCTCCAGATCCGGGAGCTGATCTCGGCCGCGCTCGAGCAGGCCCCCTGCAGGCCGGGCCGGCTCACCGCCAAGGACGTGCTGGTCACCCTGCCCGGCGGCTACCTCCTCGACACGGCCGGCGGCACCAGCGACGTCCGCGAGTTCGAGCGGCTGGCGGGCCTCGGGTATCGGGCCATGGACGCCGAGGACTACGCCGGGGCCGCACGCCACCTGCGCGAGGCCCTGTCCCGGTGGACCGGCGGCGCGCTCGCCGACGTCACCACCGGGCCGCAGCTGGAGATGGAGACGCGGCGGCTGGAGGAGACCCGGCTGTGCGCGCTCGACCAGCGCATCGAGGCTGATCTGAGACTGGGCCGCCACCGCGAGCTCCTGGGCGAGCTCACCGTCCTGGTCAACCGCTACCGCACCCACGAGAACCTGCACGGCCAGTTCATGCTCGCCCTGCACCGCTCCGGCCGGCGCAGCGAGGCACTGGAGGTCTACCAGCGGCTGCGCAACGCGCTGGTGCGGGAGCTGGGTCTCGAGCCGTCCGCCGCGCTGCGCCGGATGCAGCGTTCGATCCTCATGTCGGGCCCCGAGCCCACGCCCGTCGGCGCCACCGCCGGCCGCGAGCGGCTCAGCCGGGCCGGCTAGGAGCCGCGCCGCCGGCGACCGCGCACCGGCCCCGGCGCACCGGCCCACGGCGTCGCCCACCGGCACCCGGCCCCCGGCACCCGGCGCACCCGCACCCGGCCCGCCCGCACCCGTTCCGCCCGCCCCGACGTGCCCGCCCGTCTCGCCTCTGGAGCCGTCCATGCAGCACCACGTCCCGACAGCCTGGCCCGAGCAGGCGGAGCCGTTCCCCGACCTGGTGACCGACCTCGTCGGCGTGCTCGCCACCGTGCTCCGGCTCAAGGCCGAGAAGATCGACCCCGACCAGACGTTCCGCTCGCTCGGGCTCGACTCCCTGCTCACCGTCGAGTTCGTCGCCACCGTCAACTCCCGGTACGGCACGACGGTGAGGCCCGACATCCTGCTGGACCACCCCACGCCGCTGGCCTTCGCCCGGCACCTGGCCCGGGAGGGCGCCTCCGCTGCCGCCCTGCCCGCGCCGTCCCACCCGGGCACCCGGCCCGCCGCCCGCACCGCCCCCGGACAGCCGGCTCCGCGGACGACGGGAAGCGTCACGGGCCCGGTGCTGGAGGCGCTCCGTGAGGAACTGGCCCGGATCCTGTGCTGCGACCCCTGGGACCTCGACACCGCCGCGCCGTTCGCGCAGCTGGGCGTCGACTCCATCCTCGGCGCGGAGTTCGTCGCCACGGTCAACGAGATCTACGGCCTGGACGAGCGCCCCGTGATGCTCTACGACCACCCCAGCCTGGCGGCGGTCGCCGCGCACGTCACCGACCTGACCACCGCGGCGGACCCGGCCGCCCGGCCCTCGGGGGTCGAGGCGCTGCTGGACGCGGTGGCCGACAACCGGATCACCATCGACGAGGCCCTCGTCCTGCTGTCGCGGGCCGGCTGAACCGGCGGAAAGACCAAGGACGATGGACGACCGAGAGATCCTCACCCGGTTCAAGACGGGCACGCTCGACCGCGCCCAGGCCGCGCGCCTGCTGAGCCGGGGCGCACCGACCGCCCTCCCGCAGCAGCCGGAAGGGCTCCGCACACCCGACGGCCTCCCCGCGCCGGACACCCTCCGCACGCCGGACGCCTTCCCCGTGCCAAACACCCTCCGCACGCCGGACGCCTTCCTTGTGCCGGACACCGCCCCCGTCCCGGACGCCCTCCGCGCTCCGGGCGGCACGGCCGCCCCCGCGCCGGAGGACGCCGCGTACCCGGCGCGGACGGCCCGCCCGGTGGGCGACCGCTTCGCGGTGATCGGCCTCGCCGGGCGCTATCCGCAGGCCCCCGACCTGGACGCGCACTGGGAGAACCTGCGCTCCGGCCGGGACACCTCGTCACCCGCCCCGTCCCGGCGTCCCGGCCCCCCGGTGCTCGACGCCCGGGCGCGCGGTCACTTCCTGGACGACGTCGACGGGTTCGACACCGAGTTCTTCGCCGTCGCCCCCGAGGACGCGGCGCTGATCGACCCTCAGGAACGCCTCTTCCTCGAGGTCGCCTGGGAGGCACTGGAGGACGCCGGCTACGCCGGGTGCCGCCTCGACGCCCTGACCGGCCCGCACGGGCAGCCCCGGGCGCTGGGCGTCTTCGTCGGCGCGACCACCTTCGACTACGCCCTGCTGGGCGCCGAGGCGTGGGCCCGCGGCCGCTGCCCGAGCCCCAGCACGGGCCACTACGGCCTGACCGGACGGCTGGTGACGCTGCTCGGCCTGACCGGGCCCGCCCAGGCCGTCGACACGGCCGAGTCCTCGGCCCTCACCGCCCTGCACCTGGCCGCCGGAGCCCTGCGGCGCGGCGAGTGCGCCGCCGCGCTCGTCGGCGGCGTCGAACTCCTGCTCCACCCGTCCCGGGGCCGTGACCTGGCGGGGGAGGGCGTCGGGGCCCTCGTGGTCAAGCCGCTGGAGGCGGCCCTCGCCGACGGCGACCAGGTGCACGCCGTGGTCCGCGCCACCGCGACCGGCTTCCCCGGCGCGCTCCCGGATCCCGCCGGAGCCCCGCCCGCGGTCCTGCACGAGACCCGGGGGACGACCACCGCCCGCATCGGCGACGCGGGCGCCGCCACCGGTCTCGCGGCCCTGACCGCCGCGGTGCTCCAGCTGCGCCACGGCCTGCTGCTGCCGCCGCACGGCAGCGGCGAGGCGGCCGCGCCGTGGCCGCGGCCGCGGGACGACCGGGGCCAGGAGGTGGCCCGCGCCGCCGTGGTCGAGGTGTCCGCCCCCGGCTGCCCGACCTCACGCGCCGTCGTCGAGGAACACCTGCCCGCGCGGCCGGAGCCGGCGTCGGGTCCCGTGCCGTGGACCGCGGGCCGGGGCGAACCGGTCGTCCTGTCGGCCGCCACGCCCGCGCACCTGCGGGCCGACGCGGCCCGGATCGCCGAGCGACTGTCCGAGGGCGAGGGCGAGGGCAAGGGCAAGGGCGAAGGCGCCACCGAGCCCGCCCTCGCCGCGGTGGCACGCGCCCTGCGGGTGGGGCGCGCCGCCCTGCCGTGCCGTCTCGCGTTCGTGGCCGACGACGTGCCGGGGCTGGCCCGTGCGCTGCGCGACTTCGCGGAGACCGGGACGCCCCCGTCGGGCGCCCACCACGCCGACCTGCGGGGCGGCGACGCCGATCCGCTCGGCCTGGGCGCCGTGCCGGAGACCCGCGACTACCTGGCCGCCCTGTGGCGCGGCGGACGCCTCGACCAGCTCCTGCGGCTGTGGCTGTCCGGCCTCGACGTCGACTGGGCGGCCCTGGAGGACGGTCCGCGCGCCCCGGGCACGCCCTGGTCGCCCCCGCCGTCCGTCTTCCTGCGCAGGCCGTACTGGCTGGACGTGCCCACCGCGTCCGCCGCCCCCGCCGGCGGCCGGACGGAGCGGCCGACGTGACCGTCCTCGACCCGCACGCCGGGCAGGCCATTTCGCCGGAGCCGGTGAAGCTGTGGTTCTGCCCCAACGACCAGCTCGCCCCGGGCGTGGCCGCCACCCTCGCCGCGCACTGGCTCGACGAACAGGAGCAGGAGACGGCCAACGGCTTCCTGTTCGAACGGGACCGGCGGCAGTACCTCGTCGCCCACGCGCTCGTCCGACGGGTCCTGGCCGTGGAGAGCGGAACACCCGAGGCGGACGCCGTCATCTGGCGGTCGCCCCGCGGGCGGCCGTTCCTGCAGAAGCCTCCCGGCGGACTGCCGCGCGGCGGCCGGGAGCTCGACTTCAACCTCTCCCACACCCACGGGCACAACCTGCTCGGCGTGGTGCGGCGGCACCGTATCGGCGTGGACGTCGAACGCCTCGACCGGGGCGACCAGGGTTTCGACGCGATCGTGGAGACCTTCGCCGAGAGCGAGCGGCGCTGGATCGCCCAGGCGCCGCCCGGCCGCCCCCGCGACCGGCGGGTGCTGCGCCTGTGGACCCTGAAGGAGGCCTACTCCAAGGCCCGCGGGCTCGGCCTCGGCCTGCCCTTCGACTCGTTCTCCTTCACCCTCGCCGACGACCGTGGGGTGACCGGCTTCATCCCGCCGGACAACGACACCGAGCGCCACTGGCGCTTCGTCGAACTGGAGCCGGCGCCCGACGTGCTGGCGGCCGTCGCGGTCCTCGCCGACCCCGACACTCCGCCCGTGCTGCAGTTGCACCACGGCTTCCCCTGGGGACGCGCCGTCCCCAGGTCGGTGGCGCTGCCCCGACCGCTGCCCGGGTAGGGGGCGACCCCAGGGGCACCGGCAAGGGATGCGGCCCCGGGGTCTGGGGTTCTCCGCCGCACGGCCGAGGACCCACGATGGGGGCGGACCTCCCCGCCGCCCCCAGGAGACGCCCGTGCCCCTGACCCTCGCGCCCACCTCCCCGGCCCGCGCGGGCGCTCCGCCCGCCGCGGGCCCCGCCGTGGCTCCCACGGGTGCTCCCTCGGGTGCCCCCGCAGGAGCTCCCGCCTCCGGTACCCCCATCGGCGCACGGGAGTTCAGGGACGCCATGGCGCTGCTCGCCGCCCCCGTCACCATCGTCACCGCCCTCGGGCCCGACGGCCGGCCCACAGGCTTCACCGCGAGCTCCGTCACCTCCGTGTCGCTCACGCCGCCGCTGATCCTCCTCGGCGTCACGCGGGGCTCCCGCAGCCACCAACCCCTGCTGGAGACCGACGAGTTCACCGTCAACGTCCTGGCCCAGCACCACGACCGGCTGGCCCGCCGGTTCGCCGGGCCCCACGCCGACCGGTTCGCCGGCGGCGAGTTCCGCGCCTGGCCGGGCGGCGGACCCCTCTACCTGCCGGACGCGCCGCTCGCCCTGCGCTGCGTCCTCGCCGACGTGCTCCCCGCCGGCGACCACGACCTGCTCCTCGCGACCCCCGTCGCGTCCCTCACCTGCGGGTCGAGCCAGGCTCTGGTCTGGTACCAGCGCGCCTTCCACACCACTCGTCACACTCTCCAGGAGGACACCGCCGACGACCTGGGAGACGCCCGTGGAGCTGATACGGCGGGGCGGTGAACTCGGCTCGCTGGAGCGACTGCTGACCGGCGCCGGGCAGGGACGGGCGGCCGCCGCCCTCGTCACCGGCAGCCCCGGCACCGGCAAGAGCGCCCTGCTGCACGCCTTCGCGGACCGGGCCGCGGCGGCCGGCGCGACGGTGCTCAGCGCCCTGGCGACCCCTGCCGAGACCGACCTGCCGCACGGTGTCGTGGGCCAGCTCCTGAGCGGCGCGGGCCTCGCCCCCGCCGGGCCCCCGACCGCCGGACCCCCGCCCACCGCGCCCCCGACCGCCGGACCTCCGACCACCGCGCCGCCCGCCGGACCGTCGCCCACCGCGCCGCACGGCCCCGCGGCGCTCCACGACGCGCTGCGCGCCCGGGCCGCCGCCGGGCCCGTCGTCCTCCTGGTCGACGACGTCCACCACGCCGACGAACCGTCCGTCCGCTGCCTGCTGTACCTGTGCGGTCGCCTGCCCGCCACCGGTGCGCTGCTGGTCCTGGCCGGGCAGCGGCCCGCCGAGCCGTCGGTGCCGCTGGCGGAACTGCTCCGGCATCCGCGCAGCACCACGGCCGTGCGCCTGGAGCCCCTTCCCGAGGACGCGGTGGCGGACTTCCTCACCTCCGCCGGGGCCGGAGTCGTGGAACCGGCGGCCGCCCGGCGGCTCGCCCGCCCCTGGCACGGTTTCACCGGCGGCAACCCGCGGCTGCTGCACGCCCTCCTCGACGACCACCGCGGCTGCGGCCCCGTCCGCCCCGCCCGGCCGGTCGCCGGCGCCGCCTTCCGCCAGGCCGTCCGCGGCTGCCTGCGGGCCGCCGGGCCGGCCGCGCACCGCACCGCGCGCGCCCTGGCCCTGCTGGCGGGCGACGCCACCCTCACCCTCCTCGCCCGCTTCCTGTCCGACTCCGAGCACAACGTGGCGCTCGCCCTGGAACTGCTGGACGCGACGGGGCTGCTCGACGCCGGGCGGCTGCGCCACGCGGGAGTACGCGCCGCGGTGCTGCAGGAGCTCACCGCCGAGGAGGACGCCCGGCTCCACGCCCGCGCCGCGGACGTCCTGCATCATCACGGTGCCCCGCCCGCGGCCGTGGCCGCCCACCTGCTGGCGGCCGCGCAGGACATCGCCGGTCCCGCACCCGTCTGGGCTCGTCCGGTGCTCACCGAGGCGGCGTCCCACGCCCTGCGCACCCACCGGCCCCATCACGCCGCGCAGTTCCTGCGCGCCGCCCACCGCGACCCCGGCGACACCCCGTCGCCCGCGTACGTGCGGGAACTGGCGCGCGCCGAATGGGAGACGGACCCCGCCGCGGTGCTGCGGCACCTGCCGGCCCTCGAGCACCACCTCGCCGCGCCGAGGAAGAAGGGGGACCCCGCCCACATCGTGACGGCGGCCGGTCTGCTGCTGTGGCACGGGCGGGCCGACGCGGCCGCCCGCGCGGCCGCGGCGCTCGGCCGCACCCCGCACGCGCAGGAACTGCAGGCCGCCCTGGCGGGCGCGCGTCCGGGCGGCGGCCCCGCCCTCGCCGTGCCCGACCTCGAGGCGGTGACCGAGCAGGTGCTGACCTCGGCGCTGCACGCGCACGCGCCCGCGCCGTCCGTGGCGGCGCTGCTGGCCACGCTCCTGCACGCCGGCCGCACCGGGAACGCCGACCGGTGGTGCGCGCAGACCACTGGCGCCGATCCCGCCCGCACCACCCCGGCCCGGCAGGCGGTGCTGGCCGCCGTGACCGCCGTCGTCCACGCCCGGACGGGCTCCTACGACACCGCGGCCCGGTCGGCGGGGCGTGCGCTGGCCCTGTTGGGCCCCGCCGCCTGGGGCGCCGCGGTGGGCGTCCCCCTGTCGGCGGCCGTCCGAGCGGCGACCGCCCTCGGAGCCCACGACGAGGCCGCGCGTCTGCTGCGGGTGCCGGTGCCGGAGCACATGTTCACCTCCTGGGCCGGGCTGTACTACCTGATGGCCCGGGGTCACCACCTGTCGGCCACGGGCAGCCACCGGGCCGCCCTCGGCGACTTCCACGCCTGCCGCGACCTGCTGGCCCTCTGGAACACGCCCCCCGACGGAGCCGCCGACTGGCGTCCCGGGGCCGCGCGGGCGCGGCGGGAGCTGGCCGCGGACGGCGCGGACACCGATCCGGCCGCCCTGCTCACCCCCGCGGAACGCCGGGTCTCCGCCCTGGCCGCCGCCGGCTGCACCAACCGGGCCATCGCGGCCCGGCTGTACGTCACGCCCAGCACGGTCGAGCAGCACCTGACCAACGTGTACCGCAAACTGTCCGTCACGTCCCGGGCGGACCTGGCCACCCTGCTGGGCGCGGGAGCCCGGCCGGCCGCCACCGCGGGCGCCTCCTAGTACTCCAACGGTGCTTATGGGCTGTGGCCTCGTCGTTTGTAGTGGCAGGTGCGGCCTGGTGTTGGCGTCGTCGGCGCCAGGTCGACCAGTGCAGGACCTGTTCGACGGGGGCGAAGTGGCGTTGGGCGAGCCGGTGGATGAGGCGGCGTATCTTGGCAAGGCTCAGGGCTATGAGCTGGGAGGATCCGTTTCTGCTTTCCCGGTGTCGAGTGCGTGGGCCCGCAGGACGGTCAGGGCGGCGTGGGCGGCCATGGCGAGGGTGATGTGGCGGTGCCAGCCGGGATAGCGGCGGACCTGGTAGTCGTCCAGGCCGCACTCCTGCTTCGCGGTCTGGAAGCATTCCTCGATCGCCCACCGGCTCCCCGCGACCCGGATGAGCTCGTCCAGCGTGGTCCCGGCGGGACAGTAGGCGATGAAGTAGGAGATCTCGTCGGGTCTGCTGATGCTGCGGCAGGCGATGACCCAGTGCCGGCGGTCGGGCCGGTGCCGGGGACGGACCTCCATCCTCGCCCAGTCGAACATCCGCTGGCCGTGCGCGCCTTTGCGAGCGCTGGGCGAGGCGGCACGGTAGCGCCACCACCCGGCGGCCGCAGAACGATCATGAGCGTCCTCCTGGCACCGGCGCACCTGACAACCCCCAGTCCGGAGAGCGTGGCGCGCCGCATCCCTCACCCCTCCGGCCCCTCCGGCAGCAGGAGTGTGCAGGTCTCCCCAGGCGCGACGGTGACGGCCCGGTCGGGCAGGGCCACACGGATGGGGAACTCCTCCGAATCGGGCACGCCGATCCCCAACTGCCCGCTGCGCAGCCGCACGCCGATGCCCCAGTGGCTGCGGTAGCGCAGTGAGAACCCGTATTCCGACAGCGCCGGAAGCGGTACGGGGTCCAGCCGCAGGGCGTCCTCCCGGGTCTCCAGCCCGGTCAGGCCGCGCTGCACCAGGTCCAGCGTTCCGGCCATGGCGCCGAGGTGGATGCCTTCGCCGGTGGTGCCGCCCTGGACGTCGGCGATGTCCTGCCGCAGGGCTTCCTGACAGTACGTCCACGCCTCCGCCCGCCGGGAGCGTGCGAGAACCCAGGCGTGCACCAGCCCGCTTAGAGTGGAGCCGTGGCTGGTGCGCCTGAGGTAGTGGTCGACGGACCTGCGCCAGACCTCGTCGTCCACGTCGTACCCGAGCCGGCGGAAGAGCCCTCGCAGCTCGGCGGGCTGGAAGAGATAACCGAGCATCAGCACATCGGCCTGCTTGGAGGCCTGGTAGCGGTTGACGGTGTCGCCCTCGGCCTCGAGGATCCGGTCCAGACGCCGAATGCTGTCATAGCGCGCCCGGTACGCGTCCCAGTCCAGCTCCGCGAGATCGCCGTAGCCGTCGAACTGGCTGATGACACCCTGGTGGAAAGGCACATGGAGTCGCCGGGAGACCTCCTCCCACACCGGGAGTTCGACGTCGTCCAGCTGGATGCGCTCGAACAGCTCAGCCCGGCGCCAGGCGGGCAGTCGCCGTACGAGATCGAGGGCACGGCTGAGAACCCAGGCGGCGCTGACGTTGGTGTACGCGTTGTCGTCCACGCCCGGCTGCTCGGCATCCGGGTAGCTGTCGTGGTACTCGTCCGGGCCGACCACACCCCTGATGCGGTAGCGGCCCAGCTCGGGATCGAACTCCGCGGTGCCCGCCCAGAAGCGGGCGATCTGCAACAGGATCTCCGCGCCCTTGGTATGCAGGTACTCGGTGTCCCCGGCGGCCTCGCAGTACTGCCACACGTTGTAGGCGATCGCGGAGCCCACGTGGTGCTGGAGACGGGAGTTGTCCGGCAGCCAACGGCCCGAACGGGGGTTGAGGTGCAGTTGCTGGCTCTCCTCACGCCCGTCGCTGCCGGACTGCCACGGGTACATGGCCCCGGTCCGGCCCACTGCGCCCGCCGCACGGCATGCCTGCGGCAGACGCCGGTGACGGTAGTCCAGCAACGCCCGCGAGACCTCCGGGAAGTGCAGGTTCATGTACGGCAGTACGAACAGCTCGTCCCAGAAGACGTGGCCCCGGTACGCCTCACCGTGCAGCCCGCGGGCCGGCACGCCCACGTCCAGTTCCGCGGTGTGCGGCGACAGGGTCTGCAGCAGGTGGAAGAGGTGCAGACGCAGGACACGGCCCGCCTCTCCAGGCACCTGGATGTCCGCCCGGTGCCAAAGCTGCGCCCAGGCCGCGGTGTGGACGCGCAGGAGCGCCGCGAAGTCCCCGGCTCTGCCCACCCGGTCGAGCGCCGCACCGAGCGGGTCGGCTATCGCCCGGTCGCGTGAGGTGTGCAGGGCCACGGTCTTTTCCACCACGGCGGGTCGGCCCGGAGCGATCGGGACCACCAGTCGGTGCACCACACGGTGGCGGGACGGACGAAGCTCGGACGACGCGGGCGCCTGCCCCACGACGACCGTACGCGCCGCCATGCCGATTCCGGTGTCGGAGTTGCTCGTCCTGCAACGCAGCCACGTGGTGTCGGTGCCCGCCTCCCCTGTTCCCACCCGGGTCAGGTGGTGCCCGTTGAGGGCCCGGTAGCGGTGGACGTTGCCGTTGGTCACGTCGCCGTCGAGGACGGACTCGATCTCGACCTCGCCCGACCACTCCTCGGTCGTGAGGACGCACCGCAGCGCGGCCAGATGGGGATCCGCCATGCTCAGCAAACGGCTTTGCTCCACGCCCACCAGGCCTGCCCTGTCGTCCCGGTAACGGAACGTGCGCGTCAGCGTGGCGCGGCGCAGGTCCAGGATGTGCCGGTGGTCGAACAGCTGCCGTCTGTCGGGAGAGAACCAGGGGCCCACCAATCCGTCGGCGGACCGGAGGCGGAAGCGCAGAAGCAGCCAGTTGGGAAGATTCACCAAGTCCTCGTTCACCACCTGACGCCCCGCGACGGTGGACTCGAGACGGTTGTAGACGCCGGCGGCGTAGGTTGCCGGGTAGTGCACGAGCCCGGCCCTGCTCTCGGGCACCGCGCCGCGAGTGGCGAAGTATCCGTTGCCGAGCGTGCACAAAGCTTCGCGCAGCTGTTCGGAGGCGGGGTGGTAGGCACCCCATTCCCAGGTCCACTCCGACATCGGTCGGCCTCGCTTCCTTGCCCCACGAGATGTGTGCGGGCATGTGACACACGCCGGTGTTCAGGCCCGTTGCGGGACGACGGCCACCGGGCACTCGGCGTGGTGCAGCAGGGCATGGGCGACCCTGCCGATCTGCAGACCGGACTGACCGTGCCGCCTGGTCGCGCCCACGACCAGCAGGTCGGCGTCGGCCGACATGTCCAGAAGGACCTTGTGGGCGGGGCCTTCACGTGCTTGGCGAAGCACGTCCACCTCTGGGTGCTCACGCACCACGCCATTCAGCGCGTCGGTGACGAGAAGGGACGCTCGTTGCTCGTGAGCGACGGCGGAGTCGTCCACCATGAGTGGACGGTTCACGTGCTTGTGGGCGGGACGCCGCCAGGCCCGCACGGCATGCAGGACACTGCCGCGTGTCTCCGCCTCGCGGAGGGCGAACCTCAGGGCGGCGGAGCCTTCGGTGGAGTCGCCGACTCCCAGCACCACCCGACCTGGGGAGCCCTGTTGGTTCCGCTCTTTCCCTCGTATCACGATGACAGGGCACACCGCGTGGGCGGCTACCGTGAGGCCGACCGATCCCAGCAGCAGCCCGGCCACCTGGCCGCGGCCGCGGGAGCCCGTGATCACGGCTGAGGCTTCGTGCGCCGCGTTCAGCAGTACGGTCTCGGCATCGTCGGGCAGGACGTCGCCCGACACCTCGACCTTCTGGTTGCGCGACCGGGCGCGTTCCGTGCCGGCCGCGATGATGCGTTCAGGCATGCCCTCGTCGTCCGGGCGGTCGGTACTGAAGGACGGACTGCTTCCCTCATAGCGCTCCCACAGGGAGCCGTGGACGAGCCGCAAGGGCAGCCCGAGGCGTGCCGCCTCGTCCACCGCCCAGTCCACGGCGCGCAAGCTGGAAGCCGATCCGTCGACACCCACGACCAGTGGGAGTTCCTCCATGGTCATGGCCGTTACCGCCTTCCTGCCCGGTCACCGGGAGAACTGCCTGATTCCACCGTCGCACCGCCCCGGATCAGTCGCGACACAAAGCCGGACTCCGGGAGTAGACGCGGCTGGGTTGCATCGGGTCGATTTGCGATGATGGTGGTGGAGTGTAAGTGGGAGGTCTGAAATGTCCGAGACCCCGCACATCGTGAGCGATGTGATGACGCAGACGGTCGTAGCTGTGGGACGCGACGCTCCGTTCAAGGAGATCGTGCAGACCATGGAGCAGTGGAAGGTCAGTGCCATGCCGGTGCTGGAGGGGGAAGGGCGCGTCGTCGGCGTCGTCTCCGAGGCGGACCTGCTGCGTAAGGAGGAGTTCCGGGACAGCGAACCGAACCTCTTCCAGCAGCGGCAGCGTTTGTCCGACCTCGTCAAGGCGGGGGCGGTGACAGCCGGCGAGCTCATGAGCACCCCCGCGGTCACGGTCCGGTCCGACACCACTTTGGCCCAGGCCGCAAGGGTCATGGCCGTCCGGCACGTCAAGCGACTGCCGGTGGTCGACGACCTGGACATGCTTCAGGGCATCGTCAGCCGCGCCGATCTGCTGAAGGTCTTCCTGCGTCCGGACGAAGACATCGAGGAGGAGGTCCGGCGCACCGTGGTGTCCTACCTCTTCCCGGCCGTCAGTCACGCGATCCATGTGGACGTCCATGAGGGCGTCGTCACGCTGAGCGGTCACATCGACGACACGTCGCTCATCTCCGTCGCCGTGCGGCTCATCCGCGCCATCGAGGGCGTGGTGGACGTCGAGCCGCATCTCACAGGTGAGCCCATTACTCCGGTCGACCGTGACGGTGACCGGTAGCGCCTGACTAAGACCTGTCTGATAATTGATCTTGTGGTGGGTCATGGTGAGCTGACGGATGTGTCGTGGGAGCGGATAGCGCCGCTGTTACCGGGTTTCGACGGGCAGGGACGGCCGTGGCGGGATCACCGGCAGGTGACCAACGGGCTGTTGTGGCGGTTGCGGACGGGTACTCCGCGGTGTCACCTGCCGGAGCGCCATGGGCTGTGGCAGGCGGTCTGCGCACGGTTCGCCCGCTGGGAGGCGGACGGAACCCGGGCTCGCATGCTCGAGGAGGTCCAGGTCCGCGACGACTCCGTCGGGGCCGTGGAATGGACGGTCTCGTCGCGATGAGACTGAGGACCAGCTCGCAGTGCACCAGGTCCTTCCGGATGTCGGGCAGCGTCAGACCGAAGGCGTAGCGGGTCATGCCGAAGGCGACTCCGAACGCAGCCGCCGCTCCGGCCAGACCGATCCGTCCACCTGCGGAGAGCGTCACGCATGCTCGCTCATGCCACGGGCCGACTACATCACGAACCTCAGGCGCCTTCCTCTTCCCCCTCACCCTTCGGCCGCAGCGATGAGGCGCCCTGTGATGCGCGTGGGCCGGATCGCCACCCACATCCCACGACGGCCCCCCGCCCACGGCTCGGTGTGGGTGAGATCGGCAAGCTTCCGCACCTGGTCGGGCTCGGTCACCACGTGCGCGGGGCCGACGACGAGAACGCTCCAGCCCTGGCTCGTGGCCTCGTCCACATGGTCGACCTCGAAGGCGACCTCCGGTCCCACGGCCGCCGCCGGGATCGAGCCCGGGGCGGTCCGGAACACGATCACCTCGTCGACGACGTCGTAGTTCACCGGAACCACCGCCGGACCCTGCGGTGCCGACACGGCGACGCGTCCCACTCCGTGGGTGGAGAGCCGGGCGAGGCATGCCTCGGGGTCGAGCTCCATCAGATGTGGGCGCAGGAGCGCCCGGCCTCGACCGGGCGGGCGATCGGTGCCGCCGCCGCGTAGAGCGACGATGGTGGTGCCCAGCACGTGGGCCAGCTTGATGAGACTGGCCGTGGTCGGGTCGGCCGACTGTTCTTCGAGGTACGCGAGATACTCCGTCGCCATACCCGCGCGGCGGGCCGTCTCCTCCCTGGTCAGTCCTTGGCGCGTTCGCTCGGTGGCGATGCGCCGGCCGATGTCACTGTAATTGGACGCCCTGCCAGGAGGTGCTCCGTGGTCCTCCTCGGGGGTTGCGCGCGCGCCCGGCTGTTCCGCACGGGGCCGGGATGGCTCGTGTGCGCTCCTGGGGCCGTGCTCCAGATGCCGGATGTGTGCGTCGGGGCCGGGAAAGACGAGGGTCACTTCGTCCGTGTCGGACCAGCGCACGTCGTAGGGAGGCGTTCCGTCCTCGTGGTGGAGTCCGATGATCTCGCCGTCGCGCCTGGTGGCACCGGTGGCAGGACTGTCGACCACGAGTTGATCGCCGAGGTGAGCTCGCATGATCGCCGCCATTTCCGGAGTGCTGTCTTTCTTTCTCACGCCCCGTGGGCGGGGTGCCGCTGCACGGGACGGCCAACCTTGTCGCCCGGGTAGCCGAACGGCCCGGGCGGAACCGTCCGAAGGGAAGGCAATTTGCGAGGCGGTCAGCGTGCGATGCCCTGCCCGCCGCGGCGCCGGCGCCCCGAAGGCCACCGAGGCCGACCCTGGTGGTGCTGCCGCCTTCATATCTGCGGGACCAGCGCGATCGGGCAAGGCGCGTGATGCAGCGCCGCGTGGTTCACCAGGCCAAGCTGCAAACCGGTGTGACCATGTCGCCTCCGGGCCCCGACGACGAGCAGGTCGGCGCCGGAGGCGGCATCGAGGAGTGCCCGTCGCGCCGAACTCTCGACCACCTCAGCGCTCGCGAGCACGTCCTGATACTGCCGCGCAGGGTCACTCAGCGCATCGGTCAGGACCTGGGCCGGTGGGCGTCGCACTGCTTGAGAGGCGTACTCGGACAGAAGCGAGGACCTCGGGGTCTCGCGGGGAATGCTCCTCCCGGCGTGCACCGCCACCAGCCGGCAGCACCGCGCACGGGCCTCGCGGAACGCAAACTGCACCGCGGTACCACTGCCCTCCCCGTCCTCGACTCCGACGACGACCCTCCCGAACCGGTCGGTGCGGTGCTCGGCCCCACCGCGCACCACGACGACCGGGCAGTCCGCATGAGCGGCCACGGACAGGCTGACCGAGCCCAGGAGCATTCCGGCGAGGTCTCCGAGACCCCTCGACCCCAGCACCAGGGCGAAGGCGTTGCGGCCCTTGCCGATCAGGGCGGACGCGGCGTCGCCGGGGACCACCTCGGCGGACAGCCGCACGGTCGGCGCGCCCTTCCTGGCTCGCTCCGAGGCGACGGAGACCAGCTCGGGCGCCTCGGGGTCCGCGGCGGCCACGTGGACGAGCCGGAGGGGCACCGCGTGCCGGAGCGCCTCGTCCGCTGCCCAGTCCACCGCCTCGAGGCTTGACTCGGATCCGTCGATACCGACCATCAGGGGAACTGTCACCGCTCCCCACCTCCCTTGTTTCGGTCTTCCGGACCGCACGACCGCCGTCTCACCGGGGACAACGTGCGCGGCGAAGAGATCTGAGGTAGTCCTCGATGGAGGAGCACAGTGTTCCGTCGGCCTACGCCGACGCCCGTGCGTCGTATCGAGTGCGTTCCGCCACCGGCGTGACGGCTGCGGACGCACCGGGTGGCGGCAGCCCGCAGGAGCAACGCCCACCGCCCTTCCAGCTTCTTACGAGATGGAGGCAGTCGCCATGGAAGGCTTCCTCACCGTCGGCCTCGACGGCTCACCCGAGAGCCTGGCTGCCGCTCGCTGGGCTGCCGGTGAAGCCGTGCGACGCGACCTCCCCCTGCGGCTGCTGCACGCCTGGCCCCAGCTGGCGCCCGAACCGACCCGCATCCCCGCGGAGGTCGAGCACAATCACTCGGCGAAGCTGCTGGTGCGCAGTGCCCAGGCGGAACTGCAGAAGGGCAGCCCCGGCCTGACCGTTGTCAGCGATCTGGTCGCCGAGGACCCCCGCGACGCGCTGCTCCGGGCGGCGTCCGAATCCAAGATGCTCGTGCTCGGGTCGCGGGGTGTCACTTCCGCCGAGAGCTACTTCTTCGGTGATGTCAGCATGTCTGTCGTGTCATGCGCCGAACGGCCCGTGATCCTGGTCCGCGCCGACCGGCGGGAAGAAGGCCATGTGTCCGAGGCTGGCGCGCCGGGAGAGGTGGTGGTGGCTCTGAAGTTGCACGGTTCGTGCGACGAACTGCTCGCTTTCGCCTTCACCACCGCCGAGGCGCGGGGCGTCCCCGTCCGCGTGGCCCATGGCCGCAGCCTGCCGGTCCACGCGTACGCCTCCTGGGGTCTCGACCGGACAGTGACGCAGGAGCAAAGGCAGGAGGCGCAGAAGAGCCTGGATCAGGCGCTCCGCCCCTGGCGTGAGAAGTTTCCCGGCGTCGCGGTGGCCGACATGATCCGCCTGGACAGTCCCGCCAGGACAGTCGTCGGAGCTGCTGTGAACGCCGGCCTGCTGATCGTCGGCCGGCGCAGGCACCACCCACCCCTGACACCACGCCTGGGACCCGTCACGCAGGCCGCCGCGCACCACGCCCGTTGTCCCGTCGCAGTCGTGCCCCATGACTGAGCCGAGCCGGCGCAGGGCCTCGGCGCGCCGAACGGGTGCCGGCGTGCCTCCGTCCCTCGCGCGCGCGGAGGCGTGCGAGACCCACAGCGCGGTGGTGTTCTTCGTGGGGGACCGGGTCTACAAAGCGAAGAAGCCGGTCGACCTGACATTTCTCGACTACACCACGGTGACTGCCAGGCGGGCCGCCTGTGAGCGGGAAGTCGCCCTCAATCGTCGTTTCGCTCCGGACGTCTATCTCGGCGTCGGCGAATTCCTCGGCCCGGACACCGACGCGCCCGAGCCCGTCGTGGTGATGCGCCGTATGCCCGCGGAGCGTCGCCTCTCCCGCCTCGTACAGGAGGGGGCGGCCGTCGAGGGCGCCCTTCGCGCCGTCGCCCGGCTGCTCGCCACCCACCACGCGAACGCACCTCGCAGCCGGGAGGTGGACGAGCAGGGGACGCGTGACGCGCTGTCCTCACGCTGGGAAGCGAGCTTCGCCCAGGTGCGCGCCTTGTCCGACAGCGGTACCGCGCCCGACGGGGTGGAGGAGATCGAGCGCCTGGTGCGCCGCTATCTCGCCGGACGCGAACCGCTGTTCGACGGACGAATCGAGCAGGGGCGGGTGGTCGACGGCCACGGAGACCTGCTGGCCGACGACATCTTCTGTCTCGACGACGGCCCACGCGTCCTGGACTGCCTGGAGTTCGACGACCGGCTCCGCCAGGTCGACGGCTTGGACGACGCCGCCTTCCTCGCCATGGACCTGGAGCGGCTCGGCGCTTCCGAGGCCGCGGCGTTCTTCCTTTCCGAGTACAGCGCCTACTCCGGCGACCCGGCACCACCCTCCCTCCGGCACCACTACGTGGCCTACCGCGCCTTCGTCCGGGTCAAGGTCTCTCTGGTCCAGGCGCGTCAGGGCACTCCGGGCGCGGAGGCGACGGCATGCCGGCTGATCACGACCGCCCTGCGCCACCTGCGTGCCTCGGCCGTCGGGCTGGTCCTCGTCGGCGGACTCCCGGGCAGCGGCAAGTCCACACTCGCGGGCGCGCTCGCCGACCGCTTGGGCCTCTCCCTGCTCAGCAGCGACCGCCTGCGCAAGGAACTGGCGGGCATCCCTGTGGAACAGCCGGCCGCGGCGGCCTACGGCGAGGGCCTTTACACACCCGAACGGACCGGCAGGACGTACGCCGCTCTGCTCGACCGAGCATCGGCCCTGTTGTCCCAGGGGGAATCCGTCGTCCTGGACGCCACCTGGCACGACGCGGGACAGCGCGAAGCCGCTCTGCGCCTGGCCGAACACGCCCACGCCGAACTCGTCGCCCTGCACTGCCACGTCCCGGGTGACGTATCAGCCGACCGCCTCGCGACCCGCGCACCCGGGGCGTCGGACGCCGACCTCGACGTGGTCTCTGCCATGGCTGCCACACAGACGTCGTGGCCCGAGGCAGTCAGGGTCGACACGAGTGGTCCCCTGGAAGCGGCGGTGGCCCAGGCAGTGGCGGCCGTCCGACCGCAGGCCGACGACCGGGCACCGCTCTTCCGCCGCCCCTACATGGAGCCGGACTGAAGACGGCCGACCTGGGACTCCAACCGTTGTCCCAGCAGGGAGACCAAGCCGAGCATGGGCGGTGCGGGAGCGTCGACACGGCTCGAGCCGTACGGCAGGCATCCACGGATCCACTCTTTTCGGCGATGCCGAAACCCTGCAGGGCCCAGTTGCCCGAACGTGCCCTGAGGGCGACGGTTGAAGGGGAAGCAGAGTCAAGGCAGCCCAGGGAGTGGGTGACCCCATGCGAGCACTCGTCTACCACGGCCCCGGAGAGGCTTCCTGGGACACGGTCACGGATCCGGCGATCGAGGACCCGAGGGACGCGGTCGTGCGGGTGGACGCCACGACGATCTGCGGCACCGACCTGCACATCCTGCACGGAGACGTGCCCGAGGTCGCGCCAGGGACCGTCCTCGGCCACGAGGCCGTCGGCGAGGTGGTGGAAGTGGGCCGCGATGTTCACTCCGTCACACCAGGTGATCAGGTGATCGTCTCGTCGGTGTCGGCCTGCGGGCACTGCGAGTTCTGCCGCCACGGCACCTACGGACAGTGCCACGGCGGCGGCGGATGGATCCTCGGGAATCTGATCAACGGGACTCAGGCCGAACTGGTACGCGTACCCTTCGCCGACCACTCCACCCGACGGTTGTACGGCACCGTGACGCTCGAAGAGGCCGTCCTGCTCGCCGAAGTCCTCCCCACCGCCTACGAGGTCGGTGTCCGGAACGGACACGTGGGCCCCGGAGACACCGTCGCGGTGGTGGGGGCCGGTCCCATCGGGCTCGCCACGGTCATCACCGCGCGGATCTGCTCGCCGCGCAGGGTCATAGCCGTGGACCGCTCCCCCTCCCGGCTCGAAGCCGCCACCCGCCTGGGGGCCGACGCCGCGGAGCTCCCCGGCCGGCTGATCGCCGACCTGGCCGAGGGGCCCGGGGCCGACGTGGCCGTCGAAGCCGCCGGAGACCCGGAAAGCTTCGTCCTGTGCACGCGGATCGTGCGCACGGGCGGGCACATCGCCAACGTCAGCACACCCGGCAGACCGGCCACGCTCCATCTGGAGGCGCTGTCGCGCAAGAACATGACCATCAGCACCGGCCAGGTCGACACCTCCTCGACACCCTGGCTGCTCGACCTGGTGGCATCCGGCCGCCTGCACATCTCCGAACTGGTGACCCATACCTTCGGGCTCGACCGGATGGAGGAGGCCTACGAGGTGTTCTCCCACGGAATCGACACCGGCGGCCTCAAGGTCCTGCTGCGCCGGGAGTAGAGCACCCGGGTTCCGCCAGGGGCGACGGGCTCGCCCGGCTCGCACTGCGTCCCGGCCGAAGCTGGGCGACCCTGGACAGAGAGGCGTAGGAAGGAGCGCCCGTGCACTGGCAAACCATCTCCAAGGACGACACTGCGCCGCCCGTCCCGCCTCGCCTCGCCTCGCCTCGCGGACTACGAGCGGGTTCGCGTCACGTTCACCTGGTCTCAGGCGCGCTCCAGCCTGGCCGGACTGCGGGGCGGGCGCTGCCGCACGTGGCCCGCGCCGAGATCGCCTACCGGCCTGCCGCCTACCATCGCCCCGCCAACCGTGACGGGCGTCTCTGTGAGGCGAAGGGCCTGCTCGAGGTGGCCGTCGCGTACGGCTGCTCGCTACTGGTGGTCGCGCGCAGCGGCCCGGCAGGACTGGATGCGCGCGCGGTGATGCAGGCGGCCGCGATCCGTGGCGGCCCGTTCGTTCATGCGGCCGCACCGGTGCCCTGGGCGCCTCTGGCCGCGCCCTGGCCTCCCCGTCGACGGAAACCTTGGTCGCCATGTGGTGCGTGTTCCGCCAGGGCTGATCAGAACCTGACGCCCAAGTGATCTTGCGGCGGTGTGCGAGACGGACAGCTTGCCCACCGGTGGATACGGTGGAGAGAACGCGGCAAGAGTTGGCGCGCGGTGTACCGGGAAGTCGGTCGGCGTCCCACGGTCTGTCTGACAAGACTCACCCTGCATGGCGGTGGTCCTTGTGCGGACGACGGTCGATCCGGCATTGCGTGCTGTTGCGCGGTGTGATCGGGGGTACGCTCCAGGCAACGCACGGGGATGCGCTGGTGTGCCGGGAAGTCTGGTCGGCGATCCGGGAGGAGTGATGTCCTCCCACCCTCCCGAATGGTTGTCCCGTGCCCCCCTCTCAGCATCCCGGTGTCCACAGTGCATGGTGGCCCTGCGACTCCTCCAGCATCCCCGGCTGTCGCAGCCTCGCACGGGAGTACGCGCACTCTCTGCGCGGTACCGGCGCGGAGCTGTCACCCGAGGACGAGGAACAGCTCCTCATCGTCGTGTCCGAGCTGGTGACCAACGCGGTGAAATACACCGACAGCCGCTTCCAGCTCCACATCGCGGCAGGATTCGACCCGGAGACGCTGGAGGTGTCTGTCGATGACACCTCGCGCCGGCAGCCCGTGGTTTCGGCAGCGGACGGGACACGGGTCGGGGGCCACGGACTGGAGATAGTCCAACACCTGAGCGTCTCCCTGACCGCGCACACCACGACCGACGGCAAGCGTGTGACGGCGGTGCTGCACCGCACCCCCATATCCCCTCCAAGAGGCGGGCCTTGTTGAGCTCACTGTCGAAGGCCGGCGGTCTGCTGCGGGTCCGGCCGCGCCGCAACCGGTGGGCCATTCGGTCCGCTCGTTCTCGGAGGTGTGGGCGATACCGGCCGAGGTGAGGTTCTCGATGAACAGCATCGACCTGTAGCAGGAGCCGTGGTCGGTCAGCACGCGTTCGACCACCCAGTGGAGGTCGGCCTCTTCGCGGGCCTGGGCCATCAGCGCGGTGCACACCCGCTGCCACGGGTGCCGTTGGCCGCCCACATCCGCGGCTGGTTCTGCATGACCCGCCGGTTTCCGTGTCTTTCCGGCAGGTGCAGCCCTTGCGCGTCCGGGTGGTTCGTCTCATGTGGCGGCGGGGGGCCGTCCGATGTCGTCGGTCCGGTACGTGAGGTGCTCCGCCACCGAGACCACGCCGTCGACGCTTCGGCACAGTCGCTCGACGACGGGGATCAAACTCCTGTACTCGACCGAACCCCTGAGGTCGACCCGCCCCTCATGCACCTCGACCCTCACCGCGGAGGGAGCGAACCCCAGCGTGTGTCGCAGCACGTCCTCGGTGATCTCGTCGCGGATGGCGTCGTCGTGGCGCAGGAAGACCCGCAGCAGGTCGCCGCGGCTGACGATGCCCAGGAGCCGGTCCGTCTCGTCCACGACGGGCAGTCGCTTGACGTGCTGGGTCTCCATGAGGCGGGCGGCCTCCACGACGCTCCACTCCGGACGCGCGCACACGGCGGGAGCCGACATCAATTCCTCTGCGCGGGACCCCTCGGCCTTGGCCCGCTCCCATGCCTCCAGATGCGGAACGGGTACCCCGCCCGAGACGTCGGCCTGATCGGTGCTCTTGCGCAGCAGGTCCGCCTCGGACACCACGCCGATGGGCCGGTCCAGGTCGTCCACCACCGGCACTGCGGTGACGTCGTTCTCCGCCAGGAGCCTGACGATCTCCTTGAAAGGCAGGTCACGCCGTGCTTTGACGACGTCCCGGGTCATGCGTTCCGCGACTGTCCTGTGCTGCATGTCCCTCCTCTCCTCCGGGCGTTCGGAGCGTGACCACCCGTGTCAGGCCGGCCCGGCCCGTTCCTGCGGGTACGGGCCGGCCATCCCGTGCGGCGGTGTGCCGGGCACTCCATGTGGGGCACACGGATCATTCTGCGGAAAGGGCGACTGTCGTGCGAGCCGACCTCGGCTGTAGGGAGGCGCACGGCCGGGCCGGGAGGGGACGGTCGCCGAGCCACACCCTTGCCGGGGCTGCCCGGTCCACTCGCGGGGACCGCGGACCGCGGGCCTCAGTCCCGGGGAACGGTGATGACCGGGCAGTGGGCCCGGTGCAGGAGTCCGTGCACGACCGAACCGACGCGCATGCCGGTGTAGCCGCCGTGGCCCCGGCGGCCGACGATCACCGCGAGCGCGTGTTCGGCCGCCTCGGCGAGTACTTCCACGGGGGAGCCGACGGTGACCTCGTGGGTCACGGGCACGTCCGGGTGGCGTGCCGCCGGGGCGGAGGTGACCTCTCGGAGCCGTCGGCGCTCGATCTGGAGCGCCGCGCGTTCGGGGCGGCGGGTGAAGATGGGTGGTTCCCAGGCGGCCACGGTCCGCAGTTCGCAGCCCCTCAGGTGTGCCTCCTCCAGGGCGAAGGCGAGGGCGGCCCGTGACGGCTCGCTGCCGTCGACCCCCGCCACCAGGTAGGGCGTGGCCTGGGTGCTGTGCTCCATGTCGCCCACGACGACGACCGGGCAGCGGGCCTGTGCGGTGACGGGGACGACGAGTGAGCCGGCGCTCAGGAACTCCTCGGGCCTGCTGAGGTGGCGGGACCCCAGAACGACCATCGGTGCCTCGTGGGACAAGCCTGCCATGACGCGGGCCGGCTCCCCTTCGAGGAGGGCGGTGGTGACCTGGATCCCGCGCCCCTGCTCGCGCACCCGGTCGGCGGCGGAGGCCAGGGCGTTCTTGGCCGCGATGGCCTGGGTCTGGAAGCGAGGGGTGTCGTCGACGTGCTGGCTGTCCCGTGGAGGCGGTACGGCGACCACGAGCCGCAGGGCCGATCGGCGCCGTTCCGCTTCGTCCACCGCCCAGAAGACGGGCAGGCGCCAGTTCCTGGCCGGGTCGATCCCGACGACGATCTCAGGACGTTCCGGACTGTTCATAATCTCTCCTGATGCGGTGCCCGGACGCGCCGCCGAGCAGAGGCCGGAGCCGAGTGTGGGCATCGGACAGCGCGGCCGAGGGCTGGCGTACCCGTTCACGCCGGGACGCTTTGCAGGCTCTGCATACCGCCGTTCGGGCACCTCACCACAAGCGTTCCACGAACGGCCGGCTCCGCAACCGGGCCGTCGGCCCGATGCCTTTCATCGAAAGGGGGGACTCGGATACCGGCGGATGTCCTTGGCCGAGCGATTGCCACCCGAAACAGGGTCTCCCGCAGCGTCCCTCGGCTTCGTGCCGGCTGAGGGCGTCCTGACGTTTCCGCTAGAAGAGGTGCCCATGTCCGAGGTGACGAGCGTCGATCTCTACGAGATCACCATGACCCTGTGCTACCGGCACGAGGAGATGAGCGGCCCCGCCACGTTCAGTCTCTTCGTGCGTGATCTGCCGGAGGAGCGGGGATTCCTGGTGGCCGCCGGTGTGGAGTCCGTGCTGGATCTGCTGTCGGACTACCGGATCGGGGACGAGGAGGTGGACGTCTTCGCCGACGCGCTGAACAGGCCGCGGCGCGACGTCGAACCGCTTCACGGCTTGACGTTCACCGGGGAGGTCCGCGCGGTGCCGGAGGGGCGGATCGTCCTCGCGGGCGAGCCCCTCCTTGAGGTGACCGCGCCCGCCGCTCAGGCGCAACTGGTCGAGACCTGCCTGCTCAACCAGGTCAACCATCAGACCGCGATCGCCTCGAAGGCCGCCCGCTGCGTGCTCGCCGCGGCCGACCACCCCGTCGTGGACTTCTCCCTGCGGCGCACCCACGGTCCGCAGGCGGGCCACCAGGCCGCACGCCTTGGCGCCGTGGTGGGCTTCGCGGGGACCAGCAACGTGGAGGCTGCGGTCTCCGAGGGGATACCGGCCGTGGGCACGATGGCCCACTCGTTCGTGGAGGCTTTCCCGACGGAGGAGGAGGCGTTCCGTGCCTTCGCCCGCTGCCATCCCGGCCCGCTCACCCTGTTGGTGGACACCTACGACACCGAGCGCGGCGTCACCGTCGCCGCCCGGGTCCTGCGGGATCTGGACCGCGCTGCGGGCTCGGCGGTCCGCCTGGACAGCGGCGACCTGGGAGCACTGGCGCGGCGTGCGAGGTCCCTGCTCGACGAGGCGGGCCTGTCCGAGGTCCGCGTCGTCGCCAGTGGCGGCCTCGACGAGTACGCCGTGGACGAGCTGGTGCGCGGCGGCGCCCCCGTCGACGTGTTCGCGGTGGGAACGAAGGTCGGCGTCTCGGCCGACGCCCCGTACCTGGACTCCGCCTACAAGCTGGTGGAGTACGACGGCCGGCCGGTGATGAAGCTGTCGCAGCGCAAGGTCACCGCTCCGGGCGCCAAGCAGGTCTTCAGGCGCCCCGGTTTCGCCGACGTGATCGGTCTGGCCGAGGAGCCCCCGCCCCCGGATGGCGAGTCACTGCTCGAGACGGTGATGACGGACGGACGGCGGACCGGGCCCCGACCATCCCTGGCCGATCTGCACGCCAGATTCACGGCTGACCTCGCCGGTCTTCCCGATGAGGCCCGGCGTATCCACTCGCCCTTGCAGCCCCGGGCGGTGACCTCGCACAAGCTGGACGACCTGACCGACCGCGTACGCGCCCGTACGGAGCGGAATGCGGCAGCCTCGACGGCCGCGGCGGACGCAGAAGCCCTCCGCTCCGCACGCGGGTCAACCGCCAGGCCTGGCGTTCCCAGGGAGGCCGAGTGACGCTGGATACGAAGGGAGAGCACCATGTCGACGTCGCACGTATCCCCTCCGACGGTCCGCGGTCTCGTCCGTGACGCGGCCACCGCGCCTTCCATGCACAACGCACAGCCCTGGCGCTTCGTATACCACAGCGAAGCCGGGGTGCTGGACCTGCGCGCCGATCCCGAACGCGACATGCCGCATGCCGACCCGGACCACCGGGCGCAGTACATCAGCTGCGGAGCCGCCCTGTTCAACCTGAGGGTCGCGGCCGCCCACAGCGGCCTCGTCCTGCACACCTCCGTGCTGCCCGACAGCGACGACCCCCGGCTGGTCGCCCGCATTCGACCGGGCACGGCTGGAGCCGCCGCGGCCGCAGGAGCCCTGGCAAGCCTGTACCCGGCGCTGCCGCGCCGCCACACCAGCCGGTTCCCCTTCGACGACCACCCCCTGCCCGACGAGCTGAAGCAGCTCCTGTCCCGCGAGGCCGAGGCCGAAGGCGCCCGTCTGCAGTTTCCCGGCGGCTGGCACGTCCGCTTCCTCCTCGACCTGATCACCGAGGCGGAAGCCCATGCGGCGTACGCGGGAGACCCCGACGAGGCCCGCTGGCTGCGCGTCGGCACCGCCCCGGAGTTGGCCACCGACGGCGTGCCCTGGTCCGCCGTCGGCCCGCAGAGCCGGGACGCCGCCTGGCGCACCCGCGACTTCGGACACGGCATCGGCCGGGAGAGAGCCACCGTCCCGTTCGAACGCCATCCGCAACTGGCCATCCTCTCCACGGCCGACGACGACCCTCCGCGCTGGGTGGTCGCCGGACAAGCCCTGGAACGCGTCCTGCTCGCGGCCACCACGGTCCAGGTGGCCACCGGTCTGACCACACAGCCGCTGGAACGCCGCTCCCTCCGCTGGATGCTGCGCGACCCCCTCCAGGGCCGCGGAGCTGTCCAGATGCTCCTCCGCCTGGGGTACGGACCGACCGGAGCCGCGACGCGACGCCGCCCCGTCGACGACATCCTCGAAGTCCGGTGAGTCCGTGAAGTCCGGTGAGTCCGTCACCGGTGGCCGAAGGGAGAACTGTGGGCGTTCACCATCCCTCTGTCGCCCGCCTCATGACGCACCCCGTCATCGCCGTGGGTCCGGACGCCACGTTCGTGCAGATCGTCGAATGCATGCAACGGCGCCGCGTCGGAGCCCTACCGGTCGTCCGTGACGATCGGGTCGTAGGGATCGTCTCCGAGGCCGACCTGCTGTCGAAGGAAGCACGGCGGGACCGCGTCCTGCGCCTGTCGGAGTCGCCGCACGCGATGGAGCAGGCCGTCAAGGCTGCCGGGCAGCGCGCCGAAGAGCTGATGACGGCGCCCGCCGTGTGTGTCGGCCCCGATGCCCCGGTAACCGAGGCGGCGCGCATCATGGCCCGCGAACACCTCAAGCGGCTGCCGGTCACGGACGAGGTCGGCCGGCCGCTGGGGATCGTCAGCAGGAGCGATCTGCTCAAGGTCTTCCTGCGCCGTGACGAGGAGCTGGTCGAGGCGGTGCGCCGGGAGGTGATGGCCGAACTCGTCCCCGAGCCCGCATCGGCGCTGCACGTGCGGGTCCGGTCCGGCGTGGTGACGCTGAGCGGCCATGTGGAGGACACGTCCGTCCTGCCACTGGTCGCCAGGCTGGTCGGGTCCGTGGAAGGGGTGGTGGACGTCCAGTTCGACCTGTGCTGAGGGTAACTGTCCCTGGTGTCACGGGTCGTGCACCCGGTGCGCCACCGCTCGCGTCCGACGTGCTGGTCGCGCCGCGAGGGCATGGCGCGAATTGCGGTCCTGGGAGGCCGCCTCCACGATGGGTCCATGGTGCGTACGGGCCACTCCGCAGGCCGTTTCGAAGCGTTCCGGGCCCTGGCCGACCGTCGCGGGAAGCCGGGAGATCTGCTGATGGAGTCACTGGCCGGGGCCAGGGCGGACACCGCCGACGAGCCCGCGTCCTGGGCACCAGCTGTGGCCGCTCATGTCGGTCTGCCGGCTGCCGCCGGGCTCGGACCAGCGACCTACTACGCGGACCTCGCCGCTCCGCGAGGCCGTCGGCATGTGCGGGTCTGCTCGGCGACGGCCTGCTTCGCCGCCCGGGCCGGACGGCACCTCGACGAGACGGAACGCGAACTGGGCGTCGTCGCGGGTGCCGTGTCGGAGGACGGGGAGGCCTCGCTGCAGGCCGTGCGTTGCGTGGGTTACTGCTACGCCGGTCCGGCGGCCCTGGACGGCACCACACCGTGCACCGGCTCGGATCTGGCCGCTCAGCTCTCCGGACGCGTGTCGCCCCGGGCACCCGAGATTCCTGCGGCCGACACGACCGGCGATCCCGTCCTTCTGCCCGGTGTTGTGGGCGACGAGCCCTCCTGGCGCGTATGGCCCCGGACCGTGACGGCCGGGACACCTGACCAGGTGCTCGGCGAGGTGGCCGTCTCGGGTCTGCGCGGCAGGGGCGGCGCCGGATTCCGCGTCGCGGCGAAGTGGGAGGCGGTGGGCCGGGCCCCGGGGACCGTGGTGGTGGCCAACGGCGACGAGGGCGATCCCGGCTCCTACGCCGACCGACTGCTCATGGAATCGGCCGCGGACCGCGTCCTGGAAGGGCTGGCACTGGCCTGCTTCGCCTGCGGAGCCGAACGCGGCGTCATCCTGGTGCGCTCGGAGTACCCCCGTGCGCTGGCCCGGATGCGCCGGGCGGTGGAGGAGGCGTACGCGGACGGGCACCTGGGGCGGTCCGTCCACGGAACGCCCCTCTCCCTGGACGTCCAGGTGGTCGAGGGGGCCGGCTCGTACGTCGCCGGCGAGGAGACGGCCTTGATCGCGAGCCTGGAAGGGGACCGGGGCTGCGCCCGGCCACGACCCCCTTACCCGACCCGGCGCGGTCTGTGGGACGCGCCGACGGTCGTGAACAACGTCGAGACCCTTGCCTCAGTGCCCTGGATCGTCGCCCGGGGCGGAGAGGCCTACGCCAGGCGCGGGGTGCCGGGGGAGACGGGGACGAAGCTCGTCTGCCTGTCGGAGCGCTTCGCCCGGCCGGGCGCCTACGAGGTGGAGCTGGGCACCCCCGTGGCGCGCATCGTCGAAGAGCTGGGCGGCGGCCTGAAGGATGGTGCCCAGCTGGCCGCTCTGCAGGTCGGCGGACCACTGGGCGGCTTCCTCGCGCCGGACGCGCTGGACGTCCCCCTGACCGGTGCCGCGCTCGCCGCCCGGGGCGCCGCTCTGGGCCATGCGGGACTGGTCGCCTTCGACCGGCGGGTGCGACCGGAGGAGCTGCTGCGGCACGTCTGGGAGTTCGCCGCCGCGGAAAGCTGCGGTGCCTGCTCGCCCTGCCGCGTCGGCTCCCGGCGCGGCCTGGAACTCGCATCCGGCGGAAGCCCGCCCGGACCGGAGTGGGGACGACTCGCTCGGGTACTCACGGAAGCGAGTATGTGCGCCTTCGGCCGGGGCATCCCCGCCGCCGTGCACAGCCTCGCCCTCGCCTACGGCGACCGGCTCGCAGGGTGGAGACCATGAGCGACGAGCAGCTGTGGCTCGAGGTCGACGGCACGCGCGTCGGGGTGCCCGACGGAACCTCCCTGCTGGCGGCGGTGCGGGCGGCCGGGACCGACGTGTCCGCTCTCTGCTCCGACGACCGGCTCAGCCCGGCCGGCTCCTGCCGCACCTGCCTGGTGCGGGCCGACGACCGTGTCGTGGCAGCGTGCGTGACCCCCGCCACCAGCGGCGCGCGCGTCGAAGTGGCGACCGAGGACCTTCAGCACCTGCGCCGTGACGCCGTCGAACTCGTCGTCTCTGCCCTGCCGCCCCGCGCCCTCGCTCCTGAAAGCTCGAGCGAGCTGGCCGATCTGTGCCGCTCGATGGGGATCGGCCAGGGTGCCGCGCGAGGCGCCGGCGGCCGGGGCGAGGACACCAGCCACCCCTACGTCCATCTCGACCGTGACCTCTGCATCGCGTGCGGCCGGTGCGTGCGCATGTGCTCCGAGGTGCAGGGAACCTTCGCCCTGACGTTGACCGGACGCGGCGGAGACACTGTCGTGGCCCCCGGCACCGGCGGCCCTTGGGCCCAGTCGGACTGCGTGGCCTGCGGCGGCTGCGTGGACACCTGCCCCACCGGCGCGATCACCGAGCCCGGTCCGGCCCGCGGCCTCACCTCCGCGCGCCGGCCGACTGCGACCCGCACGACATGCGGCTACTGCGGCGTCGGCTGTTCCCTGGACGTCATCACCTCCGAGGGAGAAGTGGCAGCGGTCCTCCCGGCTCGGGACGGCCCCATCAACCAGGGGCACGCATGCGTCAAGGGCCGCTTCGCCCACGGATACCTCCTCTCCCCCGAACGGCTCACCCGGCCCCTGCTGCGCCGCGGCGGCCGCCTGGAACCCGTCGGCTGGGACGAGGCGCTCCGCCATGTCGCCGAGGGCCTCAGGTCCGCCGTCGCCACCGGCGGACCGGACGCGGTGGCGGCGATCTCCTCGGCCCGTGCCACCAACGAGGAGAACTACCTGATCCAGAAGTTCATGCGAATCGTCATCGGCACGAACAACGTCGACAACTGTTCCCGCCTGTGCCACTCGCCGTCGGCCGCCGGCCTCACCGCTTCTTTCGGTCTGGCCGGGGGCACGGACAGCTTCGACGACGTCGAGCGCTCCGACTGCCTGTTGGTGGCCGGAGCCAACCCCGTCGAAGCGCATCCGGTGGTGGGGGCCCGGCTGCTTCGGCGGGTACTGGGCGGTGCCAAGTTGGTCGTCATCGATCCCCGCTCCGTCGGCCTGGCCGAACATGCCGACGTGCACCTGCGACCCCGGCCCGGCACCAATGTGGCCCTCTTCCACGGCCTCGCCCACGTCCTGGTGGCCGAAGGCCTGGTGGACGACACGTTCCTGGCCGAACGGGCGACCGGCCTGGCGGAGCTGACCGCTCTGCTGGAGGATTACCCGCCCGACCAGGTCGCCGCCGTGACCGGAGTGCCCTCCGCCGACCTGGTCGCCGCCGCCCGGCTGTACGGCCGAGCCCAACGGCCCGCCATCCTGCACGGCCTCGGCGTCACCGAGCACCTGCACGGCACCGACGGCGTACGGACACTGGCCAACCTGGCGATCCTGCGTGGCGCCGTGGGCACCGACCGCGGCTTCGGCGTCAACCCGCTGCGCGGCCAGAACAACGTGCAGGGAGCCTCCGACATGGGCGCCCTGCCCGACCTGCTGCCCGGCTACGGCAAGGTGTCCGACCCCGCCGCCCGAGCGCGGGTGGAGACCGTGTGGGGTACGCCCGTACCGCAGCGCCCGGGCCTGCGGATCCCGGACATGTTCGCCGCCGCGCGGGCGAGGACCCTGCGGGCCTTGTGGGTGATCGGCGAGGACGTCCTCGCCACCGACCCCGACACCAACCGGGTGGCCCAGGCCCTGGACACCTGCCCGCTGGTGGTCTGCAGCGAACTGTTCCTCTCCGAGACCGCCCGCCGGGCCGACGTCGTCCTGCCGGTCGCTTCCTGGCTGGAGAAGGACGGCACATTCGTCAACTTCGACCGCCGCTACCAGAGGGTCCGGCCGGCCGTGCCCCCGCCGGACGGGACACGCAGCGACTTCGACGTCGTGCACGCCCTCGCCTCGGCCATGGGAGCCGACCTGGGGTGCCCCACACCGGCCGAGGCACTGGCCGAATGCGCCCGGACCGCGCCGCTCTTCGCGGGTCTCTCCCACGAGAGACTGGACCGCGAGGGCGCCGTGCCATGGCCCTGTCCGGACCCCGGACAGCCCGGAGAGGCCAAGCTCTACCGGAGTCGCTTCCGCACGCCGGACGGGCGGGCCCACCTCGCGGCCGTGCCCTACCTTCCACCGGGCGAGCAGCCGGACGACGACTATCCGCTGATCCTGGTCACCGGGCGGCGGTGGGCGCACTACAACTCCGGCAGCATGACCCGCCGCGGCGCCAACCTCACGCTCGATGCGACCGACCACATCGACCTCCACCCCGACGACGCCCTCAGGTACGGCGTCCGGGAGGGCGCCGCGGTCACCGTGGAGAGCCGCCACGGCCAGGCCCGTCTCACGGCCAGGATCGGTGGCGGCACCGCTCCCGGCCAGGTGTTCTGCGCGCTGCACTTCCCCGACAGCGGCGTCAACCGCCTGACCTCGGACCGGTCGGACACCGACACGTCCTGCCCCGAGTACAAGGTCACGGCGGTACGTGTGACGGCCGCCCGGTAGCCGCCCGCTCAGGAGGAACTGCCATGCCCATCGGGGACACCGCCCAGCCCCGCATTCTGATCACCTATGCCACGGTGCACGGGTCCACCCGAAGCATCGCCGAGCGGGTCGCAGACGAACTCCGCCGCAGGAGCGCCCGGACGGATGTCCGCTCCTGCGGTGACGTGACCGATGTCCGCCCCTACGACGCGGTGGTGCTGGGCAGCGCCGTCCACGACATGGCCTGGCTGCCCGAGGCCATGGATCTCCTGCACCGTGAACGGGACGCGCTCCGTGAGCACCCGGTGTGGGCTTTCAGCGTCGGCATGCCGGGAGCGCTGCGCGGTCCGTGGAAGCTCCTGGCCGGACGTGAGGAGCCGACGGTGGCGGGCCCGGTGCTGCGGGAGCTGAGTCCCCGGGACCACCGGCTTTTTTCCGGAGTGATCCGTCCGGAACACCTTCCCGCGGGCGGACGGCTGCGCCTGCGGGCCATGGGACTCCGGTACGGCGACTACCGGGACTGGGTAGCCGTCGACGACTGGGCACGGCGGATCGCCGACGACCTCACGCAGAGCGCTGGTGACTGACGCGCTGCGGTTCACGTCCCGCGGAGCAGCAGCCCACTCGAGGACTTGCCTGCGCATGGTGCGGTCCGCCTGGGCGGACCGCACCGCGGTGGACTCACCGGTTCCGGTGGCTCGGACCTCCGTACCGACCGACCGACCGGCAGGTGTCAGGCGGCGGGACGTGCGGGCCGGCGGTCCTCAGGCGGCATCACGAGGCGGTGTGCTCTGCGTCGGTGACGGCAGGGGGCCGCCGTCACCGGCGCGGTCACCCTGACCGGCGTCCACCTGGTCCGCCGCGCAGCGGAACGCCGTGGGTGAGCGGACGCACCTTCTCGTCGCCCTGGCCGCGACGATCGCCGCCCTGGCGGCGGTCGTCGCGGTCGACGAGGGGACCGGACAGGCGATGGCGGTCCCGGACTTCGGGCCCGCCCTCACCGACCCGACCACCCTCGCACCGAACGCCGCCGCGCAGGCTCCCGCCGCGGCGGCTCCCGCAGGGTCTCACGCGCCGTCCCTCGCTCCCGCGCCGCCTGTCACGGCCGCCCGGCCGGGCCCGCCGGCGCGGGAATAAGACGAACGACGTGCCGCACGCTCCGCTGCGCGTGCTGGTGCGCTAGCAGCGGCTCGCTGGTCGGTCAGCCGCCGGCTTTCGGATTGGGGACGGCGATGACGGGGCAGTGGGCATGGCGCAGCACCCCCTGGCTCACCGAGCCGAGGAGCATGCCGCCGAAGCCGCCGCGTCCACGGGTTCCCACGATCAGCGCTGTGGCGTTCTCGGATGCCTCCGTCAGGACCTGGACGGGATGGCCGTAGAGGACTGCCTGGTCCATCCGTACCTGGGGGTAGGACTCCGCGCGGCCCGCCAGGGTTTCTGCGAGGACGCGCCGGCTCTCCTCCACCGCGGCGTTCTCGTCCAGCACTCCGGCGAGGGGCTCGTGCCAGGCGTACACGGCACGCAGCGCCACACCGCGTGAGGCGGCTTCTGCGAAGGCGACGTCCACAGCGGCGGCCGAATGGGGACTGCCGTCGACGGCGACCACCAGGTACGGGTGCGGGGCGGGGTGCTCGGGTTCTGGCACGACCGCGACGGGGCAGGAGGAGTGGGCTGTCAGGGGGAGGATCACCGAGGCGGCCGTGAACAGCTCCTCCCGTCTCCCCAGGTGCCAGGAGCCCAAGACGACCATGGCTGCATCCCGCGTCTCCTCGCCCAGGACCCGCGCCGGTTCGCCTTCGGGGCGTGCGGTGGAGATCTGGAGTGCCGGTTGCCGCGAGCGGACGAAATCGACCGCGTCGGTGAGCACCCGGTCGCCGGCGGTGTCCAGTTCCCGGTTCCACTCCTGCCACGACGGCAGGGTGTGTACGGACCGGTACCCCTTGACCGGAGCCACCTGGACGTGGACGAGACGCAGCGGCAGGCCCCGTCTTGCGGCTTCGTCGGCGGCCCATTCCACGGCCAGGCGCCTTGAAGGGTCGGGATCAACACCCACAACGATCGGCCGGCTTCGGTCCGCATCGCTCATGTCAGCTCCACAGGGGTCTCCGGTATTCAGCGTGATCCGTAACAGGTTCACCTACGGCTGTGCCGGCCGCACCTTGTAGACCTCTGTGTCGGATCGGTAGCGACGGCGCCCACTGCCGGCACCGCTATACCATCCACAAGAACGGCTTCTCGGGCGAATGTGGGTGTACTCCCTCATCCTGGTGTACGGGAAGCACCCAGTTGATCTGCCGTACGGCAGGACGGAAGCACCACCCGCAAGGTCACCGGACGCGAGTCGGTCCGATCGCCGGCTCCGGTGCCCGACCACAAGGCGGAGTTCGTACGACTCGCAAGTACACCCCGATCCGTTTGAAGCTGACCCAAGATGGACTCTGGGACGACGCTCCCGTCCGCCGGCCCGGTGCTGGTGGACGCAGTGCCTTCTCCGGGCCCTCGACATGCCCGGCGGGGCCGTCCTGGACGCGGAGCTGCAACTGACCTTCCAGCATGTCGGCAACTGCGGCGGCGCGGACATGCGCGCCCCGAGTGGGAAGGAACCCCCCGTGCGTGAATCTCTCCGCGACCAGCACATCACCGACCCGTTGGAACGTGATCGCCCGTCGGCCGGCCGGGGGCGCGTCAGGTCTTCCAGGGGATCTTTGTGGAGGCGAGGTAGGCGAGCCCCCGCTGTTCCCCGAGCCTCCCGTGGCGGGCGTGGATCACCGGCAGGTGATCAACGGGGTGTTGTGGCGGTTGCGGACCGGTGCTCCGTGGCGTGACCTGCCGGAACACTTCGGGCCGTGGCAGACGGTCTACGAACGGATCGCCCGCTGGGAGGCGGACGGGACCTGGGCCCGCCTGCTCGAGGAGGTCCAGGTCCGTGACGACTCCGTCGGGGCCGTGGAATGGACGGTTCCGGTCGACTCCACGATCAACCGGGGCCCATCAACACGCCGAGTGCGCCAGCAAAAAGGGGCTCCGACGGGGGACGAACTGGAAGATCCGGCACACAGGCAGGCTGGTCAGGCGCTCGGCCGGTCCCGCGGCGGGCTGACCACCAAGGTCCAACTCGCCTGCGACGGCCGGGGCCTGCCCTTGGCCGTCCTCGTTACGCCGGGCAACGTCAACGACTCCACCGCCTTCGAGGCAGTCCTGAATGCGGTGCGAGTGCCCCGGAGCGGCGCCGGGGCATCCGGGAGGTGATCCCGGAGCGCGCCGATCAGAAGGGCAACCGGGTGCGGTGAAGTCGAAGGTCGGCAGCAGGCCGCCGGCCTTCGATCGTGAGCTCTACAACGCCCGCAACGTCGTCGAACGCTGTTTGCACCGGCTCAAGCAGTTCCGGGCCATCGCGACCCGCTTCGACAAACTCGCCGCCCGCTACCGGGCCGGACTCCACCTCGCAGCCCTCATCCTCTGGCTCCGCGAACTCACCCAAGATCATTTGTCAGACAGTTCTTAGGCCGAGCGTCCACTGCTGACCTGCATCGGACCGGTCGGTAGCGATAGCTCCGCCTCGCCAGCTCGCTGACGGCCGCTCGCCGCAGGGTTGCTGCTCAAGCCTCGCTCACGCCCGGACGCTGTGATCGGTTCCGAGGATGTGGTCAACGGCCGCGTGGAGGGTCTCGGTCTCTGCCGCGAGGACGGACGCCTGGGTGGGCAGGGCGCGCTCGATCGAGAGTCCGTTGAGGACTGTGAGAAGGAATCTGACCTTCTGACCGTGGTCCTCCCGGGGCAGGGCGCCTTCCTCGGTGAGCACGGCCAGCCAGTGTTCTACCCGGCGCTCGGCCTCCTTCTCGTGGCCCAGGTAGGCGGCGCGGACCTGTTCGGTCGGCTCGGGCTCGATGAAGTCCTTGTACATCCGGCCCCAGGCGGCTCGCGCGTCCTGGCCGACGCCGAGGGGCGCGAGAACGTGGCGCAGGCAGTTCAGCAGCCGTTCGCGGGCCGGGAGCGTCCGGTCCTGGATCGGGTCGTCGGGCATCAGGTTGTCGTAGATGCGCGAGAGCAGGCTGTCCTGCAGGTCTCGCTGGGTGGGGAAGTGGAACCGCAGCGACCCGACACTCACTCCCGCGCGTTGCGCGACCGCCCGGACGCTCAGCTTCGCCGCCATGTCTTCGGCGATCATCTCGGCTGCGGCCTGCAAGATCCTCTCGCGCGTTCCCATGCCCGCTCTCCTCCTGCTCCCTCGGCCGTTTCCAGAATACTAGTACAGTGTGCTAGCTTCGTGCTAGTACGGTGTACTAGTTGCGTCACGGCCGACAACCGAACAGGGGTCACATGTCAGTGAGACGACGGATGGCGCTAAGGCGCCTGATGCCAGGGGACGGAAGGGAACTGCGGCCGTTCCGCTGGTGGCAGCTACCGCTGAGGTCGCTGTTCTGGCTCCGACCGGGCGCCGCCGACGGTCGCACCCGAACCTATGCCGTCGACGTGCGGCACTGGGCGCGGCTGGACGACAGCAAGATCCGAGCACACCTGTTCCAGGACGGACGGCACGTGGCCCAGTCGAAGCTGCCCGCGCTCTTCCCGGTCGAAGGCGGCGTCATCGAGGTGGAGATGAGCAGCTTCGGGATCAGGCGCTGCCACTACCGCCCCACGGCCGGACGACCGCATCAGCTCACTCCCGACCCCGCCACGGCCGAGGGACGGCGAGCCCGCTTCGGCGCCGACCATCCGGCGCTGAGCAGGGGGATCGGCATCGTCTCGGTGCTGCTGCTCCTGATCGGCGTGGGCCTGAACCTGCTGCAGCTCGCCGAACCCCTATCCCACATCCCCCAGGTCGCGGCGAGAGTCGGGACGTTCGAATCACCCGTCCGGCTGCCGCTGTGGCTGAACATCGCCCTGGGATTCGCAGCCGTCGCGGCAAGCATGGAGCGCGCTCTGCGGCTGCGGTACTCCCCCCTGCTCGACGCGGCCGGCCGCTGATCCCTCAAGGAGTAAGGACACATGGACACGATGACCACCCCCGGCTGGCTCCTCACGCCCACCCCGCCACGCAACGCGCGCGCCGTACCCGGCGGAGTGGCCTACCACCGCGTCCTGGCCGGCGGGAAACGCCGTATCGGACGCGGCATGCTAGCGATCTTCCTGCTGCTGGCCGGCATGGTCGTCTTCCCCACCGCCATCGGCAGGGCGCTCGCCCCCATCGACCAGCGGATGGGCCACACCCCACCCATCATCGGCGGCGGAGACTACACCCCGATCTTCCACGCCGGATCGATGATCTCGCTCGCCCTGCTCGTCCCCTGGAGCATGCTGATCCAGCGCTGGCTCTACGGGGTGCCCGGCCCTTCACTGCACTCGGTGACCTCACGGTTCCGGTTCGATCTGTTCGGTAAGGCCCTTCTCGTGTTCGGCCCCCTTTGGGCCGCGGTGAACCTGATCGGCCTGCTGGCCCCGAGCACCGAGGTTGCCTGGTCACACTCCGACCTCGTCGCCATGTACGTCGCCACCCTCCTCCTCACACCACTGCAGACAACGGGAGAGGAATACGGTGTCCGCGGGTTGGTCTTCCGCGTCGTCGGCAGCTGGACCCGCAGTTCAGGAGCGGGCGTCGTCGCCGGGGTACTCGTGTCGAGTGTGCTGTTCACGGCCGTGCACGGTTCCACCGACCTCTATATCAACCTCTGGTACTTCGTACTGTGGACGTGCCTGGCAATCATCACTTGGCGCACCGGCGGTCTGGAGATCGCGATCGTCCTCCACGCCGTTCTCAACACGGGCGTCCTGCTCGGCGCACCGCTGCTGCGCATCGACCTGGGCGCGCAAATCTCCGACCGCTCTTCCGGCGTTGGTTCGCCCACCCAACTCGTCCCGGCCCTAGCCGTCATCGTCATCACCGCGATCATCTGGTGGTGCACGCGCAGGACGGGGCCTGTGCTGAGCCCACCAACCTCCTGCGCAACACGCCGGTACCCGGAAGAGAAGCCCTTCTGCTGATGAGCTAAAGACGAACCGCTCTTTCGAATGAGCCCATTCTGTGACGTTGATCTGCTTGCCTCACATGCGGCAGCTACCGTCGGCAGTACGGCGGGTGGCAGCCGGCTCGAGAGCGAGATGGGCAAAGGCCGACACAGGTGTCAGAGGCCGCCGGTACCGTGCCGGGCATGACCCGCATCGAGCGACCGCGGCAGGGCCATGGCCGGGTTGAGTAACGAGCCGAGCCGCGCAGGCCGCCTACGGCGAACACCTGGAGCGCGTCGCCAGGCTCATCTGGGGCCCGCTGTACGGGCAGGCCATGGACCGCAGGGAAATTGCTCTCGCGCACGAACAAGGTAATCCGGGACGGGTCCTGTCCATAGTGCGAGTGCAGGCGATGGAGCTCCGCGACGAGCTGCTGGAGACGGCTAGTAGCGCTTCGTTACGTTGAGTGATCTCGGCTGGTGGTGGGCAGCCTCCCAGGGTGAAGCTGGGGGAAGTGGAACGGCTCCGGGGTGAGTTGGCGGAGTTCGTTGCCGATGTGTTGGGGTCGTTGCCGCGGCGGGATCAGCGGCGGTGGGGCGAGTGTTATCTGCGGGGTCTGATGCTCGACGGTCGGCGGAAGTCGGTCCAGCCGATGGCCCGAGCGTCTGCCGGACGGGAACATGCAGGCCTTGCAGCAGTTCGTGAACCAGTCGCCGTGGGATCCGCTGCCGGTGCGGCGGCGGATCGCCGAGCGGCTGTCCGAGGTGATCACGCCTGAGGTGTGGGTGGTCGACGACGTGTCGTTCCCCAAGTGCGGCAGGGCGTCGGTCGGGGTGGCCCGGCAGTACTGCGGGGCGGTCGACAAGCGGGCGAACTGCCAGGTCGCGGTCAGCGTCCACGCGGCGACGGACACCGCGTCCTGCCCGCTGAACTGGGAGTTGTATCTGCCGCGGGAGTGGACGGACGAACCGGACCGCTGCCGCCGGGCCGGAGTCCCCGACGGCGTCGTCCACCAGGAGAAGTGGCGGCTCGCGCTCGGCCTGCTCGACACGCTCGTGGACTGGCAGATGAAGGCGCCGGTGGTGGTCGCCGATGCCGGCTACGGGGTCAGCACCCCGTTCCGGCTCGGCCTAAGGAGCGAGGGCTGTCCTATGTCCTCGCGCTGACCGGCAAGGAAGTCGCCCACCCGGCGAACGTCACGCCGCACCAGCCTGCCTACGGCGGGTTCGGTCCGCCCACACTGCCCCGCTACCGCACCCCGCCGCGAGCCGTGTCCGTCCTCGCGGCCGAGACCGGCGCGGACCGGTTCGCCGAGGTGACCTGGCGGCAGGGCAGCAAAGGGGCGATGACCTCCCGGTTCGCGGTCCTGACGGTGCGGCCGGCGGGCAAGCAGTCCCTGGCCGCGGCCCAGGAAGCGGGCGGTGGCCGCAACCGCTGGGACGGCGTCCTGCCCACCCAGACCCTCCTGGCCGAGTGGCCGGACGGGCAGGACGCCCCCACGGACTACTGGATATCGAACCTTCCCGCTTCGACCCCGGTCGCCGACCTGGTGCGATGGGCGAAGATGCGCTGGCGGATCGAGCACGACTACCGCGAACTCAAGCACGGACTGGGCCTGGACCACTTCGAGGGCCGCACCTGACGCGGCTGGCACCACCATGTCACCCTCGTCACCGCCGACCAGGCATCCCTCACACTCAGGCGGCACGACCCAAAAGTCCGTACACCGGCCTGACCCTCTACCAGGTCCTCGACGCCCTTCAGGACCTGCTGAGGTGCTGGACCGGTGCCTGCACCACCTGCGGACGCCCCCTCTCCAACCCTCAAAGCCGCCGCAGACAGCACAGAACCTAACGAAGCACCACCAGCCGTCAGCCCGTCAGCCCGTCCGCCCATCAGCCGTCCGCCCGTCAGCCGTCCGCCGTCAGCCGCCCGTCGTGCAGAGACCGCGTCCGTTCTTGCGGCCGAGGAAGCCCGCGTCCACCAGTCCGGCGAGCACGCCGGACGGCTCGAACTCCTCCGTGGCGAAGCACTCCGCCAGGCGGCGCTGAATGGCCAGCGAGACGTCCAGACCGATGGTGTCCAGCAGGGCGAACGGTCCCATCGGGAAACCGAAGCCGCGCTGCACGGCCGCGTCGGTGCGTGCCACGACGTCGTCGTCGCCGGCCCGCTCCAGCAGGGCGAGCGCCGCGCCGAGGTAGGGGAACAGCAGGGTGTTGACGATGAACCCGGTGCGGTCGGGGCACTCCACTGGCGTCTTGCCCAGGTCGCGGGTGAAGGCGCGCGCCCTGGCCACCACCGCCGGGTCGGCCTCCTCGGTGACGACGAGTTCCACCAGCCGCATGAGCGGGGCCGGGTTGAAGAAGTGCAGACCGACCGTGTCCGCGGGCCTGCCGGAGGCCTCGGCGCACGCGGCGACCGACAGACTGGACGTCGTGGTCGCCAGCACCGTGCCCTCGGCGCACACCTCGCCCAGCCGGGCGAACACCGCCCGCTTCACGCCGGGTTCCTCGGCGACCGCCTCGATCACCAGGTCGCAGTCGGCCAGTGCGGCGACGTCGTGGGCGCCGCTCAGCCGTTCGAGCGTCTCCGCCCTCGTCGCCGGGGTGATCCTGCCCCGGCGCACCCCGCGGGTGAGCGAGCCGGCGACGGCCTCCACGGCCGCACGGGCCTTCTCCGGGCCGCGGGCGACCAGCACGGTCGGGTGGCCGGCCGCGGCCGTCACCTCGGCGATGCCGCGCGCCATCGCGCCGGACCCCACCACCCCGACGCGGCCCACGGGCCGGACGGGACCGGCCGGTCCGTGTTCGCTCCTGTCGGTTGCGTCGGTTGCGTCGGTGACCTGCACGCCCGACTCGTCCCAGGTGTAGAAGCCCCGCCCCGCCTTGCGGCCGACGTCGCCGGCCGCGACCATGCGGCCCAGCAGTGGCGCCGGCGCGAAGCCGCGGTCGCCGGTGAGCCGGTGCAGCCGGGTCAGCGCGGCGTGGGCCGTGTCCAGGCCCCACCGGTCCAGGGTCTCCAGCGGACCGGCCGGCAGCCCGCAGCCCAGCCGCATCGCCGTGTCGATGTCGGTGTGCGTGACGTGCCCCTCGGACAGCATGGCCACCGAGCGGTTCAGCAGACCGAGCAGCAGGGCGGTGGCGTCGGCGGCGGGACCGGCCCCCACCTCGACGGGGGCCAGGCCGGACGCCTTCACCAGCGCCGTCAGCGCCGCGGCCGTCTCCGGGGACGTGAAGGCGGTGACCACCGGTTCCGCCGGGGCCCCGGGCTCCGGCGGGCCGAACAGCCTGATTCCCGCCACGTCGGCGGGACGCCCGGTGCCGACGGCGAGGCCCGCCACGGACAGCGACGCCGTGGTGGTGACCAGGGGGGTGCCCGGCGGGCGGACGGCGGCGATCCGCCGCAGCGCGTCCTCCTTGGCCCCGGCCGTGTCCGGCACGGCCTCCACGACCACGTCGGCCGTGTCCAGCCGCGCGTGGTCGGTGGTGAGGACCACGTCGGGCTGCTGTTCCACGTCGGCGAGCAGGGCCTTCAGCCGCCGCTCGACCCGGGCCAGGACGTCCGGGTCGGTGTCGACGGCCACCACCCGGTGCCCACGGGCGGCCAGCAGGCGCAGGAGTCCCTCGCCGACCGAGCCGAGACCGACGACGCCGGTCACTGGCACGCGGGTGTCCGGGTGCGATGCGGTCATGACGAGGACTCCTGTCCGACGCGGAAGCGGTTGATGGCGCTCAGGTGACGGGCGCGCAGTTCGTGGTCGCGCACGCCCAGCCCCTCGCCCGGGGCCAGGCACAGCACACCGACCTTGCCCTGGTGGAGGTTGCGGTGGACGTCGTAGGCGGCCTGCCCGGTCTCCTCCAGCGGGTAGACCCTGGACAGGGTGGGATGGATCCGGCCCTTCACCACGAGGCGGTTGGCCTCCCACGCCTCGCGGTAGTTGGCGAAGTGCGACCCGACGATGCGCTTCAGCGACATCCACAGGTAGCGGTTGTCGTACTCGTGGCGGAAACCGGAGGTCGAGGCGCAGGTGACGATCGTGCCGCCCTTGCGGGTGACGAACACCGACGCCCCGAAGGTCTCCCGTCCGGGATGCTCGAAGACGATGTCGACGTCCTCGCCGCCGGTCAGTTCACGGATGCGCGCGCCGAACCGCTTCCACTCCCGGGGGTCCTGCGTCCGCTCGTCCCGCCAGAAGCGGTAGTCCTCGGCGGCCCGGTCGATCACCGCCTCCGCTCCCATCGCGCGGCAGAGGTCGGCCTTCTGCTCGCTGGAGACGACGCAGATCGGCGTCGCCCCGCCGGCCAGCGCCAGCTGGGTGGCGTAGGAGCCGAGGCCGCCGCTGGCGCCCCAGACGAGCACGTTGTCGCCCTGCTTCATGCCGGCGCCGTTGCGGGAGACCAGTTGCCGGTAGGCGGTGGAGTTCACCAGCCCGGGGGAGGCGGCCTCCTCCCACGTCAGGTGCTCGGCCTTGGGCATCAGCTGGTTCGCCTTGACGAGGGCGAGCTGCGCCAGGCCGCCGAAGTTGGTCTCGAAGCCCCAGATCCGCTGTTCGGGATCGAGCATGGTGTCGCCGTGGCCGTCCGCGGACTCCAGCTCGACGCTGAGGCAGTGCGCCACCACGCGGTCGCCCGGGCGCCAGCGGTTCACGCCGGGCCCCGTGCGGAGCACCACTCCGGCCAGGTCCGAGCCGAGCACGTGGTACGGCAGGTCGTGGCGCGCGGTGTCCGGCGACAGCCGCCCGTACCGCTCCAGGAACCCGAAGGTGGGCAGCGGCTCGAAGATCGACGACCAGACGGTGTTGTAGTTCACCGACGACGCCATCACCGCCACCAGTGCCTCGCCCGCCGCCGGCAGCGGCACCGCGACGTCCCGCACGTGCAGCGTCTTGCGCGGATCCTTCTCCGCGGAGGTCATTCCCTCGAACGCCCCCACGTCCTCGCGCAGTACCACGGCGCCCCGGTACGACTCCGGCAGCGGCAGCGCCGCGAAGTCCCGGGCCGACGCGTCCTCGGACTCGACAGCGCTGATGATCTCGTCCACGTGAGTTCCCCGGTTGTCTCAAGACGGCACGTGCGACGAGCGTCGCCCACCGCACCGGCCCCCGTTCACCCCTGACCACCCCCTGGGTCGGGGCTCCCGGGCACCCAGGGGGATCTCAGGGGAAGGCCCCGCGGCGGGGCGGCAGCATCCTGGGGGACAGGCGCGCCCGCGGCCCGCCGGGCCTCCACCGCACCCGCCCGCCGCGGCCCCGCCCGACCACGCCGCGCTGCCTTCGCCCCGGCGACGGTACGGCCCACACCCAAGGAGAGACCCCATGACGGGACACCCCGGCGCGACCCCCTGGCTGAGGAACTTCCTGCCCGCCCCCGACGCCGCCCTGCGCCTGGTCTGCTTCCCGCACGCCGGTGGATCGGCCAGCTTCTACTACCCGTTGGCCCGCGCCCTGGCGGGGCGGGTGGACGTGCTCGCCGTCCAGTACCCGGGCCGGCAGGACCGGCACCACGAACCGGCCGCCACCGACCTGGAGACGCTCGCGGACCGGATCACCGACGCCCTCGGGCCGTGGACCGACCGCCCCCTCGCCCTGTTCGGGCACAGCATGGGGGCGATCGTCGGCTTCGAGACGGCCCGCCGTCTGCAGGCCGTGGGGCGGGCCCCGGCGGAGCTGTTCGTCTCCGGCCGGCGCGCCCCTTCCCTGGATCGCGCCGACGACCTGCGGCCCCGCACCGACGCGGAGGTCGTCGCGGAGATCCGCGCGCTCGACGGCACCGGCTCCTCGCTCCTCGACGACGAGGAGACCCTGCGCATGATCCTCCCGGCGCTGCGCGCCGACTACGGGGCGGTGCGGCGCTACCGCTACCGCCCGGGTCCCGCGCTGCGGTGCCCGGTCACCGCCTTCACCGGCGACCGGGACCCCAAGGCGGAGGTCGCCGACGTCGACCTGTGGCGGGAGCACACGCTCGGCGGGTTCCGGATGAACGTCCTGCCGGGCGGCCACTTCTTCCTCGTCGACCGGCAGGAGGACGTCGTCGCCGCGATCGAGGAACGGCTCCTCGCCCCGGCGGGCGCGGCATGACCGTCCACGCGCCGCCCCTGGGACGGCTGGGCGTCCTCGGCACCGGCTCCTACCTGCCCGAACACGTCGTCGGCAACGAGGTGGCCGGGGCGCGGGCCGGGGTGAGCGCCGAGTGGATCCAGCAGAAGACCGGCATCCTGGAGCGGCGTTACGCCGCCGACCACGAGGCGACCTCCGACCTGGCCGTCCACGCCGCGCGACGGGCCCTGGCCGACGCCGGGGTGGACGCCGGCGAGCTCGCCTGGATCGTCGTCGCGACCTCGACGCCCGACCATCCCCAGCCGGCCACCGCCGCGATCCTGCAGCACCGCCTCGGCGCCCACCACGCCGCGGCCTTCGACGTGAACGCGGTCTGCGCCGGATTCGTCACCGCCCTGCACACCGGTGCCCGGCTGCTGGCCCACCCCGACGAGCACCGGCCGGCGCTGGTCGTGGGAGCCGACGTGTACTCCCGCATCCTCGACCTGGGCGACCGCAGGACGGCACCGCTGTTCGGCGACGGCGCGGGAGCGGTGGTGATCGGCCCGGTGGGCGAGGGCCGCGGTTTCCTCGGCGCCTCCCTGCGCTCGGACGGGCACCTCCACGACCTGATCGGTGTGCACGCCGGCGGCAGCAGGCGGCCCGCTTCGCCGGAGACCGTGGCCGGCGGCGAGCACTGGTTCCGGATGCGGGGCCGCGAGGTCCGGCAGTACGTCGAGGACCGGCTGCCGGAGGCCGTCGCGGGCACCCTCGACGCGTTCGGCGTCGACCCGCGGGACGTCGACCACTTCGTGCCGCACCAGGCGAACGCGCAGATGCTGGAGGCCGTGACCGCCCGGCTCGGGCTGCCCCGGGCCCGCGTCCACCTGCCGGTGCGGCGCCACGGCAACACCGGCGCCGGGTCCGTCCCCCTGGCCCTGGACGAGGCGCGCCGGGCCGGTGCCCTCGACGACGACCAGCTGGTCCTGCTCGCCGGGTTCGGCGGCGGCATGAGCTGCGCGACGACCCTGCTGCGCTGGGGCCGCTGACCCGCCCCCCGCCCGCCGCGACCACGCCGAACCCGCCCGCCACCGGCCACCGGCCTGCATCGGGGCCCGCTGGTCACCGGGTCGCCGGGAACGCGGTCGCCGTGTCGGCCCGGTGGGTCAGGAGTTGCTGGTGGCGGGTCAGTTCGTCGACGCGCCGGCGTAGGCGGGCCGTCTCGGCCCGCAGCTCCGCGAGCGCGTCGGGCACCGCGGATCCGCACGGGTCGCACGGCCCGCACGGTCCCGCGGGGCCCCGGCCCGGCGGGGCGTGCCGCAGGATCGCCTCGAGCCGTCCCCGCAGGGCCGGTCCGGGCTCCACGCCCAGCGTCCGCACCAGACGCCGACGGGCGCGTTCGTACACGCCGAGGGCCTCGCCCTGCCGGCCGCAGCGGTGGAGGGCGACCATCAGCAGGTCGTAGAACCGTTCGCGCAGCGGGTGGTCGGCCGTCAGTTTCTCCAGCTCGCCGGTGATCTCGGCGTGCCGGGCGCACCGCAGACTCGCCTCGTACAGCGACTCCAGCGCCGTCAGCCGCTCCTCCTCCAGCCGGTCCGCGCCGCCCGCGCAGACCGGACCGCGCAGGCTGTCCTGCAGGGCGTGCCCCCGCCAGAGCGACAACGCGCCGCGCAGCACCCGCACGGCGTCCTCGGGGTCGCCCGCGACGGCGGCCCGGCCCTCGGCGGACAGTCGCCGGAACCGCTGCACGTCGGTGCCGACCCCGTCGGGGACCAGGAGGTAGCCGCCCGGTCCGGTGGTGATCAGCTCGCGGCCGGCCGGCGTCCCCGGGGCGCGGGGCAGTACCCGCCGCAGCCGCGCCACGTGGGCCTGCAGGGCGTTCGCGGCGTTCACCGGGGGGCGGTCGCCCCACAGTTCCTCGACGAGCTGGTCCACGCCCAGCGGCCGCCCGTGGCGCAGCACCAATGCGGACAGCAGGGAGCGCTGCTTGGGCCCCGGCGGCGAGACGGCGGTCCGGCCCGCGCGGTCGCCGACCTCCACCGGTCCCAGCAGCCGGACCTCGGCGCCCGCGGCGCCGGAGGCGGTCACCGCGGTCCCGGCGCGGCCGCGTGCGGGCCGGGCGCCACGGACGTCCGGTGGAACACGGACGGGCACGGCTGCACGGCGGCTCCCTCGACGGTCGGTCCTGCCTGGAGGGCGGCATGCCCCGCCCCGCTGCGGACGGTAACAACGGTCCCGTTCCGCGGGGCGTTTCCCGAGCCGGGCTGCGGCGGTCGTGCAACCGTCCTCGAGGCGGCCTCGCGCCGGCACGGCCGCCGATGGAAAGTCGCTGGAGCACCGGCGGAGAAACGAAGGGTCCGGCTCGGAGAGGGCTAGCGTGCCCGACGTTCGTGCGACCACGAGGCAACCCGACCGGAACAGGGAGAGACAGCGTGGAGATACAGGTTCTGGGCCCGTTGAGCGCCCACGTCAACGGCATCTCGATCGTTCCGACCGCCGGCAAGCCGAGGCAGATCCTCGCCCTGCTCGCCTTCTATCCCGGCCGGGTGATGCCGGTGCCCACGCTGATGGAGGAGATCTGGGGCACCGACATGCCGCAGAGCGCGATGACCACCCTCCAGACGTACATCCTCCAGCTCCGCCGCCGCCTGGGCACCGCGATGGGACCGGACGCGCCCGGCACGGCCAAGGAGGTGCTGGCGACCCGGCACGGCGGCTACGTGCTGCAGGTGCCGCCCGCCGGCGTCGACGTGCACCGCTACGAGGAGCTGGTGACGGCGGGCCGCGCGGCCTTCGAGGAGGGCTGCGACGCGCGGGCCGCCGACCTGTTCCGTGACGCGCTCGCCCTCTGGCAGGGGTCCGCGCTCGTCGACGTCCGGGTCGGTCCGATCCTGGAGATCGAGGTCATGCGGCTGGAGGAGAGCCGCCTGGTCACCGTCGAGCGGCGCATCGACGCCGACCTGCGGCTGGGCCGCCACACCGAACTCATCGCCGAGCTCACCGACCTGGTCGCCCGGCACCCCCAGCACGAGGGGCTGCACTCCCAGGCGATGGTCGCGCTGTACCGCTCGGGCCGCCAGGCAACCGCCCTGGACATCTACCGCAGACTGCGCGCGCGGCTCATCGAGGAACTGGGCGTGGAGCCCTCCCCGCAGCTGCAGCGGCTGCACCAGGCGATGCTCACCGTCGACCCGGCGCTCGACGTGCACAACGGCCCCCGGCGCGCCTCCACCTTCAACCTGTACGCCGCCTAGGGGCGTGCGGTCGGCGGCGCGGTCCGCGCCCGAGCGGGAGTCGAGGCCGGCCACCGACCCTGGCAGTGCCCGGGACCCCCAGGAGGAAGGGCCTCGCCATGCCCGAGGAACAGCCGCCGGCACTGCACTGCTTCGCCCACGCGGGCGCCGGTGCCTCGTCCTTCCACCCCTGGCCCGCGCACCTGGGCCCCGGCGTCCGGGTCGTGCCGCACCTGCTGCCCGGGCGCGACCGACGGCGCCGTGAGCCCCGCCTGACCGACCGTCGAGCGCTCCTCGACGAGCTGATGGACGGCTTCCGGGCACCGGCCGGCCCGTACGTCCTGTACGGGCACAGCCTGGGCGCGCTCGTCGCCCTCACCCTCACCCGCGCGCTGCACGAGGCCGGGCTGCCCGGCCCGGCGCTGCTGGCCGTGGGCGCCTGCCCGCCGCCCGACGTCCTGTCCGCGCTGTCCGCCGAACTCCACGGCGCCCGCCACGACGACGAGCAGCTGGTACGGGCCCTGGAGGCCTTCGGCGCCGTGCCGCCCGACGCGCGCCCCGGCGGCCTGTGGCACCGCATGGTGCTGCCCGTCCTGCGGGACGACCTGCTCCTCGCCGACGACCTGCGCGCCGCCGCCCTGACGCCGTCGCCGGCCGGGCTCCCCGCCGTTCCGGTGCTCGCCGTCGCGGGCGCCGACGACCCGCTGGCCGCCCCCGCGGCGATGGCCGGCTGGACGCGGTGGACGACCGGACCGGTCGTCACCCGCACGGTGCCCGGCGACCACTTCTTCGTCCGGGGTCCCGCGCTGCCCCGGCTGCTCGGCCGGGCCTGCCGCGTCCTGCGGCGCACCGGCACCGTCCCCGCCGCCGCCCCCGCCGCCCCCGCCGCCCCGGCCGCACTCGCCGTGTCGGCAGCCCAGGCCGCTCCGGCCGCACTCGCCGTGTCGGCCGCGGGAGCCCGCCCATGACCTCGAGGGAGGACAGCCGATGAGACGCGTCGCCATCACCGGGATCGGGGTGGTCGCCCCCGGGGGAGTGGGCACCAAGGCGTACTGGTCCCTGCTGACCGCGGGACGCACCGCCACCCGCCCCATCACCCTCTTCGACGCCTCCGCGTTCCGGTCGCGGATCGCCGCCGAGGTCGACTTCGACCCCCACCTGCACGGTTTCGCCCCGGCCGACGTCCGCCGCCTGGACCGGGCCGCCCAGTTCGCCCTCACCGCGGCCCGGGAGGCGGTGGCCGACAGCGGCCTCGACCTGGACGCCGCCCCCGAGCACACCGGGGTGGCCCTCGGTACCGCCGTCGGCTGCAGCAGCGGCCTCGACGAGACGTACGCGCACGTCAGCGACCACGGAAGCCACTGGCTGCTGGACGCCTCCCGCGCCGAGGAACGCCTCGGCGACTACCTCGCTCCGAGCTCGCTGGCCGCCGAGGTCGCCCGCGACGCCGGCGCGCAGGGCCCGGTGGCCGTCATCTCCACCGGCTGCACCTCCGGTCTGGACGCCCTCGGGCACGCCGTGGAGCTGATCCGCGAGGGCAGCGCCGACGTGATGATCGCCGGGGCCTCGGAGGCGCCGGTCACCCCCATCACCCTGGCCTCCTTCGACGCGATCCGCGCCACGTCCGCGCGCAACGACGACCCCGCCACCGCGTCCCGGCCCTTCGACCGCACCCGCAACGGCTTCGTCCTCGGCGAGGGCTGCGCGGTGTTCGTCCTCGAGGAGTACGAGCACGCGCTGCGCCGCGGCGCCCACGTCTACGCGCAGATCGCCGGGTTCGCCAGCCGCTCCAACGCGTACCACATGACGGGGCTGCGCCTGGACGGGGAGGAGATGGCCGAGGCCATCCGGGTCGCGCTGGACGAGGCACGCCTGAACGCCGGGGACGTCGACTACGTCAACGCCCACGGCTCGGGCACCAAGCAGAACGACAAGCACGAGACGGCCGCGTTCAAGCGCAGCCTGGGCGAGCACGCCCACCGAGTCCCCGTCAGCTCCATCAAGTCGATGATCGGGCACTCCCTGGGAGCGATCGGCTCGCTGGAGATCGCCGCCTGCGCCCTGGCGATCGAGCACGACACCGTCCCGCCCACGGCGAACCTGCACGACCCCGACCCGGCCTGCGACCTCGACTACACCCCGCTCACCGCCCGCGAGCAGCGCACCGACACGGTCCTGAGCGTCGGCAGCGGCTTCGGCGGCTTCCAGAGCGCCATGGTCCTCACCGCCCCGCACGCCGGCAGGGCCGCGTGACCGCCGTCGCCGCGCAGGAGCGCGGTCTCCTCGGTGCCCACGCGATCCGGGCCGCCGTCACCGGCATCGGCGTCGTCGCGCCGGGCGGCGTGACCACCGAGAGCTGGTGGGAGTCCGTGCTGGGCGGGCACAACGCCGTCGCGCCGCTCACCCGGTTCGACGCCTCCGGGCTGCCGGTCCGGCTGGCGGGCGAGGTGGCCGGCTTCGACGACGACCGGCACATCCCCTCCCGGCTGCTGCCCCAGACCGACCGGGTGACCCGGCTGGCGCTCGCCGCCGCCGCGCAGGCGCTGGACGACGCGGGCCTGGACCCGGCCCGCATGCCCGACTACGCGGTGGGCGTCATCACCGCCAACGCCGCCGGCGGCTTCGAGTTCGGGCAGCGCGAACTGCAGGCTCTGTGGAGCCGCGGCAGCCGCCACGTCGGCGCCTACCAGTCCTTCGCCTGGTTCTACGCCGCCAACTCCGGCCAGATCTCCATCCGGCACGGGCTCCGCGGCCCCAGCGGCGTGGTGGTCTCCGAGCAGGCGGGCGGCCTCGACGCCGTCGCCCAGGCCCGGCGGCAGATCCGCAAGGGCGTCACCGCGGTGGTGACGGGCGGCGCCGACTCGACGCTCTGCCCCTGGGGCTGGACCGCGCACCTGGCGGCCGGCGGCATGAGCACGGGCACCGACCCCGACCGCGCCTACCTGCCCTTCGACGAGGACGCCCGCGGACACGTGGTGGGGGAGGGGGGAGCGCTGTTCGTCCTGGAGGACGAGGACACCGCCCGCGCGCGGGGCGCCACCCTGCACGGCGTCGTCGCGGGCTGCGCCGCCACCTTCGACCCCGCCGACCGGGCCGACGGCGGACGCCTGCTCGCCGCCGCCCGGCTCGCCCTCGCCGACGCCCGGCTCACGCCCGACCAGGTCGACGTGGTCTTCGCCGACGCGGCCGGAGACCGGGCCGCCGACCGGGCCGAGGCCCGCGCCCTGGCCGACCTGTTCGGCCCCGGCGGCGTGCCGGTCACCGCGCCGAAGGCGAGGACCGGACGCCTGCTGTCCGGCGGTTCGGCCGTGGACCTGGCGGCCGCCCTGCTCTCCCTGCGCGACCAGGTGATCCCGCCGACCACCGCCGTGGCTTCACGGCCCGCCGCCGACTGCCCCGTCGACCTGGTGACCGGCCGGCCGCGGCCCGCGCGGCTGCGCACCGCGCTCGTGCTCGCCCGGGGACGCGGCGGGTTCCACTCCGCCACCGTCGTCACCGCCGCCCGCTGAGCCGCCGCCGCGCCCCCGCGCCCCCGCACCGCCGCACCGCCGCGGCGGCCCGTCACGTCACCGCACCAGCCCGCCGGAAGAGAGGGACCACCGTGGACACGCTCGCACTCGCCGAACTCGCCACCCTGCTGCGCGAGAACGCCGGCGAAGGAGAGGGGAGGGACCTGGACGACACCGCCCTGGACGTCCCCTTCCTGGAACTCGGCTACGACTCGCTCGCCCTGCTGCAGGTCACCGGCGTCATCGAGCGCGACCACGACCTGCTCCTCGACGAGGAGGCGCTGGACGAGGCCGAGACCCCGCGCCTGTACCTCGACCTCGTCAACCGGGCGCTGTCCGAGCGCACCACGGCCTGAACGGGGGGCGGCGCCGATGATCTCGCCCCCCGTGCCCGCCATGGGCCGCGTCGAGGAACTCCGCACCGACGTCTGCGTGGTCGGGGCGGGCCCCGCCGGGCTCGCCCTCGCGCTCATGCTGCTGCGGTCCGGCGTCCGCGTCACCGTGCTGGAGCGTTCCACCGGGCTGCGCCGGGAGTTCCACGGAGAGATCCTGCAGCCCGGCGGCCAGCGGATCCTGGACGAGCTGGGTGTCCTGGACGGGGCCCGGGCGCGCGGCGCCCGCGGCCTCACCGGCTTCCAGGTGGTCCAGGACCGGCGCACGCTGCTCGACATCGACTACGGCCGTCTCGCCGCGCCCTACGACCACCTGCTCGCCCTGCCCCAGCGGCACCTGATCACCGAACTGCTCGACGCCTGCCGCGGCCTGCCCGGCTTCTCGTACCACGAGGGGCACCGGATCTCCGCCCTGCGGCGCACGCGGGGGCGCGTCACGCACGCCGTGGGGCACCGCGCCGGCCTGGGCACCGTCACCGTCCGCGCGCACGTCGTCGTCGGTGCGGACGGCCGTCACTCCCGCACCCGGTCGCTCGCCGGCATCGACGCCGGCCGGACCGAGGCGTTCGACCAGGACGTCGCCTGGTTCACGCTGCCCGCCGCCGGGCGGGGCACGGGCACGGTGCGCGTCCACCGCACGGCACGCGGCGCCCTCCTCGTCCACGACACCCACCCCGACCTGCTGCGCGTCGGCTGGACGCTGCCGCACCGCAGCTGGAACCGGGTGACCGCGCACGGCATCGACGGCATCCGCCGGGAGCTCGCCGACGCCCTTCCCGGGCACGCGGACCTGATCCACGAGCACCTGCGCGACGTGCGGGACCTCACCCTGCTCGACGTGTTCGCCGCGCAGGCCGCCACCTGGGTGGACGACGGGCTGATGCTGGTGGGCGACAGCGCCCACACCCACGGTCCCATCGGCGCCCAGGGCATCAACCTGGCCCTGCAGGACGCGGCGGCCGCCCACCCCGTCCTGCTCGACGCGGTCCGCTCCGGCGACGCCGGCCGGGACCGGCTCCTGCCCTACCAGCACGAGCGCCTTCCGGTGGCCGCCGCCGTGCACCGCATGCAGCGCCTGCAGGCCAGGGCGCTGCTCGGCCGCGGGAACCCGGTCACCACCCGCCTGCGCGCGGTGGCCGCGTCCCTGGCCGGCCGTACCCCGGTCGGCGCCCGGATCACCCGGACGGTCGCCCACGGGCCCCGCCCCGTCGGCGTGCGCACCGACCTGTTCGGCGCCGCGGCGGCGCCCGCCGGGAGCAGGGCGTGACCGGCACGCCGGTGGTCGCGCCACCCGGGCGGACGACGCGGCTCGCCGACGGCGTCCACGCGTTCGTGCAGCCCGACGGCGGCTGGTGCCTCAACAACGCGGGCCTGATCACCGACGGCGTCCACAGCGTCCTCGTCGACACCGCCGCCACGCGGGAACGGGCCCTGCACCTGCGCCGGGAGGCCCTGCGCCTCGCCCCGGCCCCGCCGCGCCTGCTGATCGCCACCCACTTCCACGGGGACCACACCTTCGGCAACTGCGTCTTCCCCGAGGCCACCGTCGTCGCGCACCAGCACGCCCGCGACGACATCCTCGCCTCCGGCCTGCACCTGACGGGCCTGTGGCCCGACGTGCGCTGGGGCGACCTCGACGTCGTGCCGCCCCACCTGACCTACCGGCAGGAGGCCACGGTGCACGCGGGCGGGATCCAGGTGCGGCTGCTGCACTTCGGGCCGGCCCACACCACCGGCGACACCGCCGTCTGGCTGCCCGAGCAGCGGGTGCTGTTCACGGGCGACCTGGTCATGTCCGGCGTGACGCCGTTCTGCCCCATGGGCTCGGTCTCCGGGTCCCTCCGGACGCTGGACGCGTTGCGCGCCCTGGGCCCCCGCGTCGTCGTCCCCGGGCACGGGCCCCTCGGCGGGCCGGAACTGTTCGACGTCAACGAGGGATACCTGCGGCGTCTGCAGCGCCTGGCCGCCCAGGGGCTGGCGGTCGGCGCGACGCCGCTGGAGACCGCGCGCCGCGCCGGTCCCGGCCCCTACGCGGACCTCCTCGACGCGGAACGCCTCGTCCCCAACCTGCACCGCGCCTACGCCGAGGAACGCGGCGCCGCGGCCGGCGCCCCCCTGGACATCCCGGCCCTGTTCACCGAGATGACGCACTACCACGGAGGCCTCCCGGCCTGCCGCGCCTGAACCGCCGTCGGGGAACACCTCGGCCGTGCCGGAGGAGGCGTCGGCCCTCAGCTCTCGGTGGCGTCTTCCAGGAGCAGGAAGCCCTGGTGGCTGCTGGGTTGCCAGGGCAACTTGCGCCGGTAGAGGTCGACGAGGAAGTTGTTGGTGTTGTGGTAGACGTACAGGGACGTCGGCTGGTCGAACAGCAGGTGTCCGTGGCTCCAGAGCGGGAGTTCGTCGAGCAGGTAGTGGGCAGCGACCCGCAGGTTCTCCGGGCCGGGAGCGAAGCCGTCAACGGCATGGGATGTCACCGGGGCCCGGCTGGTGGCGGTGCAGGCGGCCCGGAATGCCTCGTCGCGGCGGAAGAGTTCCTCGATCCGGCGGCGTAGCCCCTGGTAGAGGTCGGTGTCCATCAGCTCGGTGATGGAGTGCGCGTAGGCGGTGGGGACGTCCGCAAGGGCGCGGCGGGTGCGGTTGACCATGCGTCTGCCCTCGGTCCTGGCCTTGCGCACGGCCTTGGCCGGAGGGTTTCCGGCGCCGGCGAGGGTGTAGGCGGTGGGGTCGCTGACGACGACGAAGTCCGCCCGCCCGGCGTGCTCGGCCGCCCACCGGGCCAGGGTGGTGATGCGGTCCTGGCTGAAGTAGCTGTTGAAGGGGCTGATGCCGAACAGAAGGTGGTCGCCTCGGCGCAGCAGGGCGGCGTCGTCGTCGGTGAGTGTGGTGGCGCGGTAGTCGTCGGGCACGGCGGCCTCCAGGCCGGGCCGGGGGCGGGGAACGATGCGGCTCCCGGCCCCTGGTGAGGATCAGGGGTGAGGGTGAGCGTGACCGGGCCCGCGGTCCGGGTGACGCCGGTCGGGGTGAGGCAGTTGAGCGGGTTGAGCTGGAGGTCGGCGACGGCTTCGACGGCGTGGGCGCCCGCGTAACGGCCGGAGATCACCTCCCCGATCCCTGCGATGACCGACTCTCCGGCGGGCTTGAGGTTGAGGTTGAGGCGGTAGCGCACCACGCTGCTCTCCCCGTTGCTCCAGTGGTAGGTCCGCTCGTAGGGGGCGGATTCGCCGATGATGCAGGAGAGGGTGACCACGCCTGATCCGGTGCTGGTCGCGGAGACCACGGCGGCGTCGCCCACGCAGGGGCCGTAGGTGGCCTGCGCGTCGTAGGCGGTGGGCCGTGGGGCCAGGGTGAGGCCGGGCGTGTAGCTGTTGGTGATGATGCCGGGACACACCAGCAGCGGCGCGTCCGCTTCCGAGGCTGCGGCGGGTTGGGCGAAGGCGAGTCCGGCTGCGGCCAGGGCGGCGGTCAGGGCGGCGGTCAGTGAAGAGGACAACGATCGACGCATACGAGTTCCTTCGGTCGGACGCGCGGCGGTGTTTTCCGCGCGCTGTCGGATGGAGCACGGGCGGTTGCTTCGGTCTCCCGTCACAGGGGTACGGGGCACCGGGCGCGCGAGGCCGGTGTCTCAGCGTCCTTCCGGTGCACGGTGCACGGTGCCTTGGAAGCCGGTGCCCGGCACACTCACCGCACTCGGCAGCTGCGTCCGGCCTGGTTCGGTCAGACGGTCGACGGCCTCACGCGCCGTGGCGCGCAGCGTCGGGAGGGGGTGGGTGGTGGCGATGTCGTTGAGGACGTCGGCGGTGTTGCCGTCGCCGATATGGCCTGCGACGGCGCACAGCAGGTGCTGTCCGGTGCGGTGTCGCTCGACCGCGGTACCCAGGACGGTTCCGCCGGCGGTGTCGAAGAGGAACTGTTCGCGGGCTTGTTCCTCCGGCGTGTGCACCAGGAGGTTCAGTGAGACCGACGTGGCCGGGGCGGGGTGCTGGACATGGACGTCGCGGCTGGCCCGGTAGTGCATGAGCCGGCCGGTCGGCAGGCTCGTCTCCTCGACGGGCGTGAGGTCGACGCGGTCGCCCGCTGTCAGACCGGGGCGGTGGTCGTACTCCCAGATCTCGGTGCGGTAGCCGGGGCCGAGATGCCCGACGGTGAGGAAGCTGAAGTTGTGGTCGTGCGGGAGCTCGTAGGAGTGGAGCGCGGCCTCGTTCCGCTCCGCGGGTGACCAGATGTTGGCACGCACGGTCCATCCGGGGCCGGAACCGAGCAGCAGGACCGGCGCCGCATACCGGTTGCCCAACTGCCAGGACGCCAGGTCGCCGAGGGCGTCGTTGAGGCGCCTGACGATCAGCAGAGGGTCGGCGCCGAGGGCCCGCAGGAGGGGGGCGGAGGCCAGGAGACTGTCCGGGTCGGCCGGGTCGAGGCAGCCGTGCAGCTCGTCAAGGCAGTCGGCCAGGTCGACCGGGCCGCTCGGGGGGACGTCGACGATGCGTGTCATGCAAGGCTCTTTCCGGCGTGCGGTGGTGTGAAGGCGCGCGAGGTGCGTTCGCGTGTTCAGGGGGATGAGCGGGAGCGGTCGTTGTCGTCGGCGAGGAGGGTGAGGGCTTGGTCCGCGGCTTCGGCCACTTCCGGATGCGGGTCGCAGGCGGCCTGCTCCAGCAGGTGCCGTCCGGCGACCGGGTCCAAGGCGAAGACCGCCCGCACCGCCTGCCAGCGGACGAAATGGGCGTGGTGTCGTGCGAGTCGGTGCAGGGCCGGCAGGGCTTCCGGGCTCCCGGCCGCGACCAGGGCCGGGATCAACGCCAGCAGACGGGACGCGCCCGGGTCCGCGGCCACGACGTCGTCCAGGTGGCCGCTCTCCCTGTGCCAGGAGCAGCGCACCGCCAGCCGTGGCGGAGCGGTGAGCAGCGCACTGACCACGGGTGCGGGCTGGGGTGCCAGGACCACCACGTCGGCCTCCGGGTCGAAGGCCACGGCACAGCCCGGCTCGATCTCCACCGCTCGGGGTGCTCCCAGTCGAGGCCGACGGTGTTCCAGGGCAGGTCGCTCGTGGACCGTCAGGCGCAGTGGCTGCTGCGACTGCTGCGGCACGCCGATGACGAAGTCCTCCGCGGCTCCCCACACCGTTGCCGGCGAGGGCTCGTCGGCGCGGGTCAGGCGCAGGCACAGCGTCCATCGGGGTGTGCGCCGCACCGCGAGCATGTCCGGGGGGCAGCCGTCGGACGTCCCGGTGGCCGGGCCGGCGGTCAGGGCGTGCAGCCGTGCGGTGACCCAGTCGGCGGCGAACGGGGACCGCATCAGTCGTTCGAAATCGTTCCGGTGTCCGGCGAAGCCCGCCGAGCCGGGCGCCGCTGCCCGCGCCATGGCCCTCTGGAAGGCTTGGAGCGCCGGCTCGGCGTCCGGCTCGGTCGGGGCCATCAGCAGGGATCGGTCAGTATCTTGAGGATGATCGCCCACACGTCCGAGCAGGCACTGACCGAACCCTGTGTGGCGCCGGTCGGCGGGGCGTGCCGCACTTCGTGGCGCAGACCGCTGAACGGCAGGCCGTCACCTCCTGTCATGGCCGTGCTTGCGTGTGCTGTCATCTCCGACTTCATCACGACTCCCTTTTTCGGTTTTTCCGTCGGTTTCCTTCTCCGCCAGGGGCGAGGGCGGAAGGGGCTCGAGGGCCGACCGAACGCAGGTGGGGACTTGTCCGGTGCCGATTGCGGTAGCGTGCCGGCCTCTCGCCGTCATGTGCGACAAGGGCGCGGGCTTCTCGTGAAGGCTTCGGCCCTGGATTGACACTCACAGTGGAACCGCACTGTCCGCTCGGCAACAGCATGGGAACCGCCCGACGCGGATGGGGCGGATGGGACACAGGAGCCGGAGCACGGTGGTGAAAAGGGCGCACGAAACCCGGGCCGTGCGCTGCGACGGAAAGCTGCGCTTCATCCCCAGGCCGGTCGGCAGGACACCAGCGCCGGGTACGCCGGCGTCGGGGTCACACCCGGTGTGAATCCACACGCGCGGGTGTGCACGCGCGGGTGGGATGTGCACGCCCCCGTAACGGGCCATGGAGTCGCCGGCCACAAGACAGCAGGATCGTTTCTGTGCACAGCGACCGGCCGTCGGGGGCTTCCCCTGTCCGAGCTCCGCCCTGCACCGCCGGCAGACGGTGCCGCCGCCGATGCAACAACGCCACCGCACACCCAGGAGGCCCAAGCATGAGGCTGACCAGAATCGCCGCGCTGCTCCCAGCCGGCGTGTTCGCCCTGTCCGCCGCCTTCGTCTCCGCGGCTCCCGCTCAGGCGGACGAGCCGGAGAACCCGCTGGTCGTCTGCGAGGACGCCAACAACGAGATCGACGTCAACTTCCAAGGCGGCACCGCCGGCACCGAGACGAGCATCTGGCACGGGTGCGTCTCCGCGCAGTTCCCGTCGATCGTCTACGGCGAGGTGCAGCCCCGGCCGGGGACAGTGACAGGCACTCCCTCCGCGGCCACCGTCAACATCCCCCAGTGGAAGGTCGTCTACTACGACGCCAACGACGACGAGGTCGCCGAAACCGTCCTGAACGTCACCGTCACCTACCTCGGCCCCCTCCCGCAGGTCATGGTCGGCACCATGCTCGCCACCGACCCCAGTCTCCAGGTCACCGCCGGCACCGCCTCCCGCGCCTGCCGGACCGGCGACCTGTGCACCTACTACAACACCGCCCTGGCCATCGCCGCCCCGGCGGTCGCCGCCCCGGCCTGACGGAGCTCTCCGCGGCGCCGCGCTTTCCCAACACCGCCAAGCCACCGGCCGCACGCGAAGCCGCCGCCCTTGTGTTGCCCTCTCCCGGTGGCAGACACACGAGAAAGGACATCCAGATGTCTCGAGCAACCCGCCTTCTGATGACCGCCGCCTCGACCCTGGCAGCCACAGCGCTCCTCACCGGCCAGGCCACGGCCACCACCGCCGCGGACAACGCGAGCGGTACCTTCTACTTCACCGACCTCCTCGGCGGGAACCAGCAGGTCGTCGACCCCGAGCTGAACAGCTGCAAGCTGGTCTCCACCCTCGGCACCAGCGTGAGCAACCAGACCGACGCCACCGTCGTGCTGTACACCGACACCAGCTGCGCCCTGCTGGCCAACCCGGTGTCGCCCGGCAGCACCGTCACCTTCGTGTTCAAGTCCTACCGGTTCATCGACAGCTAGAAGCCGGTGTGACGTCACCGTGGTGACGAGCCGCCGACAGCGCCGAATCGGCGGGATCCGCCGCCGGCGTACGCGGCCACACCCATCGGGCCGGGGGCGTCACCCGCATTCCAGCGGATGGCGCCCCTCCTCGCGCTGCCCGCCATGCCTGGCCGCGGCTCTCACGCCTCCGCGGGTACGCGTGGGCTCCCCGCTCGAACCGCGCAGAACCCGGCGACCTGTCGTGGTTCGTCCGCCGCTCCCTGTGTCCTACCGGGCGATGTCCCGGACCGCCCGGGGATCAGAAGGACAGGTGGTCCGGGGTGATGCGGCGGTCCCGGGTGAGGAGTTCGCCGTCGTGCAGGACCAGGACGTCCTGGACCACGGAGCTGGGGCCCGCCACCGGGGCGGGGTCCCAGGGGCGGGTGACGAGGACCGTGCTGTAGCAGCGGGCGTCGAGGGCGCCGTCGGGGCGGTGGTCCACCCGCAGCATGGAGTACCAGTGCCGCCGCCGCACCGGCTCCGTGCCGAACCGCCGCTCGTGGGCCGCGCGCAGCGCCGCCGCGATCTCCGGCCGGCCCACGGCCGCGGGGCCGGTGGGGGAGGGGCGCAGCACCCCGTCGGCGGTGAAGGACGCCGCGAACTCCTCCGCCCGCAGGTCGTCCAGCAACCCGACCTGGCGGGCGTAGAACTGCTGGACCTGGGTGTACAGCGCGGCGTCGACGGCCTGCTGCCGCTCGGGAGCGATGTGGTCGATCATGACGGGACCTCCGGGTGTCACGGATGAGGACGGCACGCGCGGGGCCCGGGAGCGGGTGCGCGGTCGGGACGGACGGGACGGGGGCGACGGCTTCGGGGGGCGGCGGCCTCAGAGGGCGACGGCTTCGGGGGCGACGCCCTCAGGGGGCGAGGTCGTCGCGGCTGACCACCCGGTGCCGGGTGCGCCACTTGCCGCGCACCCGCACCAGCGCGTCCTCCATGACGCACACCCGGAGCACCCTCGACGGGCCACCGCGCGGCGTCACGTACACCAGGGCGTAGGCGCGGGCGCGCAGTTCCCCGTCGCGTCCCGGGCTGATGTCGAGCATCCCGATCCAGTGCCGCAGCCGCTCCCCGCTGCGCTCGTACTGGGCCGCGTTGCGGCGCACGTTGGCCACCAGTCCCTCGCGGCCGCGCACCGGCGCCTCCAGGGTGGGGACGTCGAAGACGGCGTCCTCGGTGAACGTGGCCGCCCAGCGCTCCGCGTCATGGGCGTCGAACAACTGCATCTGCCGCGAGTAGAACTGCTGGACCTCCGCGTACAGATGACCGAACTCCTGTGCCTCTCCCAGGGGTTGGGCACGGACGAGCAACTCGGTGGTCATGGGACCGACCTCCGTTCCATCGGATGCCGTCACTGTCCCTGGCGCAGATCGAGCGCCCTTCGAACATTCCTCAAGCGATCCGGCAGAACGTGGGACACACCTCGCCACGACCCCGAGGAGACCGAGCCCGTGCCGAACAACTCCTTCCCGGACCTGACGGTGGACGGGCTGCTGCGCTCGGCGGCCGCCCGCGACCCCCGGGGCGCCGCCGTCCGCACTCCGCACACGTCCCTCACCTTCCACGACCTCGACGCGCTGGCCGACCGGATCGCCGTGTTCCTCGAGCGGTGTCCCGGCCACCGGCCGGGCCGGCGGATCGGCGTCGCCAACACCCTCGACGCGACGTTCGCGGCCGCATACCACGGAACGCTCCGCGGTGGCGGCGTCGCCGTCCTGGTCAACCCGCTGACCGGCGAGGAGGCGCTGCGGCACGTCGTCGCCGCGTCCGGCGCGGAGATCGTGTTCGTGCCCTCCGCCACGGCCGGCCGGCTCGCCAAGATGCGCGACGACCTGCCGCGGCTGCGCACCGTCGTGGTGACCGACGCGCCGGACGGCGCCGTCCCGGAGGGGTGCGTCGGCCTGCACGCGGCGCTCGACGGGACACCGGAGGACGTCGCTCCGGCCCACCGAGGCGACCCGGACGCCGTCGCCTGCGTGCAGTTCACCACCGGCACCACCGGCCGGCCCAAGGGCGTGCTGCTCACCCACCGCAACCTGGTCGCCAATGCCTGGCAGACGGCGGTCGCCCACCGGCTGGGCCGGGACTCCGTCACCGTCAACCACCTGCCGCTGTTCCACGTCATGCACCTGAACTCGGCGCTGTACGCGGGCGCCTGCCAGGTGCTGTGCCAGGATCCGGACCCGCTGGTCTCGCTCGCCGTGGCGGCCGGCACCGGCGCGACCCACTACTACGGGCTGCCCGCCCGCCTGCACCGCCTGGCCGACGACCCCCGCCTCCCGCGGGCGCCCCGGGCGGCCCGCGGCGGTGCCCGGCTGACGGCCGTGCTGTCCGGCGGCTCGGCCCTGCGGCCCGCCGCCGCGCGGACCCTGAGCACCCTGCTGGGGGTGCCGGTCGTGCAGGGCTACGGCATGGCCGAGACGTCCCCGCTCACCCACTGCCAGCAGCCCGGCGGATACCGGGCCGGGGCCGTCGGCGTCCCCGTGCCCGCCACCCGGTGCCGGCTCGTCGACCTGACCACCCGCCGGCCCGTCGAGGTGTGGTCCACCGGCGAGGTGCAGGTGCGGGGCCCCCAGCTGGCCGCGGGCTACCTCGACGCCGACCTGGCCGCCCGGATCGACCCGGACGGCTGGTACTCCACGGGGGACCTGGGCTACGTCGACGCCGACGGCGCGCTGTGGCTGGTGGACCGCGTCGACGACGTCTTCAAGTACGACAACGAGATCGTCTCGCCCGGCCGCGTCGAGCGGATCCTCGGCGAGGACCCGCGGGTCGCCGACTGCCTGGTCGCCGACTGGCCGGATCCCGAACACGGTGGGCTGGTCTGGGCGGGCGTCGTGCTGCGCGATCCGGCCGGCCCGGGCGACGACCCCCGCGCGGTCCTCGACTCGATCGCCGCGCGCGCCAACGAGCGGCTGGCCGACTTCGAACGGATCCGCCGCACCGAGGCCCTGGACGCCGTGCCCCGCACCCCCACCGGCAAGCCCGAGCGCCGCAAGGTCCGGCACCGGCTCCGCACGCGGGCCGAGGGCCGGCCCCACGACCCCGCGCCCAGCCCGTCCCGTCCACCCCGCCCGCCCCGACAGGAGCAGACCGAGACCATGGTGACCTTCGTCAACAAGCTGACCGTGCACGGCGACCTGGACGCCTTCCTCGCCGTCAAGGGAAAGCTCACCTCGTACATGGCGGCGCAGCCCGGCTACGTCAGCCACCGCACCCTGCGGCACGCCGCGGACCCGCGTGTCTTCCTGGAGCTCGCCGTCTGGCAGGACGCCGACGCGCACCGCCGGGCCGTACGGGGCGACGAGTTCCAGGCCCTGGTGCGGCGGCTCGGCCCGCTGGCCACCCCGGACCCGGGCCTGTACGAGACCCTCGAGGAGGCCGCGTGATGCCCGCCGCCGCACCCGAGGCCGTCGTCGTCGGCGCCGGCCCCGTCGGACTGACCGCCGCCCACGAGCTGGCCCGTCGCGGGCTGCGGGTCCGGCTGGTCGACGCCGCGCCGGCGCCCGCCGTCACCAGCAGGGCCGTCGCCGTGCACCCGCGCACCCTCGAGACGTTCACCCAGATGGGTGTGGTCGACGCGCTGCTGCCGCACGGCCGCAAGAACCGCGCGTTCACCATGTTCGCCGGCGGGCGGCGCCTGGTGCGTCTGGAGGCCGACTACTCCACGATGCCCACCTCGTACCCGTACACGCTGATCGTCGCCCAGACCGACACGGAGGCGGTGCTGCGGGCCGCGGTCGCCCGGCTCGGCGTGGAGATCGAGTGGAACACCCGCCTGACCGGTTTCCGGCAGGACACCGACGGCGTCCACGTCCGCCTGACCCGCGCCGACGGCACCGAGGAGAGCCTGCGCACCTCGTGGCTGGTCGGCTGCGACGGCGGGCACAGCACCGTGCGCAAGCTGCTCGGCCTGGAGCTGATCGGCACGACCAGCGAGACCTGGATGCTCGCCGACGCCCCGGTCGACACGGACCTGCCGCCCGACACCATCTACTGGACCCACACGGGCCGCCAGGCGCTGATGATGGTGCCCTACGCCCGCGACGGGCACTGGCGGCTCCTGGACACCGCCCCGCGGACCGGCGACGCCGGCGCGGCGGCGCGGCTGAGCGCCAAGCTGTCCACCGGGCTCGGCCGCCGGGTCCGGGTCGGGGAGCCGGAGTGGACGTCGGTGTTCACCTTCCAGCAGCGGATGGTGCCCCGCATGCGCGTCGGCCGCGTCTTCGTGGCCGGGGACGCCGCCCACGTGCACAGTCCCGCCTCCGGGCAGGGCATGAACACCGGCATCCAGGAGGCGTACAACCTGGGCTGGAAGCTGGCCCAGGTCCACCACCGGCACGCGGGCACCCGGCTGCTCGACACCTACGGCGAGGAACGCGTCCCCATCGGCCGCGCCCTGCTGGGTTCCACCCGCACCGCCACGTTCCTGGTGCAGATGAAGAACCTGCTCGCCTCCGTCGCGCTGCCCGCCGTCTTCGCCGTGGTCCGGACCGTGCCCGCCCTGCGCCGGGCCATCCAGCGCAAGGTGCTCGGCGGCATGTCCGGCCTGCGCATCGCCTACCGCGAGTCCACCCTGACCACCGCGGAGACGCGCGAGCACCTCGGCTGGGCCGCCCAGGGCGTCGTCCTCGCCACCCTCCCCGAACACGCCCCCGCCCCCGGCGAGCGGGTCACCTCGGGCCAGGTCCACGACCCGGCGGCGCCCGGCTGCCGCGCCCTGCACGACGAACTCCGCGACCCCCGCTGGTCGCTGCTGTTCGCCCCGGGCGGCGCCCACGCCGGCACCGACGACGCCCCGGACGACACCCCCGACGACGTGGCGGTGACCGCCGCCGTCCAGTACGGCGAGTGGCTGTCCGTGCGCACCGTCGAGGACGACGGCGGCGGCCGGGCCGGACCGGCCCCCCTGCCCGACCCGGACGGCGCGCTGCGTGTCGCGCTCGGCCTGCCGCCCGGCGGCTGGGTGCTCGTCCGCCCGGACGGCTACGTCGCCGCCCGGGGCGCCCTGCTCACCCGCACGGCGCTGCGAAGGGCGCTGGCCCCGCTGGACCCGTCCGAGCCCCTGGCGGGCATGGCGCGGCTCGAGCCGGGCCTTGTGCTGCCCGCCCCCACCCACCGGCCGAAGGAGCAAGGAGCATGACCGACACCCGGCCCGTCGCCCTGGTCACCGGCGGAACGAGCGGCATCGGCCTGGAGGTGGTGCGGGAACTGGCCCGCTCCGGACACCGGGTCTTCCTGTGCGCCCGCACCGAGCAGGACGTCAAGCAGACCGTGGCCGACCTGCGCGAGGAGGGCCTGGAGGTCGACGGCCTCGCCGCCGACGTGCGGTCGCGTCCCTCGGTGGCCGCGCTGGTGCGTGCCGCCGTCGAGACGTACGGCCCGCTCACCGTGCTGGTCAACAACGCCGGCCGCAGTGGCGGCGGGCCCACCGCGGACATCGACGACGACCTCTGGTACGACGTCATCGACACCAACCTGAACAGCGTCTTCCTGGTGACCCGGGAGGCCCTGAAGCACGGCGGGCTCGCCGGCGCCGCCGGCGGCCGGATCGTCAACATCGCCTCCACCGCCGGCAAGCAGGGGGTCCTGCTGGGCGCCCCGTACAGCGCGTCCAAGCACGGCGTGGTCGGCTTCACCAAGGCCCTGGGGCGGGAACTGGCGCCCTCCGGCGTCACCGTCAACGCCGTCTGCCCCGGTTACGTGGAGACGCCGATGGCCGCCCGGGTCCGGCAGGGGTACGCCGCCGCCTGGGACACCACCGAGGAGGCCGTCCAGGAGCAGTTCGAGGCGAAGATCCCGCTCGGCCGCTACTCCACCCCCGGGGAGGTCGCGGCGCTCGTGGGCCATCTGGTCTCCGCGTCCGCCGCCTCCATCACCGCCCAGGCGCTCAACGTCTGCGGCGGGCTGGGCAACTACTGATTCCCGACAAGAAGAGGAGGTGTTCGTGGTGACGGGTCAGCACGTGCACCGCACGTCGCACTCGATCGACGTGGACGCACCGGCCGCGGTGGTCTACGGCCTGATCTCGGACGCGGTCCGCTGGCCGCTGTTCTTCCCGCCCAACGTGCACGTCGAGCGCCTGGAGTTCGACGGGACGCACGAACGGCTGCGGATGTGGGCGACGGCCTCCGGCGAGGTGAGGTCCTGGGCCTCCGACCGCGTCCAGGATCCGCAGACCCGGCGCATCGAGTTCCGGCAGTCGCACCCCCAGGCGCCGATCGACACGATGCGCGGGATCTGGGCGGTGGAGGAGCTGCCGGGCGGAGCCGCCCGGCTGACCCTGCTGCACGACTTCACCGTCCACGGCGACCGGGCCCAGGACGCGGCCTGGGTCGAGCGGGCGGTGGACACCAACTCCCGGTCCGAGCTGGCCGGCGTCAAGCACGTCGCGGAACGCTGGCACAAGCTGGACGAGCTGGTGCTGTCGTTCGAGGACTCCATCCGCGTCGAGGGACCGGCCGAGCCGGTGTACGACTTCCTGTACCGGGCCGGGGACTGGCCGGACCTCGTGCCGCACGTGGCGCGGCTGGACCTGGTCGAGCGCACCCCCGGGGTCCAGGTGATGGCGATGGACACGCTCACCGCGGACGGCGCCTCGCACACCACCGAGTCGGTGCGGATCTGCTTCCCGCACGCCGGCCGCATCGTCTACAAGCAGACCGCCACGCCCGCCCTGATGGAGGCGCACACCGGCGAGTGGTCGGTGGTGTCGGACGCGAGCGGCACGACGGTGGTCTCCCAGCACAGCGTGGTGCTGCGCGAGGAGGCCGTGGAGCGCGTCCTCGGCCCGGGCGCCGACCTGGCGCGGGCCCGCCGCCACGTCCGTGAGGCGCTCGGCCGCAACTCCACGGCCACCATGGAGCTGGCCGCACGGCACGCGCTCGCCGCGCGCTGAGACCGGCCCGCCCCGCCCGGCGAAGGCTCCGGCGGCCTCCCCCTCGGGATGCCTCCGGGGCCTTTCCGCGTGCCCGCGCGTGCCCGCGCGACCCCCCGCGCGACTCCCGCGGGCACGCCGCCCGACGGTCCGGGAAGGCACCCGCCGGTGTCGACCACAGCTCCGGCTCCGCTCTAGCCGACGCCCCGACAGTGGGCTGACGACGGACACCCTCGAAAGGGGCACAGGGCCGTAACGGGCGCTCGACCCTTTTCCGGACGGCCGACACCTCAAGGAGAGGCATGAGCCCCAAGAACATCACCGAGCCGGTCGCCTGGCACCTGGCCCTGGTCAGCGGCACCACCGGCACGACCCGTGACGCAGGACTTGCCGGACTCAAGGCCCGCTACGCCCAGGGTCACACCCGCGAGGACGTGCCGGTGCGCATCCGCACCGTCGGCAGCACCGAGGGAGGACACCGCGGCGCCGTCCTGACGGGCGCGGGCGCCGCCACCGAGATCGGCTCCCGGGAGGCCGGCGACACGGCACCGGTCGCCTTCATGTTCCCGGGCCTCGGTGACCACTACCTCGACATGGGCCGGGACCTCTACCAGGACTTCCCCGTCTTCCGCACCGCCCTCGACGAGTGCGCCACGGAGCTCCGGGACGAACTGGGCCTGGACATCCGCGAGATCGTGTTCGCCGGCCCCCGGGAGGACGGCGCCGCGGCCGACGCCGCGCCCACCGTCGACCTGCGCCGGATGCTCGGCCGGGACACCGGCCCGCGCAGCGAGGCCGAGCGCCTCCTGAACACCACCCGCCTGGCGCAGCCGGCGCTCTTCGTCGTGGAGTACGCGCTCGCCCGGCTCTGGGAGTCCTGGGGCGCCAGGCCCTCCCTCATGATCGGCTACAGCCTCGGCGAGTACGTCGCGGCCACCATCTCCGGCGTCCTGAGCCTGAAGGACGCCCTGACCCTGGTGGCCCGCCGCGCCGCACTCATCGACGGGCTGCCCGAGGGCGCCATGCTCGCCGTGATGCTGCCCGAGGAGCAGGTCACCGCCCACCTCGGCGCGGAGCTGTCGCTCTCCGCCGTCAACGGCCCCGAGTTCTGCGTGGTGGCCGGCCCCGTGCCCGCGGTCGAGGCGCTCGAGGCGTCCCTGCGCGAGCAGGGCGTCGTCAGCCGCCGCGTGCGCACCACGCACGCCTTCCACTCCTCGATGATGGAGCCCCTCGCCGAGCAGGTCACCGAGCTCGCGCGGACCTTCACCCTCAACGCCCCGCGCATCCCCTACGTCTCCAACGTCACCGGCGAGCCGATCACCGCCGAGCAGGCCACCGATCCCGCGTACTGGGCCCGCCACCTGGTCAGCCCGGTCCGGTTCGCCGACGGGCTGCGGCACCTCGCCGAGATCCCGCTGCTGCTGGAGACCGGCCCCGGGCAGACCCTCAGCAGCCTGGCCACCCTCGGGCGCGGCCGCGAGGCCGGCACGATCGTCGCCTCGATGCGCCACCCGCTGGAGCGCCACTCGGACTCGGCCGTCGCCCTGAAGGCGCTGGGCCGGCTCTGGCTCGCCGGCGCCGACATCGACTGGACCGGCTTCCCCGCCGACGAGCTGGACATGGTCGCCGACGGCGCCTCCAAGGCCGCCCGGCACACCGAGGGGCAGGACGAGCCCGGTCCCACCGAGCAGGAGCTGTCCGGTCTGTGGGCGCGGCTGCTGAAGAACGAGCAGCTGCCCCGTGACGTCAGCTTCTTCGAGATGGGCGGCAACTCGCTCCTGGCCACCCGGCTGATCCTGCGGATCAAGCGCGCCTTCGGCGTCGACATGACGCTGCGGCAGGTCTACGAGTGGTCGACGCTCCCCCGGATGGCGGCCGCCGTGGAGACGCTGCGGCAGGGCGGCGAGCTCGGCTCCGAGGGCACCTCGCACACCGGCAACTCCCTGGCCCGCTTCCGGCTGCCCAACGGCCTGACGGTCTGGCACCAGAACGAGGCGGAGACCCGGCACTTCTACGAGGACATCTTCGACCACCGCACCTACGCCAAGAACGGCATCTCGATCCCCGACGGCGCCACCGTCGTGGACGTCGGCGGCAACATCGGCCTGTTCAGTCTCTTCGCCCACTACGAGGCGAAGGACGTGCGGGTCTTCACCTTCGAGCCGGCCCCGCCGATGTTCGAACTGCTGAGCCGCAACGTCGCCGAGCACGGCGTCGACGCCAACCTCTTCAACATCGGCGTCTCCGACAGCGAGGCCACGGCGACGTTCACCTTCTACCCGCGCAGCTCCGGCATGTCCTCCTTCCACCCGGACGAGGCGGAGGAGAAGCACAACCTGCGCACCATCATCGCCAACCAGCAGAAGGACGGCGCCGACGCCGAGACGGCCCGGCTCGCCTCCTCCGACGAGCTGATCGACGTCCGCTTCGAGGCGGTCGAGTTCACCGCCACCCTGCGCCCGCTGAGCGCCGTCATCCGCGAGCAGGGCATCGAACGGATCGACCTCATCAAGATCGACGTGCAGAAGAGCGAACGCCAGGTCATCGACGGCATCGACGAGGCGGACTGGCCCAAGATCCAGCAGATGGTGCTCGAGGTGCACGACGCGGACGGAGAGGTCGAGCGGCTCGCCGAGCAGCTGCGCGGCCACGGCTTCACCGTCACGGCCGAGCAGGACGAGCTGTACGTCGGTACGGACATCCACAACATCTACGCCGTGCGCGGCGACGCACGCTAACGGAGACGCACGAGATGGAATTCCAGACCGTAGGAGTCGTCGGAGCCGGAGTCATGGGCGTCGGCGTCGCGCAGAACCTCGCCCAGACGGGTCACCGGGTGGTGCTCGTGGACGTCTCCGAGGACGTCCTGGACAACGCGCGCCGCGAGCTGCGGACCAGCCTGCGCGCCTACGCCCTGTTCAACAGGGGCGCCGCGGTCGATCCGGCCGACGTGTTCGACCGGATCGACTTCACCACGGACTACGAGCTGCTCGCCAAGGCCGACTTCGTCGTCGAGAACGTCACCGAGGACTGGGACGTCAAGCGGGCCGTCTACGAGCGGATCGACCGCATCGTGCGCCCCGAGGTGGTGTTCGCCGTCAACACCTCGGCGATCTCCATCACCCGGGTCGGCTCCATCACCAGCCGCTCCGAACGGGTCGTCGGCATGCACTTCATGAACCCGGTGCCGATGAAGCCGATGGTCGAGGTCATCCGCGGCTACCACACCACCCCCGAGACCCTGGACACCGCGCGCGCCTTCCTCGCCGGCATGGGCAAGGACTGCATCGTCGTCGAGGACGTGCCCGGGTTCGTCTCCAACCGCGTGCTGATGCTCACCATCAACGAGGCGGTCTTCCTGGTCCAGGACGGGGTCGCCCCCGCGGCCGACGTCGACCGCATCTTCAAGACCTGCTTCGACCACCGGATGGGCCCGCTCGAGACGGCCGACCTGATCGGCCTCGACACCATCCTCAAGTCCGTCGAGGTGCTCTACGAGAGCTTCAACGACGACAAGTACCGGCCGGCCCCGCTGCTGAAGAAGATGGTCGCCGCCGGCCTGCTGGGACGCAAGAGCGGCGAGGGCTTCCACAAGTACCGCTGAGCCCCGCCCCTCCGCCATCCCCCTCACTCCCACGACGACAGGACGGAAGCAGAAGATGAGCACGGACAACAGGACCCGGATCGCGGAGTACCTCTCCCGCTTCTTCCCGGTCCAGGACCTCGAGGACGACGACGACATCTTCGAGCTCGGCTTCGTCAGCTCGATGTTCGCGATGCAGCTGGTGTCCTTCGTCGAGCACGAGTTCGGCATCACGGTCGAGAACGAGGACCTGGAACTGGAGCACTTCCGGTCCATCAGCGCGCTCGACGCCTTCGTCGCCCGCAAGCTGTCCGCGCCGGTTCCCCAGTAGGCGCCGGGGCGGACACGACGATGACCGGAGGACTCACCGCGGAACAGCGGCAGGCCGCCAAGGAGTTCAGGGCGTTCGCCGAGCACCGCGTCGCACCCCACGCGGACGACTGGCACCGCGCCCAGCGCACCCCGCCCGAGATCGTCCGCCTCCTCGCGGACGAGGGCCTCCTGGGCCTGCCGGTGCCGCGCGCCTACGGCGGCGGCGGCTGCGACGCGGTCACGCTCGGACTGCTCGCCGCCGAACTGGGACGGGCCTGTTCCTCGGTGCGCAGCCTTCTCACCGTCCACACGATGGTGGCGCACGCCATCGCCCGCTGGGGCGGCCGGGAGCTGAAGGAGACCTGGCTCCCCCGGCTGGCCCGGGGCGAGAGCGTCGCCGCCCTCGCCGTCTCCGAACCGGACGCCGGCAGCGACGCGGCCGGCGTGACCACCCGCATGGAGCGCGACGGCGACACCTGGACGGTCGACGGCCACAAGAGGTGGATCACCTACGGGGAGACCGCCGACCTGTTCCTCGTCGTCGGCCGCGGCGAGGAGGGCCCGACGGCGCTGCTCGTCGAGCGCGACACCCCCGGCCTGTCCACCACGCTGATCGAGGACATGATCGGCATCCGCGCCTCCATGACCGCGGACGTCCGCCTCGACGGCTGCCGCGTCCCGGCCGGCAACCTGCTGGCCCGCCCGGGGCTCGGCGTGTCCCACGTCGTCGGAGCCGCCCTCGACCTGGGGCGCTACACCGTCGGCTGGGGCTGCGTCGGCATCCTCGACGCCTGCCTGGAGGCGAGCGTCGACTACGCCGGGCGGCGCCGGCAGTTCGGCGTCCCCATCAAGGAGCACCAGCTGGTGCGCCGCATGATCAGCGACATGTACACCAACGCCCGGGCGGCCCGGCTGCTGTGCCTGGAGGCCGGACGCCTGCGCGACGAGCACGACCCCGGCGCGCTGGCGGCCACCTCCACCGCCAAGTACTTCGCCGCCACCGCGGCCGGCCGGGCGGCCGCCGACGCCGTGCAGATCCACGGGGCCAACGGCTGCAGCTCCGACTACCCGGTCCAGCGCCTCCTGGGCGACTCCCGGGTCATGGAGATCATCGAGGGCAGCGCGCAGCTCCACCAGGTGGGCCTCGCCGAATACGCCTTCCACGAGTGCGCACCGAGGAGTTCGCGATGACCACGACCGTGACCACGACCGTCACGTCCGCCCCCACCGTCAAGTGCGTGGTGTGGGACCTCGACAACACCGTCTGGGACGGCGTGCTGCTGGAGGACGGCCGGGTGACCCTGCGGCCGGCCGTCGTGGAGGTGATCCGCACCCTGGACGAGCGGGGCATCCTCAACTCGATCGCCAGCCGCAACGACCACGACGCGGCGATGGCGAAGCTGGAGGAGCTGGGCATCGCCGACTTCTTCCTCCACCCCCAGATCAACTGGGGCAACAAGTCCGACTCGGTGCGGGCCGTCGCCGAGGCGTTCAACATCGGCATCGACACCCTCGCCTTCGTCGACGACCAGCCCTTCGAGCGGGACGAGGTGCGCTTCGCCCACGCCGAGGTGCTGTGCGTGGACGCGGCGGACGCCGCCGGCATCCCGGGTCTGCCCCGGATGCGGCCCCGCTTCGTCACCGCCGACTCCCGCGAGCGCCGGCACCTGTACCGCGCCGACGTCCGCCGCAAGGAGGCGCAGGAGACGCACGCCGGCACCGACGAGGAGTTCCTCGCCTCGCTGGGCATGCGCTTCACCATCGGCCCGGCCCACGAGCGGGACCTGCAGCGCGCGGAGGAGCTCACCGTGCGCACCAACCAGCTCAACGCCACCGGCTACACCTACTCCTACGACGAGCTGGACGCCTTCCGCCGCTCGCCCGACCACGACCTGCTGGTGGCCGGCCTGGAGGACCGCTACGGCACCTACGGCAAGATCGGCCTGGCCCTGGTCGAGCGCGGCGCCGACGCCTGGACCGTCAAGCTGCTGCTGATGTCCTGCCGCGTGATGTCGCGCGGCGTCGGCACGGTGCTGCTGGGCCACCTGATCCGTTCCGCCCACGAGGCGGGCGTGCCGCTGCGCGCGGAGTTCGTGCCCACCGACCGCAACCGGGTCATGTACGTCACCTACAAGTTCGCCGGCTTCCGCGAGGCGGCCCGCGAGGACGGCCTGACCGTCCTCGAGCACGACGGGTCCCGGCTGCCGGAGTTCCCGCCGTACATGGACGTCACGGTCGAGAGCTGATCCACCAGCGCACCACCCCACCCTGCGACCCTCCTGCGACGGAACGAGACGGCGAGACGGATGGCGGAGATGAACGCCCAGGCGAACGAGGACCGGCTGCGGCGGGCGATGGCCGCAGTCCTGCGACTGCAGGAACGCAACGCCGAGCTGGAGGAGCGGCTCCACGAGCCGGTGGCCGTCGTCGGCATGTCCTGCCGGCTGCCCGGCGCGATCGCCACGCCGGAGCAGTTCTGGGAACTGCTCGCGGAGGGACGCGAGGCCCTCGGGCCGTTCCCCGCGCGCTGGGAAGGGCTGGACCTTCACGACCCGGATCCCGCCGCGCCGGGGAAGAGCTACGCCGACCGCGGCGGGTTCCTGGAGGACCTCGAGCAGTTCGACGCCGACCTCTTCGGGATATCGCCGCGCGAGGCGGTGTCGATGGACCCGCAGCAGCGGCTCGTCCTGGAGGCCTCCTGGGAGGCGCTGGAGCGCTCCGGGATCCGCCCCGACACGCTCGTCGGCAGCCGCACCGGCGTCTACCTCGGGTCGATGCGCTCCGACTACGACACCGGCAACGCCCCCCTGGAGGTCCTCGACGGCTACCAGGGCACCGGCATCTCCGGAAGCGTGGTCTCGGGCCGGGTCAGCTACGCGCTCGGCCTGCAGGGTCCCGCCCTGACCATTGACACGGCCTGCTCGTCGTCCCTCGTCGCCATCCACTCCGCGGTGACCGCGCTGCGCTCCGGCGAGTGCGACCTGACCCTGGCCGGCGGCGTCACCGTGATGAGCTCGCCCGCCATGTTCGTCGAGTCCAGCAGGCTCGGCGCGATGGCCCCCGACGGGCGCTGCAAGAGCTTCTCGGCCCACGCCGACGGCGCCATCTGGTCCGAGGGCGTCGGCATCCTCGTCCTCAAGCGGCTCTCCGACGCCCGCCGTGACGGCGACCGCGTCCTGGCCGTCGTCCGCGGCTCCGCGGTCAACCAGGACGGCCGCAGCCAGGGGCTGACCGCGCCGAACGGGCCCGCCCAGCAGCGGGTCGTGCGCGACGCCCTCGCGGCCGCCCGCCTGGAACCCCACGACATCGACGCCGTGGACGCCCACGGCACCGGCACGCCCCTCGGCGACCCCATCGAGGCGGGCGCGCTCGCCGAGGTGTTCGGTCCCGGCCGGGACCCGCACCGCCCGGTGCGGCTCGGCTCCTCCAAGTCGAACATCGGCCACACCCAGGCCGCCGCCGGAGTGGCCGGCGTCATCAAGATGGTGCTGGCCCTCCAGCACGAGACGCTGCCGCCCACCCTGCACGCCGAGGAGCCCAGCCCCCACATCGACTGGCAGGACAGCGGGCTCGCCCTGCTGCAGGAGGCCGCGCCCTGGCCGCGCGGCGAACGCGTCCGCCGCGCGGGCGTCTCCTCCTTCGGTATCAGCGGCACCAACGCCCACGTCGTCCTGGAGGAGGCGCCCGCCGAGCCGCCCGCCGACGGTGCGGCCTCCGGCGCCGCGACCGACGGCGCCGCCGACGCGACCGCGGGCGAGGGGGCCGCCGGCGCGGGCGCCCTCCCGCTGCTGCTGTCCGGGCACGACCAGCGGGCCCTGCGCGCCCAGGCCGCCCGCTGGGCCGACTGGCTGACCGAGCACGGCGACACCCCGTGGCGGGACACCGTGCGCACCGCCGCCCTCCACCGGGCCCACCTGGAGGCCCGGGCCGGCGTGCTGGCGGAGGGTCCGGCCGAGGCCGCCGAGGCGCTGCGCGCCCTGGCGGACGGCTCGTCCCATCCGGCGGTGACCGCCGGTCTCGCCCAGGAGCGCGGCAAGCCCGTCTTCGTCTTCCCCGGGCAGGGCTCCCAGTGGGTCGGCATGGGCCGGGAACTCCTCGCCGACAGCGCGGTCTTCCGCGCCGCCGCCGAGGAGTGCGACGCGGCCCTGCAGCCGTGGACCGGCTGGTCCGTGCTCGACGTGCTGCGCGGCCAGGCCGACGCCGAGCTGTCCCTGGAGCGCATCGACGTGCTCCAGCCCGCCCTGTTCACCGTGATGATCGGCCTGGTGGAGGTGTGGCGTTCGCTGGGCGTCGAGCCCGCCGCGGTCGTCGGCTCCAGCCAGGGCGAGGTGCCCGCGGCCGTCGTCGCCGGGGCGCTGACCCTGGCCGACGGCGCCCGGCTGACCGCCCTGCGGTCCCAGGGCCAGCTGCGCGAGTGCAGCGGCCGTGGCGCGATGGCCCTGGTGGAGCTGCCCCTCGCCGAGGTCGAGGACCTGATCGCCCCCTACGGCGACGCCCTGTCCGTGGCCGTGGTGAACACCCCCGCCTCGGTGGTGGTGTCCGGCGACGTCGACGCCGTGGAACGTCTGCTCGCCTCGCTGGACGGCACGGACGTCTTCTGCCGCCGGATCGCCTCCGACACCGCCGGCCACTGCGCGCACATCGACCCGATGCTGCCCCGCCTCGCCGAGGAGCTCGCCTCGCTGCGGCCGGCCGCCTGGAGCGTGCCGTTCTACTCCACCGTCACCGGCGGTGTCCTGGAGGGCACCGCGCTGGACGCGGACTACTGGTGCCGCAACGCCCGCCGCACCGTCCGCATGGACCGGGCGCTCGACGCGCTCGTCGCCGACGGCTTCGACGTCTTCGTGGAGATCTCCCCGCACCCCGTGCTCGGCACGGCCCTCACCGGCGCCACCGCCGGCGTCCAGGGCGCCGTGGCCGGCAGCCTGCGCCGCGGACACGGCGGCGCCGAGCAGCTCCTGCGGTCCCTGGGCGCCCTGCACGCCCAGGGCCTCGCGGTGGACTGGGCCCACGTGCTGGGCGCGCTGCCGCGCTCCCGTGCCGTGGGCCTGCCCACCTACGCCTTCCAGCGCCGCGCCTACTGGACCGGCGTGAGTGGTGTGCGCACCCTCGACCCGGCCGAGCTCGAGCGCCTCGCCGACGCGTCGCAGGACGCCGCCGGCACCGGGAGCGGCGCCGGGGAGGGCGCGGAGCTGCGCGCCCGGCTCGCCGCGCTCGGCGAGGAGGAACGCGCCGACGCCCTCACCACGGTCGTCCGGCAGGAGGCGGCCGCCGTCCTCGGCGCCGCGGAGCCCGTGCCCGCCGGCAAGCGCCTGCAGGAACTCGGCCTCGACTCGATCATGGCGCTCCAGCTGCGCAACCGGCTGGCCGAGCTCCTCGCCACCACCCTGCCCACCAACCTCGCCTTCGCCCACCCGACCCCCGGCGACATCGCGGCGCGTCTGCTGGCCGGCGGGCTCGACCTCACCGCGCCCGTCTCCCGGCCGCTGGAACGCTCCGAGGGACGCGACGTCCACCCGGCCACCGAGGGCCAGAAGCGGCTGTGGTTCCTCGAACAGCTCACCCCCGGCACCTCCCGGTACAACACGCCGCTGTTCCTGCGGGTCGCACGGCCCCTGGACCCCGGCGTCCTCGCCCGCGCCCTGCGCCACGTCATGGACCGGCACGAGGCGCTGCGCACCGGCCTGGCGACCCGCGACGGCGACTTCGTGCAGGTGGTCACCACCGACTACGCCCTGCCGTTCAGCCACGAGGACCTCACCGCCGCGTCGCCCGAGCAGGTCGAGGAGCGCCTGCGCGAGGAGGAGCTCCGGCCCTTCGACCTCGGCGGCCCGAGCCTGCTGCGCTGCGCCCTGCTGGACACCGCCGGGGAGCAGCTGCTGTGCCTGACCCTGCACCACGCCGTCACCGACGGCTGGTCGCTGTCCCTGCTCACCCGGGAACTCTTCGACGCCTACCACGCGTTCGCGGCCGGCGAGGAGCCCGGCGACGCCGAGCCCGCCCTCCACCTCGGCGACTTCGCCGCCTGGGAGCGGGACGCCGTCGCCGACGGCCACTTCGCCCGGGCCTTGGACCTCTACCGCGGTGAGCTGGAGGGGACCGAGCGCCTGGAGTTCGCCCCGGTGACCACCGGCGGCACCACGGGCGGCACCGAGGGCGGCACCGTCCCCTTCACTTTGCCCGCCTCGCTGCACACCCGCCTGGAGGAGATCGCCGCCCGGGCCGGCGTGACGCCGTACGCGCTGTACGCGAGCGCCTTCGCCACCCTGCTCGCGCGGACCACGGGCACCTACGACTTCGCGGTGGGCACCGTCTGGGCCAACCGCCAGCTGCCGGGTTCCGAGGGCATCAGCGGCTTCCTCGTCAACACGCTGCCGCTGCGCTGCGACCTGACCGGCGACCCGGCCTTCACCGACGTGCTGGCGGCCACCGGACGGCGCGTCCTGGCGCTGATGGAGCGGCAGGACGTCCCGCTGACCGAGATCGTGCGGGCGGTCGGCGGCGCCCGCGCCGACGACGAGAACCCCCTCTTCAGGGCCGTCTTCAACTACCGGAGCTCGGAGCTGCCCGCCCTCGGCGAGGGCGAGCACGCCTGGGTCCCCCGCGAGGACGGCGCCGTCGGGGGAGCTCCCCGCGGCGTGGCCAAGGCGGACGTCGGCCTCACCCTCGCGCCCGGCGGGCCGGGCATGCGCGGCGAACTGGAGTACCTGCCCGCGGCGCTGGACCGGGCGTCGGCCGAACGGCTGGCGGCCTCGCTGCGCACGCTGCTGGAGTCCGTCGCCGCGGACGCCACCCGCCGGATCGGCGAACTCGACGTCCTGGACGCGGCCGAGCTGGCCTGGCTGGAGGAACACGGCGGTGTCTCGGCGGAGTCGGTGACCGCGCCGGGAGCCCTGGAGCGGATCGTCGCCCAGGCGCGCACCCGGCCCGACGCCACCGCCCTGGTCGCCGACGACGCGCCGTTGACCTACCGCGACCTGCTGGCCCGGTCGTGGGCCATGGCCGGACACCTGCGCTCCGCGGGCGTCGGCCGGGAGTCCCTGGTGGGCGTGCACCTGCCGCGCTCCGCGGACCTGGTGGTGGCGGTGCTGGCGACCTGGCTGGCGGGCGGCGCCTACGTACCGCTGGACCCCGAGTACCCCGCGGCCCGGCTGGAGCACGTGATCGCCGACAGCGGCCTGCGGGTGGTCGTCTCCACCCGCGAGGGCGCCGGCGACCTCGCCGACGACGGGCTCGAGGTGCTCCTCTCCGACGCCCTGGACACGTCCGGCGCCGGGCCCGTGCCGGAGGACCTCGAACTGCCGGCTCCGTCGGACCTGGCGTACGTGATCTACACGTCCGGGTCGACCGGTCTGCCCAAGGGCGTGCAGCTGGAGCACGCGCAGTTCGCGAACTTCTGCGCCGCCATGGACGAGCGGGTCGGCGGCGGCCCCTCGGACACCTGGCTGGCGGTCACCAGCCTGTCGTTCGACATCTCGACGCTGGAACTGCTGTGGACCCTCACCCGCGGCTACCGGGTGGTGGTCGCGCGGGGCGGGCCGGCCGCGTGGGCCGGGTACGTGCCGTACGCGCCGACCCACCTGCAGTGCACCCCGTCGCTGGCGCGGATGCTGCTCGCCGACCCGGACGGCCGCTCGCTGGTGCAGGGCCTGAAGAAGATCCTCGTCGGCGGTGAGGCCCTGGACCGGGGCCTGGCGCGCAAGCTGCTGCGACTGTGCCCGGACGGCGTGATGAACATGTACGGGCCGACCGAGACGACCGTGTGGTCGGCGGCCTGGGACGCGCGGCCCGGCGACGTCGCCCTGGGCGAACCGCTCGCCAACAACCGACTGTACGTGCTCGACGAGGCGCGCCGCAGGGTCGCGCGCGGCGTGCGGGGCGAGCTGTGGATCGGCGGGCTGCAGGTGGCCCGCGGCTACCTCGACCGGCCCGAGCTGAACGCCGAGCGGTTCGTGCCCGACCCGTTCCTCCCGGGCGGGCGGATGTACCGCACGGGGGACGTGGTCCGCTACCGCGCCGACGGCACGCTGGAGTTCTGCGGCCGGGCGGACGCGCAGGTGAAGCTGCGCGGGCACCGCATCGAGCTGGGCGAGGTCGAGGCCGTCGCCGCCGAGCACGCCGCCGTGACCGGGACGGCCGCGGTGGTGCGCGAGGACGTGCCCGGCGACCCGCGGCTGTGCCTCTACTACACGGCACGGCAGGCCGTGGGGAGCGAGGACGTCCGCGACCTGCTGGCCGCCCGGCTTCCCGCCTACATGGTGCCGTCCCGGCTGATCCGCATGGACGAACTGCCGCACACCCCCAACAAGAAGGTCGACCGCAACGCGCTCCTCGCCCTCGACGCGCCCACGGCGGCGGCCCCGTCGGGCGGTCCGGTCGCCGGCGACGACCTGGAGGGCCTGATCGCCGGCGCCTGGACGGAGGTGCTGGACGTCTCGCCCGTCGACCTGGACAAGGGCATCTTCGAACTCGGCGCCACCTCCATGACGGCGCTGGAGGCGCACAAGCTGATCTGCGCGCGGCTCGGCCGCAGCTTCCCGCTGTCGGCCCTGTTCCGCCACCCGACGGTGCGGCGGCTCGCCGGGCACCTGCGCGACGGCTCCCCGGACACCCTGGTCCGGCAGCGGACCGCGGCCCGGCGGGAGCAGAACGGGCAGGACGCGATCGCCGTCGTCGGCATGGCCTGCAAGCTTCCGGGCGCACCCGACCTGGAGACCTTCTGGCGCAACCTGCGGGACGGCGTCGAGTCCATCACGCACTTCACCGACGACGAACTGCGCGCGACGGGCGCCACCGAGGAGGAGCTGACCGACCCCGACTACGTGCGCTCCCGCGGCCTGGTGGACGACCCGGACCTCTTCGACGCCGCCTTCTTCGGCTACTCGCCGGCCGAGGCGCTGGTCATGGACCCGCAGCACCGGCTGTTCCTCGAATGCTCCTGGCAGGCGCTGGAGCACTCCGGCATCGTCCCGGACGCCTTCACCGGGAAGGTCGCCGTCTTCGGCGGGACCGGCTTCGGCGGCTACCCCCAGCCCGCCGCGGACGACATGTCGTCGTTCTACCGCTCCATGATCGGCGGCAAGGCCGACTACCTGGCCACCCGCGTCTCCCACAAGCTGGACCTGCGGGGCCCCGCCCTGACCGTGCAGACGGCCTGCTCCACCGGGCTGGTGGCCGCCCACCTCGCCCGGGAGAGCCTGCTGCGCGGCGAGTCGGACGTCGCGCTGGTCGGCGCCTCGTCCCTGACCATCCCGCTCAAGCAGGGCTTCGTCCACCAGGAGGGCCTGGTGGTCTCCCCGGACGGCAGGTGCCGGGCCTTCGACGAGAAGGGCGCCGGCACGGTCTTCGGCAGCGGCGTGGGCGTCCTGGTGCTGCGCCGGCTCTCCGAGGCACTGGAGGACGGGGACACCGTCTACGCCGTCCTGCGCGGCAGCGCCGTCAACAACGACGGTGCCGACAAGGCCGGGTTCACCGCGCCCAGCGTGGCCGGCCAGGCCTACGTCGTCGCCGAGGCGCAGGCGGTCGCCGGCGTCGACGCGTCGACGATCGGTTTCGTCGAGGCGCACGGTACGGCCACCGCGCTCGGCGACCCGATCGAGGTGCAGGCCCTGCAGCAGGTGTTCGGCGCGTCGGAGCGCGAGGAGCCGTGCGCGATCGGCTCGGTGAAGACCAACATCGGTCACGCGGACGCCACCGCGGGCATCGCCGGTCTGATCAAGGCCGCCCTGGTGGTCCACCACGGCGAGCTGGTGCCCAGCCTGAACTTCGAGCACCCCAACCCCGAGATGGGGATGGACCCCAACCTCTTCTACGTCAACACCGAGAACGTGCCGTGGCAGGAGGAGACCGGTCCGCGCCGGGCCGGCGTCTCCTCCTTCGGGATCGGCGGCACCAACGCGCACGTGGTGCTGGAGCAGGCCCCCGCGCGCCCGGAGCCGTCCGGTGTCGACGCCCCGGGCGCCTCGGGCGCCTCGGGCGGGGACGCGGCGCTGCCGGTGCTGCTGTCCGCCCACGACGACGCCGCGCTGCGCGAACAGGCCGGCCGGTGGGCCGGCTGGCTGGAGCGGAACCCGCGGACCCCGCTGCCCGACATCGCCGCCACCGCCGCGACGCGCCGCGCCCACTTCGGCGAGCGGGCGGCCGTCTGCGTGGCCGACGTGCCCGCGCTGCGCGACGCGCTCGCCGCGCTGGCCGAGGGCCGCTCGCACCCCGCCGTCACCCGCGGCACGGCCCGGCCCGCCGGCCGGCCGGTCTTCGTCTTCCCCGGACAGGGCGCCCAGTGGGACGCCATGGCGGTCGACCTGCTCGACCGGTCGGCGGCGTTCGCGCGGGCCGTCGGGGAGTGCGACGCCGCGCTGGCGCAGTGGACGGGCTGGTCGGTGACCGACGTCCTGCTGGGCCGGGGCGCTCCGGAGCTGACGTGGGAACGGCTCGACGTGGTCCAGCCGGTGATGTTCACCATGTACGTGGCGCTGGCGGCCGCCTGGCGCGAACTGGGCGTGGAACCGGCCGCCGTGGTCGGGCACTCACAGGGCGAGATCGCCGCGGCGGTGGTCGCGGGCGCCCTGACGCCGGCCGAGGGGGCGCGGATCGTGGCCGTGCGCAGCCGTGCCCTGCAGGGCGTGGCGGGCGTCGGCGCGATGGCGGTGGTGGAACTGCCGCTGGAGGAGGTGACCCGGCGCATCGCCGGCTACGACGGGAGGATCTCCGTCGCGGCGGTCAACACCCCGTCGTCGGTGGCGCTCTCCGGGGAGGCCGACGCCATCGAGGACCTGCTCTTCGACCTGGACGACGACGACGTGGTGTGTGGCAAGCTGGAGGCGCCGGTCGCCTCGCACAGCCACCACATGGACGCCCTGCTGCCCGCCCTGGAGGCGGAGCTGGCCGGGCTGGCCCCGCGGCCGGGCACCGTCCCGCTGTACTCGACCGTCACCGGCGGGCTCCTGCCGGGCGACGCGCTGGACGCCGCGTACTGGTCGCGCAACCTGCGCGAGCCGGTCCGGCTCGACCTGGCGCAGCGCGCCCTGATCGACGCGGGGCTGGAGGTGTTCGTCGAGGTCAGCCCGCACCCCGTGCTCGCGATGCCGCTGACCGAGGGCGACGACCGGGCGATCGTGACCGGCACCCTGCGCCGGGGTCACGGCGGGAGCGGTGAGCTGCTGCGCTCCCTGGCCGCGCTGCACACGCACGGGCAGCCCGTGGACTGGCGGCGGGCGCTGCCCGCCGCGCCGGTGGCGCAGCTGCCCACGTACGCCTTCCAGCGCCGGCGGTACTGGCTGGAGGAGCAGCCGCCGCCGGCCGCCGCCTCGCCCGCGGAGGAGTCGTTCTGGGACGCCGTCGCCGACGGCGGGACCGACCGGATCGCCGAACTGCTGCAGGCGCCCGAGGAACTGCGGCGCGGCATCGAGGAGCTCCTTCCCCTGCTCAACGCCTGGCACAGACAGCAGCGCACCGACGAGAAGGTGGCGGGCTGGCTCTACGAGGACACCTGGGAGCCCGTTCCGCTCGCCCCGTCGGGCGGAGCGTCCGGGAGTTTCGCGGGCCCCGTCGCCCTGGTCACCTCCGCGGGGGAGGAGGCCGCGGCCGACTCCCTCGAGGAGTCCCTGCGCGCCGCCGGCGCTTTGGTGCACCGCCTTCCCGGCACCGTCGACCGGGCGACCGCGGCCGCCGCGCTGGCCGCCCTGCCCCAGCCGCCCGGCACGGTCGTGACCCTGGCCTCGCTGGACACGACGCCCGCGCCGGGCGGCACGACCCGCGGTCTGCTGTCCGTCCTCGCCCTCCTGCAGGCCGTCGCCGACAGCGGACTGGACGCTCCGCTCTGGGCGTTGACCCGCGGCGCGGTCATGACCGGTGACGCCGACGACGCGCCGGACCCCGCGGCGGCGCTGGTCTCCGGGTTCGGCCGGGTGGCCGCCCTGGAGGACCCGCTGCGCTGGGGCGGAACCGTGGACCTCGCGCCGCGGCCGTACGACGGCTGGGCCGGACAGCTCGTGGCCCACCTCGCCGATCCGGGCCACGAGGACCAGACGGCGCTGCGCGCCGACGGCCGGTACGCGCGCCGCCTGCGGCGTGCCGAGCCGCCCGCCGGCCGCGGCGTCTGGACCACCCGTGGCACCGCGCTGATCACCGGCGGTACGGGCGCGCTCGGTCTGCGCCTGGCCCGCAGCCTCGCCGAGCACGGTGCCGAGCACGTCGTGCTGGCCTCCCGGAGCGCCGGGACGACGCCGGAGACCGAGCGGCTCGCGTCCGACCTCGCCGCCCTGGGCGTGCGTCTGAGCGTCGAGGCATGCGACGTCACCGACCCCGCCGCGACCGCGCGCCTGGTCGGGCTGGCCGACTCCGACGAGGCCCGCCCGCTGACCGTCGTGGCCCATCTGGCCGGAGTCTCCCGCGTCGCCGCCATCGGCGACCTGACCCCCGAGGCGGTGGCCGAGGAGACCGCGGCCAAGGTGCTCGGCGCCCACCACCTGCACGAGGCGCTGGGCGGCCGGCCGCTGGACGCCTTCCTCCTGTACGGCAGCGGCGCCAGCCTGTGGGGCGGCGCGGGCCAGGCGGCCTACGGCGCCGCCAACACCGCGCTGGACGCCCTCGCCCGCCGCCGCCGCTCCTTCGGGCTGGCCGCCACCGTGGTGCACTGGGGCGGCTGGGCCGGAGGCGGCATGGTCTCCGCCGAGGCGGAGCGGGCGGCCCGGTCCCGCGGGCTGCGCTCGATGGCCCCCACCCGCGCCCTCGACGCCCTGGACCTGGCCCTGCGCGCCGGCAGCGTCGCCCTGGGCGTGGCCGACATCGACTGGTCGCGTTTCGCGCCCGCCTACCGGGCGGCACGCCCGCGGCCGCTGCTCGACACCGTCGAGGAGGCGCGGCCGGAGCAGGAGCCGCACACCCTGGCCGAGGCGTCGGTGGGCCGTGAACTGCGGGCCCGGCTCGCCCCGCGGGACGCGGAGGAGCGGCTCGGTCTGCTCACCGTCCTGGTGCGCGACGAGGCGGCCCCGGTCCTCGGCCGCGACGCGGACACCCTGCCCACCGAGCAGCCGCTGCAGCAGCTGGGCCTGGACTCGCTGATGGCCGTGACCCTGCGCAACCAGCTGATCCGCGCCACCGGCCTGCCCCTGACCACGGAGATGATCCTGCGGCACGCGAGCTGCGCCGGGATCGCCGCCCGGATCCTGGAGGAACTCCTCCCGGAGGGCGGCCCGTCCACCGCCGCGGTCCGGCCGGGCACGGGATCGTGGCTCCGGGTGCTCAAGCCCGCCGAGCGGCCCCGGGCACGGGTGTTCTGCGTCGCCGGCATGGGCGGCACCACCGGCGGGTTCGTGCCCTTGGCCCGGCATCTGCCGGACGACGTCGAACTCGTCGGCATCCAGCTCCCCGGCCGGGAGGAACGGGCCGACGAGGCCCCCATGACCGACATGATGGCCGTCGCCGACCAGGTGGTGGCCGCCCTGGCGGACCGGCTCGACGTCCCGGCCGTCCTGTACGGGCACAGCCAGGGGTCCTGGCTGTGCTGGGAGGTCTCCCACCGGCTCGCCCACCGGCCCGGTGTGCCGCCGCTGGCGCTCGTCGCGGCGTGCGCGCTGCCGCCGCTGGCCGAGCCCACCGACGGGCTGCGCCGGCTCGCCGAGATCACCGCGGACGGCGACTTCGACCAGGTGCGCCTGGACGAACTCACCGTCGTCTTCCGCGGCCTGCTGCCCGACCAGGTCCTCGACGACGAGGAACTGCTCGCCGCCTACGTCGACCGGCTGCGCGCCGACACCGTGCTCGCCGAGAGCCACCGCACGGTGCTGCGCGGCGTCACCCGCCCCCCGCTCGCGACGCCGGTCCTCGCGGTCGAGGGCAGCGAGGACCCCGTGCTGCCGCCGGCCGCCATGGAGGTGTGGCGCGACCTGACCGACGGCGCCTTCGGGCGGACGAGCATCCCCGGCACCCATGCCGCGCCGATCGTCAACGCGGAGGCGATGGCGGTCCAGCTCATGAACACGATCGACGACATCACCACAGCGGAGGAACCGCATGCCTGAGACAGTGCGCCCCGACGGAGCGCGGATCCACTACGAGGTGCACGGAAGCGGCTTCCCCGTCCTGCTGCTGGCGGACGGCGCGGGCGGCGGCGAGGCGGCCTCCTGGTCGCGGCACTCCTACGACCCGGTCACCGAACTCGCCGGCGCCTTCCGGGTGATCGCGGTGGACCAGCGGCACGCCGGCCGCAGCGCCGCGGCCCCCCTCGAGCCGTTCTCCTTCGAGCAGCACACCGCCGATCTGCTGGCGGTGCTGGACGACCTCGGTGTCGAGGAGGCCCATGTGGTCGCCTCCGGCGCCGGCACGGCCCTGGCCTGGCGGCTCGCGCACGACGCCCCGCAGCGGGTGCGGGCCCTGGTCTGCGACCGGCCCGTGGGCCTCGCCGAGGGCAACACGCTGGGCGACTTCCTCGCCGCCTACGACGAGCCGATGCGCCACGCCCGCTCCGAGGGCCTCGACGGGGTGATCGCGGCGGCCGCCGAGGACGGCAGCTTCACCCGCAACCCGGCCGCGGGCCCCTACGCCGGACGCCTCCACGGCGACGAGGAGTTCCGGGAGGAGATCCGGGCGCGCCGCCTGGAGCGCTACGTCGTCTCGCTGGTCCGTTTCCGCGACGGGATGTGGCCCGAGGGCTCGGCGTACTTCTCGGTGCCCGAGGAGTGGATGCCGCGGCTCGACCGGCCGCTGCTGATCCTGCCCGGCGACGACCGGCTGCACCCGGAGGGCCTGGCCAAGCGGCTCGCCGACGAGGTGCCCGGCGCCCGCCTCCTCGACACCGGCCACGACAGCGAGGACCGCCGTACGCAGACCGTGGGGACGATCGTCTCCTTCCTCAACTCCCACACTCCCCGCTGACCCGAGGAACCCGACATGCTCACCCTGGACACACTCGACATCACCGACGAGTCCTCCTACGCCGCCAACGGCGGGTACCCCGACCGCGAGTTCGACCTGCTGCGGCGCGAGGCGCCGGTGTTCTGGTACCGGCGCCCCGGCTTCGAGCCGTTCTGGGTGCTCACCCGGCACGAGGACATCGCCTGGGTGTCCCGCAACCCGAAGATCTTCTCCAGCGCCCAGCGGGTCACCCTCGACACCCCCGAGGCCGTCGACATGTTCGAGATCCAGCTCGAGCAGCGCGCCCAGATGTTCGGGCACGCCCCGGACCTGCCGCCGGCCCTGTCCTACATGGACGCGCCGCGCCACCGTCATCTGCGCCAGGTGATGGCGCCCTGCTTCACCCCGAAGGCGATCGCGGAGCTCGAGGAGCGCTTCCACGAGCTGGCGGCCGGCTACGCCGCGGAGTTCGCGGCCCGCCTGGACGCGGACGGCGCCGTGGACGTGGCGCGTCACCTGTCCGCGCGGCTGCCGGTCGCCGCCATCTGCGAACTGGTCGGCGCCCCGCTGAAGGACTGGGACGACATCTTCGAGTGGACGGAGGGCACCACCGGCGCCGCCGACCCGGAGAACCAGCGGGACGGCGAGGACGCCGAGGCCACCTTCGCGCGCAACATGACCGCCCTCAACGGCTATGTGGCGGGACTGGTCCAGGAGCGCATGGCCCAGCTCGACGGCACCGGTACGGACGTGCTCAGCCGGCTGGCCCGGGCGCGGATCGACGGCGAGCCGCTCGCCTTCCACGAGATCCTCTACACCATCTTCAACCTGCTGGTCGCGGGCATCGGGACCACCCGCAACGCGACCACGGGCGGCGTCCAGGCCCTGCTGGACCACCCGGAGCAGCTGCGCAGGCTCGTCGAGGACCCGTCGCTGGTGGACGGCGCCGTGGAGGAGATCCTGCGCTGGACGTCGATCGCGGTGAACTTCGTGCGCACCGCCCGGCAGGACACCGAGATCGGCGGGCAGCTCATCCGCAAGGGCGAGACCGTCGCCATGTGGTATCCGGCGGGCAACCGTGACGCGTCCGTCTTCGACGACCCGCACCGTTTCGACATCACCCGCGACGCCCGTGCCCACGTCGCCTTCGGCGGCCACGGCGAACACGTCTGCCTGGGCTCCCACCTGGCGCGGCTGGAGCTGCGGGCCGTCCTGCGGGCGATCCTCCCGCTCCTGCCGCAGCTGGAGATCACCGGCAGGCCGGAGTTCGGGGTGCTGCACCTCCAGGCCGCCGAGATCAAGCGGCTCATCGTCCGACGCAAGGGGAACTGAACCATGGCGGAGAACAACAGGCCGACGCCGGCCACCCTTCAGGAGTTCGCCGGAGGCGACGAGTCCGACCTGAACGTGGTGGCGCCCTGGGCCGGCCCCGCCGTCGACCCGGAGACCGGTCTGCTGCGGGAGCCGATCCGCGGGCGTCATCTGGTGGCGACGTCGGTCGGCTGGCCCAAGCCGGGGCACGAGCCGGTCGCCATCGAACTCAACGAGGCGATCCTCAAGGAGCTGTACACGCGCCCCGGTCTCCTCGCGGTCTCCCTCGCGATATCGGAGAACAACTTCAACAGCACCAGGAGCCTCAGCATCTGGCAGGACGAGGCGGCACTGGCGGGATTCATGAAATCCAAGCCGCACATCGCCGCGGCCCGCCGCGTGCGCGAGCTGATGTTCGACTGGGAAGGCACGCACTGGACGGTCGAGGAAACCGCCGAATTCCCGACCTGGGAAGAGTCCAGGGCCCGCCTGGACGCCGTGCGCGAACCCGGCACGAGCGAATTCGCCTCCCCGGACCACTGAAAGACCGGAAAACTCCCGGGCATTCGCTGGAGAAACGCTCGACAACCCCTCCAGAAGGGCTCGAGGACCACTTGAGGGACGGCCCTCAGGCTGACCCCGGAAACAGCTGTCCGCAGAGAACAGCTGGCTCGAAATCAGCGCACACGACCGATCGGAGACCCGCGAAGATGACCGCGACCCTGGAGACCGTCCCGCAGTCGCTCACCACGCACTTCCTGCACCACTTCGACCTGGCCCACGAGATGGTCCTCCAGCTCGCCGAGGACTTCGACGACGCCACCGCGCGCCTCGCCCCGGCCCCGCACAAGCCGCTGGTGTGGTTCCTGGGCCATCTGACCTGCTCCACCGACTACTTCTCCACCCTGCACCAGGGCACGCAGTCCCTGGTGACCGAGGAGTTCTCGCGCCGCTACGCCGGCAACGACAACTCCGACTGGTCCGTCGGGCCCTCGCTGGAGGAGATGATCGACCTCTACAAGGCCGTCCACGCCCGCATGCGCGAGTTCGTCGCGGAGCTCACCCCGGCCGACCTCGACCGCGAGTCGCCGCTCGAGCCGGTCGGTGACGACCGCCTGAAGAACCTCGGAAAGGCGCTGGCGATCATTCAGATGCACGACGCCTACCACTGTGGCCAGATCGGTTGCCTGCGCGTCGCCCTGGGCAAGTACGTTCCGTTCTAGAAGGGTGCCCCGAAGAGCGCTGCTACGGTGTTGAATGAGTTTGTTCGCAGCGTCCGGTGCTCGAAAGAGGGGTATTCCCATGTCGTCTCACATCGCCTTCTTCAATTTCCCTGCGATCGGCCATGTGAACCCGACGCTCGGTGTGGTCGAAGAACTGGTGCGGCGGGGCAACCGGGTCACGTGCACCGTCACGGAGCACTTCGCTCCGGCCGTCGAGGGAGTCGGCGCCGAGGCCGTGGTGTACGAGTCGGTGTTCGGTGATTTCTACCGGAGCCCGTACACCGCGGAGGCCAACGCGGGAGAAGGACTCCGGTGTCTGAACGAGGCGACGTCCCTCGTCGAACAGGTGAGCCCCTTCTACGAGAACGACAAGCCCGATCTGATCGCCCATGACTTCATGGCCTGGGGGGCGCGCTTCTACGCCTCGAAGAACGACATCCCGGTGGTGCGGCTCTTCCCGTCCTACGCGGCGAACGAGCACTTCAGCATCCAGGAGAAGTTCCCGCTGGCCGAGTACTCGGACCCCCAGGTCATGGACATGATTGGGAAGCTGACCGCGCTGCTGCCCCAGTTCGGTCTGCCCGCCGACCCGATGGCCTTCTTCCAGGGCATCGAGCGGCGCGGCATCGTCTTCATGCCCCGCGAGTTCCACTACGACGGCGAGACCTTCGACGAGCGGTTCGTGTTCGCCGGACCGTGCCTCGGCGACCGGTCCTTCCAGGGCACGTGGGAGCCGACGACCGACCGTCCGGTGCTGCTCATCTCCCTGGGCACCGCCGCCACCGGCTGGCCGGAGTTCTTCGGCGCGGCCGTCGACGCGCTGCGCGACAGCGAGTGGGAGGTCGTGATGGCGGTCGGCGACCACATCGACCCCGCCGAGCTGGGCGACCTGCCCTCCCACTTCCACGTCACCCGGCACGTCCCGCAGCTCGACGTGCTGCGCAGGGCCGGCCTGTTCATCACCCACGGCGGGATGAACAGCACCATGGAGGCGCTCTACCACGGTGTGCCCATGGTGGTCGTGCCGCAGATGAACGAGCAGCGGGCGAACGGCCTGCGGGTGGCGGAGCTGGGCCTGGGCCGCCACCTGACCAAGGAGGAGACGACCGCGCAGAGCCTGCGCAAGGCCGTCGACGAGGTGGCCGGCGACCCGTCCGTGCGGGAGCGCGTGGAGAGCCTCAGCCGCGCCATGCGGGCCACCGACGGCCCGGCGATCGCCGCCGACGCCATCGAGTCCTTCCTCGCCGAGGCGCGCTGACCCCGGCCCGACGCCACGACCCCGGCCCGACGGCCGGCGATCTCCCTGAGGGGCCTGTCACCCGGTACCACCGGGTGGCCGGCCCCTTCGTCGTGCGCCCGCGCGGTCGGTCTCCCGGGGCTGGACGCCCGTTCGAGCAGCCGTCGAGCGGTCCCGCCCAGGGTGTGGCGTGCGGGGGACTGCGTCCGCCCTGCGGCGCGGCCCCGCCCTAGCTCCTGAGACGACCCTGGAAGGCATTGTGAAGCGACTGTCGAAGATTGCGGGCGCTGTTCTGGCCCTGGGCCTGCTGATACCCACCACCACCGCGGCCGTCGGCGACGAGGCCGGAAGGAGCGACTCCGGGGACCGCCGGCACGTCCGGGCCGAGTCCTTCCCCCGGTCCGGCTCGCTGGGCCACCCCTCCGGCAAGGGCAGCTTCCGCTTCGGCGTGGCCAGCTCCGCCACCCAGATCGAGGACCGGAACACCAACACCGACTGGTACAAGTGGACCGCGCCGGCGCCCGAGGGCATGGGCAGGAGCGCGTTCGTCGGTGAGGGGGTGCACGGCTACTCCAAGGCGATCGAGGACATCGACCTGCTGGAGGACCTCAACGTCGACTCCTACCGGTTCAACATCGAGTGGGCGCGCGTCGAGCCGCGCCGCGGCCAGTACGACGAGAAGGCCCTCGCCCACTACGGCCGGCAGATCGACGCCCTGATCGCCCGCGGCATCCAGCCGGTCCTGGTCCTGCACCACTTCTCCAACCCGGTGTGGGTGGACAACCCGGAGGACCCGACCTGTGCGAACGGTCCCTCCGACACCAACCTGTGCGGGCTCGACCACCCCGAGGGCGGTCCGCTGGTCGTCGAGGCGATGGCCACGTACACGGAGATGATCGCCAAGCGGTTCGGCGACCGGGTCCGCGAGTGGGCCACGCTGAACGAGCCGATGGTGTACATGCTGTTCTCGCACGCCTTCGGCGCGGGCCCGCCCGGCAAGGCCAACCTGCCGACCAACTACTCCACGAAGTTCGTGCCGGCCATCCGCACCTACATCGACGCCCACGCGGCCATGTACCGGGCCATCAAGAAGCACCGTCCCAGCGCCTCCGTGGGCCTCACCCTGAGCGTCAAGCAGTACGTCCCGGTGCGTGACGGCAAGGTCAGCGACGAGCCCAGGGACATCGCCGCGGCCGAGCGCTTCCGCCGCTTCTTCGAGCTGAACTTCATCGACTCCCTGTGGAAGGGCAGCTTCGACGCCGACCTCGACGGCACCCCCGACGAGTCCCACCCGGAGTGGAAGAACACCGTCGACTGGCTCGGCGTGCAGCTGTACGACCGCACCGGCGTCTCCGACCCCGGCGCCACCCCCGGCCCCGGCACCCTGCCGGTCGTCAACATCGACAACTGCGGCGCCCCGCCGTGCCTGCCGCTGCTGGACGAGTCCTACTTCATCCCGGCGATGGGCTACGAGTCGAACCCGGCCGCCCTCTACCCGGTCCTCAGTGACTTCGGGGCCCGCTACCCCGGCCTTCCGCTGCTGGTCAGCGAGTCCGGCATCGCCACCAACGCGCCCAAGCGCCGCGCCGAGTTCATCGTGCGGGCCCTGGAGCAGATCTCCCGCGCCCGCGCCGACGGCGTCGACGTGCGCGGCTACTACCACTGGAGCCTGATGGACAACTTCGAGTGGCTCCACGGCTACAACGCCAACTTCGGGCTGTACGGGGTCGACCGCTCCACCATGGAGCGGATCCCCAACGAGGCCGTGTCCGTCTACTCGGAGATCGCCGAGTCCCGCCGGCTGAGCCCGGCCGTCCGCGCCGAGTACGGCGGCACCGGTCCGCTCACCCCGGAGCCCGGCGGCGACGGATCGACCACCGCCCCGTCCGCCCTGTCCACGGCGGTCCTCGGCCGCAGGGACTGACCCGCTCCCGCCCCGCACCGGCCCGCCCCCGGCACCGCGCCGCGGGGCGGGCCGGGCGGCCCGGGACACGACGGCCCGGCCCGCGCTCCCGCGAGCGTCCGGGGCCGGACTGAAGCACCGCTCCAGCCCTTCTCCAGGGCCGCGTCCGAGGGTGGGACGGGCATCGTGCACGGAACGCGCCCGCCCGCGGGCGCCGGTCGTTGGCGTCAACGAGCTTCGAGGATGAGCAGATGAGTCATGCCCAGGTGAACAGCGGCGAGGAGCAGGCCCCCACCGCCGAGGACGTCGTGGCCTTCCTGCGCACCACGGTCGCCGGCCTGCTGGACGTCGTCCCGGAGTCCGTCGCCGCCGACCGGCCGCTGCGCGACCTGGGACTGGACTCGGCGCGGACGCTGTCCCTCGCCGCGGCCCTGGCGGACCGTCTCGGCCGACCCGTGCCCAGCTGGGTGATGTGGCAGCACCCCACGATCACCGCCGTCGCCGCGCACGTCACCGGCAGTGCCGCCGCGCCGGCCGCCGCGGTCCGGACGGCGGGCGCCACCGTCGACGAGCCGATCGCCGTCGTCGGTCTCGGCTGCCGTCTGCCCGGGGGGATCGACACCCCGGACGCCCTCTGGCGGGCCCTCACCGAGGGTCTCGACGCGATCCGCGAAGTGCCCGCCGACCGCTGGAACGCCGACGCGTGGCTCGACCCCGACCCCCTCGCCCCCGGCAGGATGACCACCCGCTGGGGCGGCTTCCTGGACGACGTCTCCCGCTTCGACCCCGGTCTCTTCCACATCTCCCCCGCCGAGGCCCGGCACATGGACCCGCAGCAGCGCATGGCGCTGGAGGTCGCGTGGGCGGCGCTGGAGGACGCCCGCATCGTGCCCGGCACCCTCGCCGGCAGCCGCACCGCCGTCTTCATGGGCGCCATGGCGCAGGAGTACCACCTGGCCACCGGCGCCGATCCCGAGAGCATCGGCATCCACTCCGCCGTCGGCTGGGACAACTCGATCATCCCCGCCCGCATCGCCTACACCCTCGGCCTGCAGGGCCCGGTGATGGCCGTCGCCACCGCCTGCAGCTCCTCCCTCACCGCCACCCACCTCGCCGTGCAGAGCCTGCGCCGCGGCGAGAGCGACCTCGCCCTCGCCGGCGGCGTCAACGTCATGCTGCACCCCGACACCACCGTCGCCATGACCAAGTTCGGCGGCATGAACCCCGACGGGCAGTGCCGCGCCTTCGACGCCGCCGCCAACGGCTACGTCCGCGGCGAGGGCTGCGGTGTGGTCATCCTGCGCCGCCTGTCCGACGCCCTCGCCGCCGGCGACCGCGTCTACGCCGTGATCCGGGGCACCGCCGTCAACAACGACGGCGCCTCCAACGGCCTGACCGCCCCCAACCCGCAGGCGCAGGTGGACGTGGTGCGCGCCGCCTGGCAGGACGCGGGCGTCGACCCCCAGGACGTCTCCTACGTCGAGGCCCACGGCACCGGCACCCTCCTCGGCGACCCCATCGAGGCGGAGGCGCTGGGCGCGGTCTTCGCCGAGGGACGCGACCGGCCCCTGCTCCTCGGCTCCGCGAAGACCAACTTCGGGCACCTGGAGCCCGCCGCCGGCGTCGTGGGCCTCCTCAAGACGGCCCTCGCCCTCCACCACGGCGAACTCCCCGCCAGCCTGCACTTCGACGAGCCGAACCCGCACATCGACTTCGAGGGCGCGAAACTCGACGTCGTCACCGAGCAGCGGCCCTGGCCCCGGGCCCGGCGGCGCTACGCCGGGGTCAGCGGCTTCGGCTTCGGCGGCACCAACGCCCACGTCGCCCTGGAGGAGGCCCCGCACCGCCGGCGCCGTCTGGTGCCCGTCACCGCGTCCGGTGAGGAGGAGCTGCTGCGCGCCGTCGCCGATCCGGCCGCCCTCGCGGGGGCCGCTCCGCCGCCCGCCGACGCGGCGTCCGACGGCCACCGCGCCGTCGCGGCCGTCACCGGCCCGGGCGCCGCCGACCTCGTCGCCGGCCCGGTGCCGCCCGCGCCGCGCACACCGCTCGCCTTCTTCTTCTCCGGCCACGGCTCGCAGTGGCTCGGCATGGGCCGTGACCTGCTCACCGAACCCGCGTTCCGCACCGCCCTCGACGCCTGCGACGACGCCGTGCGGCAGTACACCGGCTGGTCGGTCGTCGAGGAACTCCTCGCCGGCTCGGACCGCTCGCGCCTGCACCGCACCGACGTCGTGCAGCCCGTCCTCTTCTCCGTGCAGATCGCCCTGGCCCGCACCCTGACCGCGTGGGGGCTGGAACCGGACACCGTCTTCGGCCAGAGCGTCGGCGAGGTCGCCGCCGCCGTCACCGCGGGTGCCCTGTCCCTCGAGGAGGGCGCCCGGGTCATCACCACCTGGTCGGCGCTCGTCGCCGAACGCGCCGACGGTCACGGCGCCGTCGTCGTCTGCGACCTCACCGTCGACGAGGCCGGCGCACTCGTCCGCGAGGCCGGTGACGGCGTCGGTGTCGCCGGTCACCTCGCCCCGGGGCAGGTCTGCCTGTCCGGGCCCACCGACGCCGTCGCCGCCCTCGAGCGCAGGCTCGCCGACGACGGTGTGCGCACCCTGCGGGTCGACATCGGCTACGCCTCGCACAGCGCCGCGCTGCGCGACCTGGCCCCCGAACTCGTCCGCCGCCTCGGCACCGTGCGCACCCGGACGACGTCCGTGCCCTTCGTCTCCACCGTGACCGCCGAACCCGTGGCGGGACACGCCCTGGACGCCGCGTACTGGGCGGCCAACATGTGCGAGCCGATGCTCCTGGCCGAGACCGTCTGCGGGCTCACCGGCGCCGGACCGGCCGCCACCCGCGGCCTGCGCATCGTCGAGATCTCCCCGCACCCCGTGGCCCGGCACTCCTTCGAACGGACCTTCACCGCCCTGGGCGACACCCGCTCCGGCGTCCTGACGACGGGCCGGCGCGACGCGCTCGCCCGCCCCTGCCTGGAGGAGCTCGCCGCCCTGCTGTGGTGCGAGGGCCACGACATCGACTGGCACGCCCTCCACGGCCGTCGGGAACGCACCGCTCTCGGGGCGCCCGTGGTCCTGACCGTCTCCGGCAGGACCGAGGAGTCCCGGGCCCGCAACGCCGCCCAGCTCGCGGACCGCCTTGCCGGGGCCTGTCTGGGCGACCTCCTCGACGTCGCCTCCACCGCGGCGCGGCACCGCACGCACTTCGAGCACCGGGCCGCCGTGACCGCCCTGTCGGCGGACGCGGCGGTGGACGGGCTGCGGGCGCTGGCGGACGGCCGCGCCCACCCGGACGTGGTGGAGGGCGCCGTGGCCGGCGGCGGCCTGGCCGTGCTGTTCACCGGCCAGGGCAGCCAGCGCGTGGGCATGGGCCGCGGCCTGTACGCGGCGTTCCCCGTGTTCCGGCAGGCCTTTGACGAGGTGTGCGCGGCGCTCGACCCGCACCTGCGCGTCCCGCTGGCGGCGGCGGTGTTCGCCGCGCCGGACAGCGCCGACGCGGCCCTGGTGCACGAGACGGAGTTCACCCAGCCGGCGCTGTTCGCGGTCGAGGTCGCCCTGTTCCGGCTGTGGCGGTCCTGGGGCGCCGCACCGGACGCGGTCGCCGGGCACTCGGTCGGCGAGATCGCGGCGGCCCACGTCGCCGGGGTTCTGGACCTGGCGGACGCCGCGCGTCTGGTCGCGGCACGCGGCCGCCTGATGCAGTCCTGCGAGCGGGGCGGCGCGATGGCCTCGGTGGAGGCCTCCGAGGCGGAGGTCGCGGAGGTCCTGGCCACCGTGACCGGCCGGGTGTCGGTGGCGGGGCTGAACACCCCCGTGCAGACCGTGGTGTCCGGTGACACCGAGGCCGTGGAGGAGGTCCGCGCCCGGTTCGCCGCCCAGGGCCGCCGCACCCGCCGGCTGGAGGTCTCGCACGCCTTCCACTCGCCCCACATGGAGGCCATGCTCGAGCAGTACGGGCAGGTCGCGGCATCGTGCACGTTCCACGCCCCGCGCGTGGCGCTGGCGTCCTCGGTGACGGGCACCTGGGCGACCGCCGGGGAACTGTCCGACCCGCGGTACTGGGTGCGGCAGGTGCGGGACGCGGTGCGCTTCGTCGACGTGGTGCGCACCCTGGAGACGTCAGGGGTGGGCCGCTACCTGGAGTGCGGTCCGGCCGCGGTCCTGTCGGCGATGGCCGCGGGCAGCGCGCAGGGCCAGGCGGTGTTCGTCGCCTCGCAGCGGGCCCCCCGGACACCGGGGGAGCCGGTGGACGAGGTGGGCGCCCTGGTGCGGGCGCTGGCCGCGCTGCACGTCTGCGGCCAGGACGTCGCCTGGGACCTGGCCCTGCCCCAGGGCCGTCCCGTGGACCTTCCCGTCTACGCCTTCCAGCAGGACCACTACTGGCTCGAGACCTCCCGCGGCGGGGACCGGCGGGCCGCGTCCTCCGCCGACGACGCCCTGTGGGACGCCGTGGGCGCGGGCGGACCCGAACGCCTCGCGGAACTGCTCGGCGCCGACGACCCCGACGACCTCGCCACCGCCCTGCCCTACCTCGCCGCCTGGCGCGAACAGCGGGACACGTCCGCCGGCACCGCCGACCGGATGTACGAGGAGGCCTGGGAGCCGTCCGCCGTCCCGGGCACCGCGCCCGCCGCGCCCGGCGCCTGGCTGATCGCCGCTCCGCCCGCCGCCCTCCCGCTCGCCGACCACCTCGCCACGACGCTGGCCGGCACGGGCGCCCGCACCCGCGTGCTGACCACCGACGACGACCGCGCCGCCCTCGCCGCGACCCTGACCGCGGCCTGCGGCGACGAGACCTTCGACGCGGTCCTCGCCCTCACCGCCGCCGACACCGCCCCCCATCCCGCGCACCCGGACGTGAGCAACGGCACCGCCCACACCCTCACGCTCGTCCAGGCCCTGTCGGACGCCGGGGTGCGGGCACCGCTGTGGCTGATCACCCAGGGCGCGGTGGCCGCCCGCCCCGACGACCCGGCGCCCGCCCCGGAACAGGCCGCCGTCTGGGGCCTCGGCCACGTCGTCGCCCTGGAACACGGCGACCGCTGGGGCGGCCTCGTCGACCTGCCCGCCGGCACCGCGCCCACCGGCCCGCTCGACCCGGCCGTCACCCGTCAACTGCTGGCCACCCTCGCCGCCCACGGCACCCCCGCCGCCGAGGAGCACACCGCCCTGCGGCCGGCCGGACGTCTCGTCCGCAGGCTGCGCCGCGCCGGGCACACCGCCGCCCGGCCCTGGAAGCCCCGCGGCACCGTCCTCATCACCGGGGGCAGCGGGGCCCTCGCCGGGCACCTCGCCCGCCACCTGGCCGCACGCGGCGCCGAACACCTCGTCCTGGTGTCCCGCCGCGGCCCGGCCGCCGACGGCGCGGCCGAACTCGCCGCCGAGCTCGAGGCCGCCGGCTCCCGCGTCACCGTCACCGCCTGCGACGTCACCGACCGGGCGGCCCTGGCCGGCCTGCTCGACCGGATCGACGACGACGCCACCCCGCTGCGCGCCGTCTTCCACACCGCGGGCGTCCTCGACGACCGCCTGCTCACCCGGCTCGACACGGCGGCCCTGGCGGCCGCCGCGGCCCCCAAGCAGACCGCGGCCGCGCACCTCCACGAACTCACCCGCCATCGCGACCTCGACGCCTTCGTGCTGTACTCCTCGGTCATCGGCGTGCTCGGCAACACCGGCCAGGCCAACTACGCGGCGGCGAACGCCGCCCTCGACGCCCTGGCCGCCCGGCGCCGCGCCGAGGGCCTGCCCGCGATCTCCCTCGCCTGGGGACCGTGGGCGGACGGCGGCATGACCCACGGCGCCGCCGAGACCCAGCTGCGCCGCATCGGCCTGACCCCCCTGCCCGTACGGCAGGCCCTGGCCGCCCTCGACGCCGCCCTCGCCGCCCGGCACACCCGGACCACGACGGTCGTCGCGGACGTCGACTGGCCGCAGGCCTCCGCCGCCTTCACGGACGGCCGCGACCGTCCCCTGCTGCGCGGCATCCCCGAAGCCGCCCCCGCCGCACCCGCCGGTCCGGACACCTCGCTGCGCTCCACCCTGCTCGACCTGCCGGAGGACGCCCGTGAGGAGCACGTCCGGCACCTGCTGGCCGTGGAGGCCGCCGCCGTGCTCGGGGTGGCCGATCCGCGCTCGCTCGACCCCGAACGCGGCTTCAAGGACCTCGGCTTCGACTCGATGATGTCCGTCGACTTCAGCGCCCGCGTCCAGCGGCGCACCGGAGTCACCACCCCGCGGACCCTCGCCTTCGACCGGCCCGACCTGGCCTCGGCCACCCGGTGGCTGCTCGAGGAACTCGCCCCCGCCACCACCGACGCCCCGGGTACCACGACGGTCCGTGCGCGCGGCGACGAGCCGCTCGCCGTGGTCGGCACCGGCCTGCGCATGCCCGGTGACGCCGTCGACCTCGACAGCCTGTGGGCCGTCCTCGCCGAGGGCCGCGACACGGTCACCACGGTGCCCGCCGACCGCTTCGACATCGACGCCTACTACGACCCGGACCCCGACGCGGAGGGCCGCACCTACACCCGTCACGCCTCGTTCCTGCGCGACGTCGCCGGCTTCGACGCGGCCTTCTTCGGCATCAGCCCGCGTGAGGCCGAACCCATGGACCCCCAGCACCGGCTGCTCCTGGAAGCCGCCTGGAACGCCCTGGAGGACGCCGGGATCCGCCCGCGCGACCTGCGGGACTCCCGCACCGGCGTCTTCGTCGGCGCCGGGGCGGGCGAGTACGGCAAGTACCGGCAGGGCGGCAGCGCCGACACCTACACCCTCACCGGCAGCCTCTCCAGCTTCAACGCGGGCAGGCTCTCCTACCACCTGGGCCTGCAGGGACCCGCGCTGTCCGTCGACACGGCCTGCTCGTCCTCCCTGGTCGCCCTGCACCTGGCCTGCGAGGCGCTGCGCGCCGGCGAGTGCGAACTGGCCCTCACCGGCGGTGTGCAGGTGCTCGCCGACCCGGGCGCGTTCGTGGGGCTCAGCCGCTCGCACGCCCTCGCGCCGGACGGCCGCAGCAAGACCTTCTCCGCCGACGCCGACGGCTACGGCCGTGGTGAGGGCGTCGGCGTGATCGCCGTCATGCGCCTGTCGGACGCCCTCGCCCAAGGCCGCCCGGTGCTCGGGGTGATCCGCGGCACCGCCGTCAACCACGACGGCGCCAGCAGCGGCATCACCGCCCCCAACGGTTCCTCGCAGCAGAAGGTCGTCCGCGCCGCGCTCGACTCGGCCGGCCTCTCCCCGGCCGACGTCGACTACGTCGAGTGCCACGGCACCGGCACCTCGCTGGGCGACCCGATCGAGGTCCAGGCCCTCGCCGCCGTCTACGGCAAGGGCCGTGAGCCCGGCAACGCCCTCGGTCTCGGCACGGCGAAGAGCGTCATCGGACACCTGGAGTCCGCGGCGGGCATCGCGGGCGTCTGCAAGCTGCTCGCCTCCTTCCGGCACGACGCGCTGCCCGCCACCGTGCGCAGCACCCCCCGCAACCCGGCGATCGCCTGGGACGACCTGCCCGTGCGCGTGGTCGACCAGCTCGAGCCCTGGCAGCGGGACGGCGGCCGTCCTCGCCGGGCGGGCGTGTCGTCGTTCGGGCTGAGCGGGACCAACGCCCATGTGATCGTCGAGGAACCGCCGGTCCGGGCGACCTCGGCTCCGGCCGCCGCAGGCGGTCGGCCGGTGCCGGTGGTGGTGTCCGGCCAGGACGAGGCCGCGCTGCGGGAGCAGGCGGGCCGCTGGGCGGACTTCCTGTCCGAGCACCCGGAGGCCCCGGTCACGGATGTCGCCGTGACCGCGGCGCGTCACCGCACGCACTTCCCGTCGCGGGCGAGCGTCGTCGCGGCTAATGCGTCCGAACTGGTCGCCGCTCTGCGGGCGTTGGCGGAGGGTGAGGCGCACGACGCGGTGGTGACCGGGCTCGCCGAACGGCGGGGCAAGGTCGTGTTCGTGTACCCGGGTCAGGGTTCGCAGTGGGTCGGCATGGGCCGGGAGCTGCTGGCGAGCAGTGCGGTGTTCCGCGAGGCCGTGGAGGCGTGTGACGCGGCGCTGCTGCCGTTCACGGGCTGGTCGGTCCGCGACGTCCTGGCAGGAGTCGAGGACGGCCACCCCGGGTTCGACCGGGTCGACGTGGTGCAGCCCGCGCTGTTCGCGATGGGTGTGGCTCTGTCCGCGTTGTGGCGTTCCCTTGGTGTCGAGCCGGCCGCGGTGGTCGGGCACTCCCAGGGCGAGGTCGTCGCCGCAGTCGTGGCCGGCGCCCTCACCCTGGAGCAGGGTGCTCTGGTCGTCGCCCGCCGCTCGCAGGCGGTCCTCGCCTGCGCCGGTCAGGGCGGCATGGCGCTTGTCGAGCGGCCGGTCGGGGAGGTGGAGGAGTTCATCGCGCCGTTCGGTGACGCGCTGTCCGTGGCGGCGGTGAACACCCCCGGCTCGACGATCGTCTCCGGCGAGGCCGAGGCCGTGGTGCGGCTGGTGGAGCAGCTGGGTGAGCAGGGCGTGTACGCGCGGAAGATCAACGTCGACTACGCCTCCCACAACGCCCAGATGGACCCCCTCCTGCCGGCTCTCGCCGAGCACTTCGAGGGGCTGGTCGCGGGGCAGGCGGCCATCCCGTTCTATTCGACGGTCACCGGCGAGGTGGCCTCGGGGCAGGAGCTGGACGGCGCCTACTGGTGCCGCAACCTGCGCCAGCCCGTCCGCTTCGACCGCGCCTTGGCCAAGCTGCTCGACGACGGCCACACCGTGTTCGTCGAGATGTCGGCGCACCCGGTCCTGGCGATGCCGTTGACCGACGCCGGCGCCGAACGCGGCGGGATCGTGGTCGGTTCGCTCAGCCGCCGCGACGGCGGACCGGGCCAGCTTCTGCGCAATCTCGGCCTCCTGCATGTCCAGGGTTACGACCTGGACTGGGACAAGGTCCTCGGCGACGCCGGCGATGCTGGTCCTGTCGCTCTGCCCACCTACGCCTTCCAGCGCGAGCGCTACTGGCTGGAGACCCCGAAGCCGTCGGGTGACGCCGGGTCGCTCGGGCTCGAGGCCTCCGCGCACCCCTGGATCGGCGCCGTCACCCCGCTCGCGGACGGTGAGGGGCACCTGGTCACCGGGCGGCTGTCGCTCGCGGACCAGCCCTGGCTGAGGGACCACACCGTCTTCGGTTCCGCCGTGGTCCCCGGCACCGGTCTGCTGGAGCTCGCCACCGCCGCGGCCCACGAGGCGGGCGCGGCGGGTGTCGCCCAGCTGACGCTGGCCGAACCGCTGGTGGTCGACGACCCGGTGCGCATCCAGGTCACCGTCGGCGCACCGGACACCGCGGGCCGGCGCACGATCGCCGTCCACAGCAGCGCCGACGGGGCACACGCCGAATGGACCCGCCACGCGAGCGGGGAACTGCGGGACGCCGCAGCGCCGGTTCCCGCGCCCACCACGGACCCGGTCTTCGCCGAGCTGCGCGGCTGGCCGACGGCCACCGCCGCGGCCGAGCGCGTACCACTCGACGGCTTCTACGATCGCTTCGCCGCGCAGGGCATCGACTACGGCTCCGTCTTCCAGGGACTGACCGGACTGTGGCGCAAGGGTGACACCGCCTACGGCACCGTCCAGCTGCCCGCGACGGCCTCCGCCGACGCCTTCCTGCTCCACCCGGCGCTGCTGGACACCGCGCTGCACGTCATGCGGTCCGTGACCGCCGCCCCCGGCGAGCCGGAGACGGAGGGCGCACTGCTGCCCTTCGAGTGGAGCGACGTGGAGCTGTACGCCGCCGGCGGCGCGGACCTGCGCGTCCGTATCGACGTGCTGCCTCCCGAGACGGGCGACCGGCGCTCGGAGGAAGGACTCCGGATCCGGCTCTGGGCGTGCGACACGACCGGCGAACCCGTCGTCCGGATCGGCGCGCTCCACCTGCGCCGGGCCACCGCGGCGCAACTGCGCGCGGCGCGCGGGGCCGCCGACGGACTGCACCGCCTGGAGTGGCGTCCGGTGCCGGCGTCCCGTCCCCAAGGACCGGCCGCGTCCGCCGTTCTCGGCGGCACCGGTGCGCTCGCCGGGCTGCTGGGCCTGCCCTGCCTCGCCGACACCGACGAGCTCGCGGCCCTGCTGGGCGCGGAGAGCGGCGCACCCGCCCGTATCGTCGTCGACGCCACCGGCCGCCCCCCGTTCGACAGCGGGCCGGAGGCCGCCTACCGGGCCACCGAGCACGCCCTCGCCCAGCTCCAGACGCTCCTGGCCGACGAGCGGCTCACGGCGACGGAACTCGTCTGGGTGACCCGGGGCGCCGTGTCCGCCGTGCCGGACGACCGGCTCGACGGACTACCCCACGCGCCTCTGTGGGGTCTGCTGCGCTCGGCCCGGGCCGAGCACCCCGAGCGCGGGCTGCGCCTGATCGACCTCGGCCCCGACGACACGGACCGGGACGGCCTCGTCCGCGCCCTCGCCACCACCGGGGAGCCCGAGCTGGCCGTCCGGGCGGGCGAACCGCGTGCCGCACGCCTGACCCGCGCCGACGCCGTGTCGGACGGCGTGTCCGACGCGGCGTCCCCGCGGCCGCTCGATCCGGACGGCACCGTCCTGATCACCGGCGGCACGGGCGAACTCGGCCGGGAGACCGCCAGGCACCTGGTACGCCACCACGGTGTGCGCCACCTGGTGCTCACCTCCCGCCGGGGCCCCGAGGCACCCGGCGCGTCCGAGCTCATCCGTGAACTGGAAGAAGAAGGTGCACAGTGCGTACGAGTGGTGGTCTGTGATGTCGCTCGGCGAGATGACGTTGCGCAAGTGCTCGGTCTTGCTGCGCAGGATCACCCGTGGACGGCGGTCCTGCACCTCGCCGGCGTCCTGGACGACGGCACCGTCCTCGGCCAGGACGCCCAGCGGCTCTCCCATGTGATGACCCCGAAGGTCACCGGCGTCCACCACCTCGACGAGCTGACCCGTGACCTGGACCTCGCCGCCCTGGTCCTCTTCTCCTCCGCCGCGGGCACCTTCGGCACCGCCGGACAGGGCATCTACGGCTCGGCCAACGCCTACCTGGACGCCTTCGCCGTCCGCCGCCGGGCGGAGGGCCGCCCGGTCACCAGCCTCGCCTGGGGCCTGTGGCACCAGGCCGGCGTCGGCATGACCTCCCATCTGGGCACGGTCGAACTCGAGCGCATGCGGCGCCAGGGCATCGCGCCGCTGCCGTTCGACACCGGCCTGGCCCTCCTCGACGCGGCGCTGGCCCGACCGGCGGACAGCCTCGTCCCGGTCAAGCTCGACCTGCGGGCCGTCCAGCGGCAGGCGGACCGCGGGGACGACGTTCCCGCGCTCTTCCGGGCACTGGTGCGGCCCCGGCTGCGCCGCGCGGGCGGGCCGGGCGACGCCACGACCGGTCAGGGCGGCCTGCGCGAGCAGTTGCTGGCGGCTCCCGCGGAACAGCGGGCGGAGCTGGTCACCGCCATGGTCCTGCGTGAGGTCGCCACCGTGCTCGGCATGTCGGAGACCGGCTCGCCGGCGCCGGACCAGGTGCTCAAGGACCTCGGCCTCGACTCGCTGATGGCGGTGGAACTGCGCCGCCGTCTCGCCGCGGAGAGCGGCCTGTCCCTGCCGGCGACCCTCGCCTTCGACTACCCCACCCCGCAGCACATCGCCGGGCTGATCCTCGACCGGATGAAGCTGCCCGTGGCCGACTCCGGTACCGCCGACGCGGCCACGACGGCCGGCACGGACGACCCCGAGGCCCTGCTCGGCTGGGCCCTGCAGCGGCTCTCCGCGGACCGGCTCCACGCCAGCGGCCTGCTCGACCGCCTCGTCGAGCTGGCCAACGAGCAGGCCCCCGGCACCGCGGATCCCGCGGCCGCGGCCGTGGCCGTGCCCGTCGCGGCCACGGCGGGAGGCGAGGAACGCTCGGTGGACGACATCAACGCCGAACTCAACGCACTGTTCGAGGCGTCGGGTCTCGACAGGGACTGACCGGGGGACGCCGACGCGAAAGCGCCGATGAGGCAGGGGCCGAGCACCCGTCGGTCCCTGCCTCACCTCTGCCGAACACCAGGTCATGTCGACTGCCGCTCAAGTCCCGAACGGTTGGGTGGTGGAGTCCCTGGTCTGCTCTCCGGGACGCCCGATCTCCCGCGGTGACAGTGCAGAGAGGCTCGAAGGTGTCGATGTCGAACCAGAACGCAATGGAAGCCGCACTCCCCGCGATCCGGGCACTGCAGAAGCGGGCATCGGAACTGGAGGCCCGCCAGGCACGACAGCGGGAACCCATCGCGATCGTGTCGATGGCGTGCCGGCTGCCGGGCGGGATCGACACGCCGGAGGCGTTCTGGGAGCTGCTGGCGGCGGGCGGTGACGCCGTGGGCGGGCTGCCGTCGCGCTGGGACGGGCTGAACCTGTTCGACGCGGATCCGGAGGCCGTCGGCAAGAGCTACGCCCGCGAGGGCGGCTTCCTGGCCGACATCGAGAACTTCGACGCCGCGTTCTTCGGCATCTCGCCGCGCGAGGCGCTGTCGATGGACCCGCAGCAGCGGCTCGTCCTGGAGACCTCCTGGGAGGCCCTGGAGCGCGCCGGCATCAGGCCCGCGTCGCTGGGGGAGAGCCGCACCGGCGTCTACCTCGGGACCATGAGCTCGGACTACGGCGACCTGGGCCGGGACCTCGACGCTCTCGACGGCTATGTGAGCACCGGCAAGGCATCGAGCGTGGTCTCGGGCCGGGTGGCCTACACCCTCGGCCTCCAAGGACCCGCCATCACGGTGGACACGGCCTGCTCCTCGTCGCTCGTGGCCGTACACCTCGCCGTGCAGGCCCTCCGCCAGGACGAGTGCGACCTGGCACTCGCCGGCGGCGTGACCCTGATGAGCGCTCCCTCCTTGTTCGTGGAGTTCTCGCGGCTGAAGGGGATGGCGGCGGACGGGCGGTGCAAGTCCTTCTCGGCCGCGGCGGACGGTGCCGGCTGGGCCGAGGGCGTGGGTGTCCTGGCGCTGAAGCGGCTGTCGGCCGCGGAGCGGGACGGCGACCGCGTCCTGGCCGTCATCCGGGGCTCGGCGGTGAACCAGGACGGCCGCAGCCAGGGCCTGACCGCCCCGAACGGGCCGTCGCAGCAGCGGGTCGTGCAGGCCGCGCTCGAAGCGGCCCGGCTGTCGCCGGCCGACATCGACGCGATCGAGGCGCACGGCACCGGCACGTCGCTGGGCGACCCGATCGAGGCCGGTGCCCTGGCCGAGGTCTTCGGGCCGGGACGGCCGGAGGACCGGCCGGTGTGGCTGGGCTCGTCGAAGTCCAACATCGGGCACGCGCAGGCCGCCGCGGGTGTGGTGGGGGTCATCAAAATGGTCCTCGCCCTCGAGCACGGAACGCTGCCGAAGACGCTGCACGCCGATCAGCCGAGCCCGCTCGTGGAGTGGAAGGACAGTGGGCTGGAGCTGCTGCAGGAGGCCCGGCCGTGGACGCAGGACGCGGAGCGCGTCCGCCGCGCGGGCGTGTCGTCGTTCGGGCTCAGCGGCACCAACGCGCACGTGGTGCTGGAGGAGCCGCCCACCGCCGCCGAACCGGCGGACCCTAGGACGCCGCACGACGGCACCCCGCTGCCGGTGGTGGTCTCCGGCCGGGACGAGGCCGCGCTGCGCGAGCAGGCCGGCCGCTGGGCCGACTGGCTCTCACGGCACCCTGAGGCGCCCGTCGCCGGCGTGGCGGTCACCGCCGCCCGACACCGCGCCCACTTCGAGGCACGGGCGAGCGTCGTTGCGGCCGATGCGTCCGAACTGGTCGCCGCTCTGCGGGCGTTGGCGGAGGGCGAGGCGCACGACGCGGTGGTGACCGGGCTCGCCGAACGGCGGGGCAAGGTCGTCTTCGTCTACCCGGGTCAGGGTTCGCAGTGGGTCGGCATGGGCCGGGAGCTGCTGGCGAGCAGTGCGGTGTTCCGCGAGGCCGTCGACGCGTGTGACGCGGCGCTGCTGCCGTTCACGGGCTGGTCGGTCCGCGACGTCCTGGCAGGAGTCGAGGACGGCCACCCGGGCTTCGACCGGGTTGATGTTGTCCAGCCCGCGCTGTTCGCGATGGGTGTGGCTCTGTCCGCGTTGTGGCGTTCGCTTGGTGTCGAGCCGGCCGCGGTGATCGGGCACTCCCAGGGCGAAGTCGTCGCCGCAGTCGTGGCCGGCGCCCTCACCCTGGAGCAGGGCGCTCTGGTCGTCGCCCGCCGCTCGCAGGCGGTCCTCGCCTGCGCCGGTCAGGGCGGTATGGCCCTCGTCGAACGACCGGTCGCGGAGGTGGAGGAGTTCATCGCCCCGTTCGACGGCGCCTTGTCCGTGGCCGCGGTGAACACCCCCGGCTCGACCATCGTCTCCGGCGAGGCCGAGGCCGTGGTGCGGCTGGTGGAGCAGCTGGGTGAGCAGGGCGTGTACGCGCGGAAGATCAACGTCGACTACGCCTCCCACAACGCCCAGATGGACCCCCTCCTGCCCGGGCTCTCCGAGCAGTACGCGGGGCTCGTTCCGGGCCGGGCGACCATGCCCCTCTACTCGACGGTCACGGGCGACATCGCCACCGGACCCGAGCTCGACGGCGCCTACTGGTGCCGCAACCTGCGCCAGCCCGTCCGCTTCGACCGCGCCCTGGCCAAACTCCTCGACGACGGCCACACCGTGTTCGTCGAGATGTCGGCGCACCCGGTCCTGGCGATGCCGCTGACCGACGCCGGCGCCGAACGCGGCGGGATCGTGGTCGGCTCCCTCAGCCGCCGCAACGGCGGACCCGAGCAGCTTCTGCGCAACCTCGGTCTCCTGCACGTCCAGGGCTACGACCTGGACTGGGACAAGGTCCTCGGCGACACCAGCGGCGCTGGTCTTGTCGCTTTGCCCACCTACGCCTTCCAGCGCGAGCACTTCTGGATCGAGACGGCGAAGCCGTCCGGCGACGTCCGCACCGTCGGCCTGGAAGTGTCGGACCACCCCTGGCTCGGAGCCGCCCTCGGCCTCGCCGACGGTGAGGGACACCTCCTCACCGGACGCCTCTCTCTGACGGACCAGCCCTGGCTCGGTGAGCACGCCGCCTTCGGCACCGTCCTCGTCCCCGGCACCGGCCTCCTCGAACTCGCCCTGACCGCCGGCCACCACGTCGGCGCCGAACGCGTCTCCGAGCTCACCCTGCTGGAGCCGCTCGTCCTTCCCGAGGACGGGGCGGTTCGTCTGCAGGTCGTCGTCGGCGCGGCCAACAGCGAGGGCCAGCGTCCGATCACTCTCTACAGCCGCACCGAGGACGCTTCGGACGACACTCCCTGGCGCACCCACGCCACCGGCGAACTCACCGAAACCACCAACACCACCGACGGCTTCGAAGAACTGGCCCAGTGGCCCGTTCCCGGCGCCGAGGCGATCGATCTCGGCGGCTTCTACGACGCCTTCGCCGCCCGCGGCCTCCACTACGGCCCCGCTTTCCAGGGCCTTACCGAACTCTGGCGCAAGGGCAACACCGCCTACGGTCTGGTCCGCCTCCCCGAGGGACTCAAGACCGACGGCTTCGGCATTCACCCCGCCCTCCTCGATAGTGCCCTCCACACCCTCATGGGCGTCCAGAGCGCCGACGCTGTGAGTGACGGAACCGTCCTGTTGCCGTTCGAGTGGAACGACGTCGAACTCCACGCCACCGGAGCCGACGAGGCGCGCGTGGCGATCGAGCTGGACGAGGCGGATTACACCGTGCGCGTCACGGTGGTCGATCAGTCCGGCCGCCCCGTCGCGCACGCCGAAGGCCTGCGGCTCCGGGAAGCCACTGCGGAGCAGGTGCGTGTGGGTGGGTCGGTCGAGCACGTCTACCGGGTGGAGTTCCGGCCAGTCCGCGCCGCCGACGCAGAACCCGAGCGGGACACATGGGTACTGGGCGGTGACGGGACACTGGCCCGTGCCCTGGACGCCCAACCGGTCACGGACCTCGACGACCTGACCGAGACCCCCGAGCGGATCGTGGTGGACGCCACCACCCCAGCCACCACCGATGCCCTCGCCGCCACCGCCTCCGCGCTGCAGACCGCCCAGCAGTTGCTGGCCGACGACCGCCTCGAGAACACGGAACTCGTGTGGATCACCCGCGGCGCGGTCGACGCCGGGGACGGTGTCCAGGACCTCGCCCACGCCCCCCTCTGGGGCCTGATCCGCGCCGCGCGGGCCGAACACCCCGACCGCACCATCCGACTCGTCGACATCGACACCTCCGACGGCACGCTGCTGCTCGATGCCCTCGCGCTGACGGACGAACCGGAGCTGGTCGTCCGTGACGGCGAGGTCCGCACCGCCCGCCTCACCCCCGTCACCACCACCCCCGCCCAGGACGGTCACGCACGCCTCGACCCCGACGGCACCGTCCTGATCACCGGCGGCACCGGCGAACTCGGCCGCGAGGTCGCCCGCCACCTCGTGACCCGGCACGGCATCCGCCACCTCGTCCTCACCTCCCGACGCGGCCCCGACGCCCCCGGCATCCCCGACCTGATCGACGACCTCACCACCACCGGCGCCGAAACCGTCCAGGTCATCGCCTGCGACACCGCCGACCGCGATGCCCTCCGCGACCTGCTCACCGACCCCGCCCACCCCTGGACCGGCGTCTTCCACCTCGCCGCCGTCCTCGACGACGGCGTCCTGGCCGCCCAGACCACCGAACGCCTCACCACCGTCTGGACACCCAAAGCCACCGGCGCCACCCACCTCGACGAACTCACCCGCGAACTCGCCCCCGACCTCGCCGCGTTCATCCTCTTCTCCTCCGCCGCAGGCGTCCTCGGCGGCGCCGGCCAGACCAACTACGCCGCCACCAACACCTACCTCGACGCCCTCGCCACCCGCCGCCACACCGACGGCCTCCCCGCCACCAGCCTCTCCTGGGGCCTCTGGCAACCCTCCGGCGGCACCGGCCTCACCGCCACCCTCGGACAAGCCGAACACGCCCGCCTCCGCCGCAACGGCATCACCCCCCTCACCAGCCCCCAAGCCCTCACCGCACTCGACCTGGCACTCGAGCAGAACACCGTTCCCCACCTCGTGCCGGTGAAGCTCGACCTCACCGCCCAGCAACGTGCCGCGGACGACAAGCCCGTCCCCGCGCTCTACCGCTCCCTGGTGAGGAACCGCCGCAGGCGTGCGGGGGAGGGCTCGGGCGAGTCGTCGTCCGGGCTGCGGGGACGGCTCGCCGCGCTGCCGGAGACCGAGCAGCTGGCCGAGCTCACCGCGCTCGTCCGCCGCGAGGCAGCCGTCGTCCTCGG